>JBCCCX010000267.1:0-4459 GCA_039033275.1 Pseudomonadota bacterium | reverse complement strand
GCTCTTCCGATCTGGTCGATACCTGCGCTGCGGGCTTCGGCGCGCCGCACTGGCGGCAGCGATTGTATTTTGCCGCTGAGAGGTTGGCCGACGCCAGCGCATCGGGACTTTCGCCACGCGAATGCGAAGGCGTATGCGGAGCGGGGCGGCGGGGCGAAGGGCGAGCAACTGAACACCGCGGCCGTGCATCTAGCGGGCTGGCCGACGCCGATGGCGGGGTCGCCGGGCAAGCCGGGGCAATACAACCCGGCGGGCAACACGGGCAGCAGCCGCAAGACGGTAGCGCTGGCCGGGTGGGACACACCAACGGCGGCGATGCAACGAAAGAGCCGCAGGGCGATCATGTCGTCGGAGAAGAACGGTCGACGATCGGGGGGCGGGCAGAGCAGCTCCCCGGGCCTGGAGCAACAAGCGGAGATGGCGACTGGCATGATCCCTCGCGAGCTCATGGGCGAGGAGATGCGAGCAACCCGCGATCGGATCGGGATTGTCCTTCCGTCGCTGGGCCCGGCCCGACTAACGGTCACTGGCGAGATGCTGACTGGCTCCTCTGCACGGATGGAAAGTGGCGGCCAGTTAGCCCCGGAACACAGCCGCTGGCTCATGGGGCTCCCGCCCGAATGGGACGCCTGCGCGCCTACGGCAACGCCATCGTCTCGGAGCAGGCAGAAGCGTTCGTAGCCGCTTATCTCACCGGCGGTCATTGCGCTGTCACCTCGGTCGAGAGGGCCGCCGCATGACCGCTCCTGCCCCCACACCGAACACCGCGCGTCACCCGGTCGCTTACCACGGCGCGCGGCAGGGACGGGAGGATGTCTCTCCATCGTCCTCCCGTCCCGACGATCCGTCCGTTCTCATCGCTGGTGAGATCATCGGTCTATCCCGCTTCATCGCTCTCATAGACCGCATTGCCGGTCAGGAGATGGCTGCGCGTGGTCTGACGGAGGGACCGTCATGAGCCCCCACGATCGCGCCATGTGGGCGCTTATCGGCACCCTCGCCGTTGTCGTCCTCGTCGCCTTCGGTGCGTCGTCATGAGCGCGCTGAGGGAGATGCAGGAGAGCTATCGAGCCTGCCGCGAACGCATCTTCGCTGCCGGCATTCGTGGCGCGGAAAGGGCCGTTGAGCGCGCGCCCGACGCGCCTTGCGATCCACTCCCGAAATCCGTGTCGAAGGCCGCAACGCCGGAATCGAAATTCGCGAACTGGACTGAGCAAGAAGACGAGATCCTGCGCAAGATGTACGCGGAGGGGGCGTCCTATCGACGGATAGCGGCCGAGCTTCCAGCACGGAACGTGCGAGGGGTGGAGCGTCGCCGCAAAATCCTCGGGCTCGCTCCCCGGCAACAACGCGAACTGAAGCGCGTTCCGGCCGCTCCACAGCCCTACACCACCCCTACCGTCCGCGCCGTCCTGCAAGACGTACTCACCCGCCATCCCGGCGTCGAGGCGCGCGACATACTGGGTCCTCGCCGCCAGCGCGCGATCGTAATCGCGCGGCAGGAGGTGATGCACCACCTGCGCGAGCGAGGGTGGAGCTTTCCTTGGATTGGCGCCGCGCTCGGCCGAGATCATACGTCGGTCGTCCATGGCGTTCGCGCGCACGCAAAGCGCATGGCGGAGGCTCAATAGATGATCCTCGCCCGCCAGGACATCATCGCCCGCCGTCCGATCGTCGACATGGCCGAGGACGCCTTCGTCGCGCACGGTCGCACGGGTGGACTCTCGGCTTGCGGGTATGACCTGACGCTTGGCGAGCCGGTGGTCCTCTGGCCGAACAAGTTCGTCCTCTCGGTCGCTGCCGAGCAATTCGACATGCCCGATGACCTGATGGGCCTCGTCACATCCAAGTCCTCGCTGGCACGCGATGGCGTGTGGATGCCGATGACGACGATCGAGCCCGGCTGGCGGGGCTTCCTCACGCTGGAGATCACCAACCACGCCGACGAGGTGAAGCGCTTTCCGCAGGGCTATCCGATCGCCCAGGTGCTTTTCATGGCGCTGACACAGCCTACGGACCGTCCGTATGCCGGGCGCTATCAAGATCAACCGGCGCGTCCCGTGCCGGCCATAGACGCGGGGGATGAGTAATGCGTCCCCGCACCCTTCCCGCCCTGAATGCTCGTTTCCCCGTTCAGGCGCGGAAGACTGGCCGGGTTGAGCAGCCGTTCGGCGCTCGCCCGGTCCTTTGTCCATTCCCGCTCGCAAGCGCTGTTCGATTCCCGTCGCCGCGCTCGCTAGCGATATCCAGTCCGTCTCTGTCTCCGTGGGTAGGTCAGCCATGTCCGTAACCTACCGAGGCGACATGATGGCTGACACGCACACCCGTGCGCGGAACCCCGCAACCCGATGCGTAGAACTGGCAGAGCTGGCCGCGTTCCTGCGGCGGCTCCATCCGCGCGACACCGCTACCAACGTCAGTGCCGAGACCGGCATTGCCTACCGCACCGTCCAGGGCTGGCTGCAAGAGCGCTATCCGCCGCGCCTGGACGCCTTCCTCACCCTCGTCCGCGTCTATGGGCCGGACGTTCTGGCTGCCGCCCTTCCTGACCGTCTCGGCTGGCTCGACGCCGCCCGACAGGACGCCGAGGCCGATCGCATCCGCACGCAGATGGCCGCCATGACCGCACGTCTCGCCCAATTGGAACACACCGCATGAAGGTTATCGCACGCATCATCGCGGCACACCTGCTCTGGCGGCTTCGTCGATCGCACGCCCGATCGGAGAGGTTGGAGCGCGCCTACAGGAAGTGGAGGGCGCGGTCGTGAGCGAACCCCACAAGGTCATCCTCGGAGACGGGCAGGTGACGCTCTACCATGGCGATTGCCGAGAGGTGATGCCGACGTTGGGTGCGGTGGATGCCGTCGTGACGGACCCGCCCTATTGCAGCGGCGGTTTCTCTGAGGCCGGAAAGCAAGCCGCGAAAGGCATGGGTCTACGTTCCGAAACCATCCGGGATCAGGGGTGGTTCATCAACGACAACATGACCACGGCTGGCCTCTGTTGGCTGATGGGCCATGTCGCCGGTTGGGCTCGTAGGTCCTTGAAGCGAGGAGGCACGTTCACGGCATTCACGGACTGGCGCATGGCCGGTCAACTGGCGCCGGCGATAGAGGCCGCCGGCCTTAGGCATCAGAACCTTATCGTGTGGGCAAAGCCGTCAGCCGGCTTGGGGTCAGGCTTCCGCGCGCAGCACGAGTTGGCACTGCACTTCTCGAATGGGACGCCGGAATATCATAGCGCGTCTCATGGCAACGTTATCACTGCGGGGCGCGTGTCGTCGGGGCAGAGGCTCCATCAGACCGAAAAGCCCCTCGAACTGATAACCGCGATCCTAGAGACGGTCGCAGGTGATGGAGCAACGATTCTCGACCCCTTCATGGGTTCTGGCACCACCGGAGTAGCGGTCGTCCGTGAAGGCCGCCGCTTCATCGGGATTGAGATTGACGAGCGTTACTTCGACATCGCCTGCCGCCGGATCGACGACGAGCTATCACGTCCTCGCCTGGCGCTAGAGCCTGTCACGCAGCCTGTGCAGACGAGCTTGCTGGAGGCGGCCGAATGATCCGCCTCGCGCGCTGCGCTCTCTATCCCGAATGCCGAAAGCGCGCTCACGAGAGCGTGGCTAGATCCATCGGGCCTGATGCTCGGCCGACTGCGCGCGCCTGGTTCTGTGCCGATCACCTGCCCGACGCCGAGATGTTCCTCGCGGAGGCCGACACAGGCGCCCGCGAGCTCGCCCCTGAGACATGGATGGACGCTTCGGAATACGTCGACCGCGCCCGTGCGGCTCGCATGAGGAGGGCGGCATGATCGAGCTTCGCATCACCACGCCCCCGTCCGTCAACCATCTCTTCGCCACGGTGGGCAAGCGCCGCGTCAAGACACGCGACTACCAGCGGTGGATCGATATGGCTGGCTGGGAGTGCCTTGCGCATCGCCAGCGGAAGGTGTCGGGCCCGTACAGGGTCGTGATCGGTGTGCCGAGAGGCGTGCGCGGCGACATCGATAATCGCATCAAGCCAGTCCTCGATCTTCTCGTGCGCCAAGGGCTCACGGACGACGACGCGGCTTGTGAGGATGTCCGGGCTCACCGGATCGACGGCACGCTCTGTGTCGTCAACGTCGAGGCTGTCGAAGCCTCAAAACAGACGAGCGCCGGACGGGTAGCAGCCCATTCCGACGCTCTGAGCAACCCCGAACCTTGCGAGAAACGAGATGCCTAACTGCGTTGGTAATGTAGCACGTCCTACGATTTCATCAACATCTGCTGTCGCGCTCGCTGATATGCGTCGCGAGACGGCCATAGCGGCCCGCGTCAGGGACCACAAGGCGTTTCAGCGCCGGCAGCTGAAAGGCGCTAGGGACTTCATCGCGTCGTTCGGGTTTGCCGGCCATCGTGATGCCGTGGCGCGTTACTTACTGAAGTGTCTGGAGGGTGCGCCGGGATGTCGTCGTG
>JBCCCX010000266.1:0-4482 GCA_039033275.1 Pseudomonadota bacterium | reverse complement strand
GTCATGCGTTTGCCTACGGTCCAGAGACCCGGTGCCCTACCCCGCCGGGCGCGGCCCGCTCTCCTAGAGGCTGTCATCGGCTTGCGCGCCGTTGGGAGCCATTGACTGTAACGGTCGATTCCGAAGGGCGCGTCTTCCTCCAGGAAGAGGAAGTGCCGATCGACGAATTGATCGCCAAGCTCGTGGCCGTGTCGGATACGGGCTATGATGAGCGCATCTTCCTTCGCGGTGACGAAAACTCCGATTACGGTGCGGTGATGAAGGTCATGGCGCGCGTCAACGCAGCCGGATTTTCCAATCTCAACCTCGTGACGGACCCGGTCAGCCAATGATAGCGGACCGGCGATGATCCGGGCCGGTCTGCCCATATCGCTGCTGCTGCACGCCGGCGTGATGTTCGGTGCGGGCCTAGCTTTTTCGTCCGTGGAGCCACTGGAAGAAGGACGCGTCGTCCCCGTCGAGATCATCACGGTGGACGAAATGACGAATATACGCGCTTCGCTGGAACGGCGCGAACCTGAACCTATTGTCGAACCGGAACAGCCCATGCAGGTGCGGGAGGCGGCCGAGAACGCGCCCGAAGCGGGCGATAGCGTCAATATCGCCCCCGACGAGGAAGCGACGATCCAGCCGGAAACTCCGCCGGATACTGTTCCGGAAGAAAGCGACGTTCCCGAACCCGAGCCGGAGCGGGTCGCCGAGGCCGCCCCGCAATTCGATCTGGACCGCATTTCCACACTGATCGACAAGTCGCGCGACACATCCACCGTCGCCGACAGCCAGGTCGCCCAGGAGTCGGACGATGAGCGGCTGGTCTATTCCGACCGCGCGCGCGAAGGCATCGGCCTGGGCACGCAGATGACCTTGTCGGAACTGGATGCGCTCAACAGCGCCATGTACCGTTGCTGGCGCAAGCCCGTGGATGCGACGGATCTCGAAAAGCTGGTCGTGCGCCTGCGGGTCGATATGGAACCGGGCGGTTTCGTCCGCGACGTGCGGGTCATCGACCGCGCCGCCTCGCGCCGCGCCGCGCCGGGCAATCCCTTCTGGGATGTGGCCGAGATGCGCGCCGTGCAGGCCGTGACCAAATGCGCACCTTATGATTTCCTGCCTGCGGACAAGTTCGAGCAGTGGCAATCGCTGATCTTGAACTTCCGACCACAATTGTGACTTAAGGGTCCTATGACGCGATATATCATCCTGCTCCTGGCCGTGTTCGGTCTCGCCTTGCCCTTGGGAGCCTCGGCCCAGATCGAGGTCGATATCACGCAGGGCAATGTGGACCCCGTTCCGATCGCCGTGCCGGACTTTCTCGGCACGGACCCGCAGACGCGCGATCTGGGGGCGCAGATCGCAGAGGTCATCCGCAACGATCTGGAAAGCAGCGCCGTGTTCCGCTCGCTCGACCCGGCTAGCTTCCTGGAGACGCAGACCGACATCGACTACGAGCCGACCTTCGCGGACTGGCGCGTCATCCGGGCCGACGCGCTCGTTTCGGGCCGGGTCGTGCCGGATGCGCCGGGCCGCGTCCGGGTGGAATTCAGGCTATGGGATGTGTTCGCCGGTCAGCAGCTGCAGGGCATCCGCTTCTCCACCACGACGTCGAATTGGCGCCGGACCGCCCACAAGGCGGCCGATGCCGTCTACAAGGCTCTGACGGGTGAAGAGGGCTATTTCGACTCCCGCATCGTTTTCGTGGACCAGCGCGGGCCGAAGACGAACCGACAGAAGCGCCTTGCCGTCATGGATCAGGACGGATTCGACCCGCAATATCTGCTGGGCGGCTCCGATCTGGTCGTCAGCCCGCAATTCGACCCCAGCAGCCAGACCATCACCTATATGAGCTACGAGACCTTGCCGCCGCAGGTCTACATCCTCGACATCGCGACCGGACGTCGTGAATTGCTGGGCAGCTTTCCGGGCATGACCTTTGCGCCGCGTTTCTCACCGGACGGGCAGTCCCTTGTTCTGTCGATGGAGCAGGGCGGCAATATCGACATTTTCCGTATGGACCTCGCTTCGCGGTCCACGGAGCGGCTGACGACCGATCCGGGGATCGACGTGTCGGCCAGCTATTCACCGGATGGTCGCCGCATCGTTTTCCAGAGCGACCGGGGCGGGTCGCCTCAACTCTACACAATGGACGCCGACGGCGCTTCGCCCCGGCGCATCAGCTTCGGCGACGGCCGCTACAACCAGCCGGTCTGGAGTCCGCGCGGCGACAAGATCGCCTTCGTGCGCCAGAATCGCGGCCGCTTCGCGATCGGTGTGATGGACCCGGACGGCAGCAATGAACGGATTCTGACGGACGACTACCTCGTCGACATGCCGAGTTGGTCGCCCAATGGACGCATCATCATCTTCACCAAGGAGACACGCGGGCGCGATTCGCGGGCCGAATTGTGGTCCGTGGACCTAACAGGGCGTAATCTGAAACGAGTCGACACGCCGGGGCAGGCAACGGACCCGTCCTGGTCGCCCATACTGGACTGATCTTCGCCGCACCTATCCTTGTCGAATTTGGCTTTTCGCCGAAAACGGCGCTTCCGGTCATAATTCGGCCATACCCTGTTCAAAGATTCACCTTTCGCCCTTTGACCTCGCGCTCAGGACGATGTTGAAAGCAACATACGACAAAAGTGGACGGAACATGACATACGCAACTCGCTCGCTCGCTCTCGTTTCTCTTGGCGCTCTGGTCCTCGCGGCCTGCGCGACACAGCCGGACCCCGTTCCCGAACCGGAACCTGTCGTCCAGGCGCCGCCGCCCGTGACGCAGCCCGCTCCGCCGCCGCAGGTTATTGCGCCAACGCCCATCGATCCGGTCGCACAACCTCCGGTCCCAGGGTCTATCGACGATTTCGCGTACCAGACCGGCGGTGATCCGCGCGTTTATTTCGGCTACGACCAGCATACGCTCAGCCCCCAGGCGCGCGACACGCTGCGCCAGCAGGCAGAATGGTTGAAACGCTATCCGAACTACACCGCCGTGGTCGAAGGCCATGCGGATGAACGCGGAACGCGACAGTACAACATCGCGCTCGGGGCGCGCCGCGCCAATAGCGTGAAGTCCTTTCTGGTCGGCCAAGGCGTGGAACCCGGTCGCCTGACGACCGTGTCCTACGGCAAGGAGCGCCCGATCGACGCGCGCAGCAATGAGGAAGGCTGGGCGCGCAACCGCAACGGCCATACCAATCTGCGTCCGCTCGGCCAGAGCTGAGGACACGATCATCGCCCGCTTGAAGACAGCTTTGCGTCTTGCGGCGCCCATGCTTTTGTCGGTCGCGATCGCCGCGCCTGCTTTCGCGCAAAGCCGGGCCGAGCTGGCGTCGCGCAACGAGGCCCTGCGGCTGCGTGTGGACCAGCTGGAGGCGCGCATGCTGACGGGCGATCCGGCTGCCGAACGGCTGATGGCCCGCGTGGACACGCTTGAAACGACGATCCGTACCTTGCGCGGCGAGATCGAGCGACTCTCCTATGAGCGCGACCTTGAGATGAACCGCATGGATGCGCTCGAGTCCGAAATCCGCGAGCTGCAAGAGCTGGCGATCCGGACCCGCATCCATCTGGACGCGGTCGATCTGGTCGCCTCGCAGACCGGCCCGCAAATTGACGATAGTTACGTCGCGGGGCCAGGCACCGTCTCGCAGATCCAAGGACCGCCTACCACGCGCACCGAACCGTTCGTTCTGACACCCGGCGCGACGCAACCCGCCGTCGATGCGTCGGCTCTGCTGGAAAGCGGCAAGACCCGCCTCGCCGAAGGCGACTATGCGGGCGCGGAGAGCGAGCTGCTTCAATATATCGCCGTGGATCCGGCGTCACGGAATGTGGGCGAAGCACACTTCTGGCTGGGCGAAAGCTATTTCGTGCGCGGACAATACAATACGGCCGCCGAAAGCTACATCGCCGCCATGCGCGCGACCCCGGACGGGGACAAGGCGCCGGATGCGTTGGTCAAGCTCGGCGCGTCCTTGCGCGAAATGGGCCAGGCTGGTGAGGCTTGCACCGCGCTTCGCAGCTTCGGCGACCAGTTCCCGAACGCCTCGCAATCTGCAAAGGACAAGGCCGCCCGCGAACTGTCCCGCACGGGCTGTTGACGGCCGACCCGGCGGCAGTTGTCCACGCGGCGCTCTGTGCCGACGCCCCGCCCTTCGCGCTCGGACTTTCAGGCGGCGGTGACAGTCTCGCTTTGTTGAAAATCCTGAGCGGGCACAAAGCCCTGAAAGCGGTCCTTCACGTGGATCATGGATTGCGAGAGGAGTCGCATGCTCAGGCGGAAACGGCAGCTGAACTGTCACGATCCTTGGGGCATGACGCCGAAATCCTGACCTGGACGCATGATGCCCCGGTCTCCGGACTTCAGGAGAAGGCGAGGGAGGCTCGATACGGTCCCCGGCTGCGGGATCAGATCGACGTGCCCCTGCTGGCCGATGAGAGCGTTTTCGGCCCCGAGGATATGCAGGACGCCATCCGAATGGG
>JBCCCX010000265.1:0-4549 GCA_039033275.1 Pseudomonadota bacterium | reverse complement strand
TTCATCGACATCATCCTGTCATCTCTCGAGGCGCTGGATCCCTGGCGAGACAGGCTCCGCATCGACACCGATGACATCTCGACCCTGATCGTCGGTCCACCGGAGATCTTGTTTCCCGCGCTGCGCGATCTCTATGTCAGCGCGGCCGCGTCCCGAACCCATGTGATCCTGCGCGCGACCTTGTCGCGCGGTTGCCCCGGAGAACCCGATGATCCGATCTGCCGGACCGCAGCTCTCGCCAACCCAAGCGAGCCGCTGGCGTCCCGCCAGGAAACGGCCCTCGCCGGGCTTGAAGAGGCGCCGCGCACTGGAGAGGTCGCGGACGCGCAATTCTCTCTCTATGTGATGGGTGCCGGGGATCACATGGACGAAATCATGGGCTGTATCGCATTCCTCAAGCGCAGTGGGACCTTCGATCGGTCAAAGAACTTCTGCACCCGTCTCACCGGCGACGCGGGCCGCGTCTTCACGACGCTGGAGCACGCCTTCTGCCGTTTCGGCCCGCCCGACGGCCATGTCACGATCGATCTGACGGTCTCCGCCAACAGCCCCAGCAAGCGCTGAGCTTATGCAGCGCCCCCAGCCGCGTCGATCCGGCCTAGGTCTGGCCCAAAAGGTTCCAGCGCTCCTAAGCATCGCCGGCGCCTTCGCCACCTGGGAACTCTATGTCCGTCTCTCGGGTATCTCGCCTCTGATGCTGCCCCCGCCCTCCCGTGTGCTTGACCAGGTCGTTTCGCATCGCGATTTACTGTGGGCCAATACGGTGCCGACCCTGACCGCCAGCCTTGTGGGCTTTGCCCTGTCGTTGAGCGTTGCCTTCGGCTTGTCCGTTCTTCTCGACTTCGACCGGCGCCTGCGCCGGGCGCTGTTCCCCATTTTCGTTGTCAGCCAGACCCTGCCGCTGGTCGCCATCGCTCCCCTCGTCGTTCTGTGGTTCGGATTCGAGCTGACACCCAAAGTGCTGCTGGTGGCTCTCGTCACCTTCTTTCCCATGCTGGTGGCCCTGGTCGACGGCTACGAGGCCGCGGATCCCGACATCGAAGATCTCATGCGGTCGATGGGCGCAAACCGTGTCCAGGTCTTTCGCCACGCCCGCTTTCCCTCGGCGATGCCTTACTTTTTTGCGGGCCTGCGCATTTCGATTACCTATGCAGTCGTCGCCGCGATCTTTGCGGAATATGTGGGCGCGCGGGCCGGGCTCGGCATCGTGATCCTGAACGCCAAGAACAGTTTCCGGCCGGACCTCGTGCTCGCCGCCGTGGCAATCAGTTCGCTGCTGACGCTGATGTACTTCGCCGCTGCCGCCCTGCTTCAAGGGATCGTCCTGCGCTGGCGCGATGCCGGGAGGCCGAGATGAGCTTTCTGGACATGCGGGAGGTCAGCGTCACCTTGGGCGACACCCCTGTGCTGGACCGGATTTCGCTGCATCTGGCGCAGGGCGAATTCGTCTCGATCCTCGGCCCGTCGGGTGCCGGGAAATCGACCATTTTTCGCATACTGACCGGAGCTGTTACCCATGACATCGGGGAGATAGATCTCGCGGGGCGCCCGCTCGCGAAGCATCGCGACAGCTTCGCCTTCATGCCGCAGCGCGACGCGCTGATGCCCTGGCGCCCGATCATCGACAACCTCACCCTCGGCCTCGAACTCCAGGGTATGGCGCGAAAGGACGCCCGCGCCCGTGTCCTCCCTCTGCTGGACGCATTCGGGCTCGCAGGATTCGCGGATCACTATCCGGCGCAACTCTCCGGCGGCATGCGCCAGCGCGCGGCGCTCCTGCGCACCGTCATCCTGGGCCGACAGGTTCAGCTCCTGGACGAGCCCTTCGGCGCACTGGACGCGCTGACACGCACCCGGATGCAGGCCTGGTTCGAGACACGCTGGCGCGCATCGCGCTGGACCACCCTCCTGATCACCCACGACGTGCGAGAAGCCGTGGCCCTGTCCGACCGCATCTATGTTCTGTCGCACCGCCCGGCCCGAGTCATCGCCGAAGTGCCTGTTGCAATCAGCCGCCCACGACTGGTCCAACCGGCCTGTAGCGAGGCCCATGCCATCGAGGCACGGCTTCTCGACCTGCTCCTTCAACAAACCGGAGAAACTTGATGAAACACCTCATCGCAACGATCCTAATGGCCGCGGCGCTGCCCGCCGCAGCACAGGAGAAGCTGAGCGTCGCGCTCGACTGGACACCGAACACGAACCACGTCGGCCTCTACGTGGCGCAGGCCAAAGGCTGGTTCGCGGAAGCTGGACTGGAAGTGGACATCCTGCCCTACACGGACACCTCATCCGGCACGCTGGTCGCGGCGGGCGTCGCCGAGTTCGGCATCCTGAGCGCCATCGGCTTTTACACGCAGCGCGCCGCCGGGGCGGACATGACCGTCGTCATGGCAATCGTACAGCACGAAACCGGACGGCTGGTCTTCAACGGCGAACGCGAGGATATCCGGCGTCCCGCCGATCTGGACGGCATGACCTATGCCGGTTTCGGGAGCGCTTGGGAAAACGCCCTGATCTCGACGATCATCCGAAGTGACGGCGGCACCGGCGCATTCGATACGGTCACGCTGGGGACATCGGCCTATGAGGCGCTGGCCAACGGCAGTGTCGATTTCACATTGGAAGTGAGCACTTGGGAAGGGGTAAATTCGATCCTTCTGAACCGCCCGCAGCGCGCTTTCCGCTACGCCGACTACGGAGTGCCCGATCAGCACACGACATTTCTCGGGGGCAACGGCACCTGGATCGCCGAAAACCCGGAAATCTCAGGTGCCTTCATTCAGGCGGTCCAACGGGGCTATGTGTACGCGGCCGACAATCCGCAGGACGCAGCCGAGATCTTGATCGACCAGACACAAGGCGTGCTGACCAATCCCGCCCTGGTACGGGCATCGATGAAGGCCCTGGTCGAAGGCGGGTTTCTGAAGGACCTGAGCGAACCCGTCGGTCTGATCGACGACATGATGTTCGCCGACATGTCACGCTTTTTGTTCGAGGCAGGGATTTTGTTGCGAGAGGATGGCAGACCACATGAGGAAATGCCGGATGTTTCGGGCTGGTACACGAACCATTTTCTGGCCCAAACGGACTGAACGGCACCAAAGGGCAAGCCAAGGATTGGCGTGCGTCGATCTCGACCGAGCGGTTCAACATCGACATATCGCGTGCTGGGCACCAGGCTTCTTGGAGTAACGATAACCGAGAACCATCGTTGGTATCCCGACGCCTTTGGGTACACGGACCCTGCAACCACAAAGCCAGCTAGAAGGCTTAAGAAGATTCGCTCACAAGTCATCGCTTCGTTTGGATCAGTAAGCTGGCTCCACTGG
Organism: Pseudomonadota bacterium; assembly: GCA_039033275.1. Lineage (GTDB taxonomy): Bacteria > Pseudomonadota > Alphaproteobacteria > Caulobacterales > Maricaulaceae > Litorimonas. The sequence goes on along the minus strand of JBCCCX010000265.1, from coordinate 1,217 downwards.
GAACCGGTCGTCGCGCTCTGGATCGAGGTAAGCGCCCGAGATTTCGTCGCCTTTGAAACGACCAACTAAATCCGCTTTTACAGAGATGCCAAGGCTAGTGCGGCCGGACGGCGTGAAAGCCCCGTCCTTCAGAGAAGGTGGACCGGTTCGACGTCACTCCGAAGGAGATCAAGAAACACCTGACCATTTTGGAGGAAGGCGAGCTCATTTCTGTAAGGCAGAGCGAGCGCGAACGCATAAACAGTCTTGAGCCGGAAGGGTTGAGGGTCGTCGATTGTTGGCTTCAGCAACGTCATAGGTTTTGGAACACCAGACTCGTAGGTTTCAAGGATGTTGCTGAAACGGCGGAAGGGGTAAGTCCGAGTCAGACCCTGCTGAGTCCCACAACCATAGCAAAGGCGCTTTAAGGTGACACCCTTGGGTGGGCACAAGGGCGATCATACGTTGGGTTCCGAACCAGCCCGCTCCCCCCGACTCGCGAGGTAATCAGGTCGTCGTTTTTCGAGGAAGGCCTCAACACCGATCTCGCGATCGGGGCTGGCAAAGGCCTCGAAAAAATAGGTGCGTTCAGCGTCGAGCCCCTCAGTCAGCCCGGTCTCGCCGGCGGCAAGGACGGCCGCTTTGGCCAGGCGAACCGCCGTCGGCGAGTTGCAGGCGATCCGGTGCGCGAGGTCGAGCGACTGGGCCGCGGCCGCGCCAGCCGGAACGAGGCGGGAGACGAGGCGCATAGCGTGGGCGGTTTCGGCATCAAAGCGGTCGCCGGAGAGCACGAGCAGCATGGCGTCGGATTTCGATAGCGCGCGCGCGGTACGCTGCGTACCGCCGGCGCCGGGAATAATGCCAAGCGAGACTTCGGGCAGGCCGAAGACCGCAGTTGTAGAAGCGATGACGATGTCGCAATGGAGCGCAAGCTCGGTTCCCGCGCCCAGGCACCAGCCCTCGACCGCCGCGATCAGCGGCTTGGGAAAGGTTGCGATGCGGTGCCAAATGCCGGGCCGGGTATCGGTGCGAATCGTTTCAGCGTCGAACTGCCGGAAGCGCGATACATCCGCACCTGCTGCGAAAACATCGTCCGCGCCGGTAAGCACCACGGCGAAAATGCTGTTGTCTACAGCCAGATCGTCGAGCGCCGCTGCGACCGCTTCAAGAAGATCATCAGAGAGCGCGTTTAGCTTTTCCGGCCGGTTCAGCGTCAAGAGCGCAACGTTGGCCCGGGC
>JBCCCX010000264.1:0-4603 GCA_039033275.1 Pseudomonadota bacterium | reverse complement strand
GGGTCGATTTCACAACGGCACAGTTGGTCGATCAGTTCCGGTCCACACCTGAACAAAGTACAGATAGTGCAGCCGTCCAGCGCCTGGTCGACCTCTACGGTCCGGACTCCGAAGAGTCGTCCGCTCTTGCGCTGACGGTCAATGATCTCGAAACGATTGCTGAGGACACATCGTCCCTGCGCAAGCATAGCGAGGCCACTATGCGCGAGGCGGATTGCCTTGCCGAGGCCGTCTATTACGAAGCGCGCGGCGAGAGCCGATCCGGCCAGATCGCCGTGGCGCAAGTCGTCCAGAACCGTGTTCTATCGCGTCATTATCCCGACACGATCTGCGGTGTCGTCTATCAGGGTTCCGAACGCCGTACAGGTTGCCAGTTCAGCTTCACCTGTGACGGATCTATGGACAAGACGCCCGTCGGGCAGCCTTGGGATCAGGCCAACGAGGTCGCGAAATACGTCATGACGCAGACGCCGCGCAGCATCGTCGGCAAGTCGACCCACTACCACACGGACTACGTCAACCCGAAGTGGAACAGATCCTTGAAGCGCACCGTGACCGTCGGCAGCCACATCTTCTACCGCTTTCCGTTTACCGAACGCAGCCGCGGGGCAAGCCTGTCGCTTCGCGTTGCACCGGCCAGCTAGAAGACCACAATCTCTTATGAAAAAGGCGCGCCGTTCCGGCGCGCCTTTTTCTTTGACCGGAGTGTGTCGGCTACTGACCGGTCCAGTCGTCGCTGACCTTGCGTTCATCCACGAGTGTACGGGAAATCAACTGGTCGTTCTTGAACCATTGCCAGACCCGGGCGCGTTTCTTGCCGTCATCGCTGATCTGGATCATTTCGTACAGGTAGAGGTCCGGCTCGCCCGTCCGGGTCCAGTTCAGCATGGTGGAGCGGCCGAAGTCATCGAGCTGCACGTCGGCTGCCCAGCCTTGGATGAATTCATTGTCCCAGCGCAGCCGACCGCCTTCGACGGTGGCCGGGAAGTCGCGTGTCTCCGTTCGGCCGTCATCCCAAGTGTAGTGGTTCGTCTGGTGATAGGGATGCCCGTCTTCCGGAAAACGGCAGACCAGCTTGGAATGGTGCTCGTCCGTCTTGTTTCCGTCGGCGTCGTAGTGGCGATATGTGCCTTCCCACACGCCTTCGTGGCGGGCGAGTGTCGGCATCTGTTCCTTGAGAGGATTACTCATGTTCGGGTCCCTTGCGTTGATGACCCGCACATAGCGCTGTGAGACGGGCGAACCTTGACTTTTTCCAAGGGCGTTGCTGCTGCCGTGGATCGGAAGGTCAGGCGCGGCCTCGGTGCTCCGTAAAGTCCTCGCGCCCGCCCAATTCGCGGATACGGTCGAGATTGACGATTTCGCAGGAATGGCTGTCCTTGAAGGCGATCGTGCCGGACCGCTTCAGCGAGGAAAAGGCCCGGCTGACCGTCTCGATGGTCAGGCCGAGAAAGTCGGCAATGTCCAACCGGGTCATGGGCAGGTCGATGTGGACCGACTTGTCGCGCGGCCCGACCGGATCGAAACGGGCCTGATTGGCTCTCAGATAGAGGAGGAAGGATGCGACTCGCTCGATCGCGCTGCGCTGGCCGATCGTGTAGACATGGTCGTGAGCCGACTCCAGAATGCGGGTCAATACCGTCCTGAACTTTGACGCGAAGCCCGGCGTGGTCTCCAAGGCGCGCTCCAACGCCGCGCGTGGATAGCAGATGGCCGTGACAGGCGTCAGAGCGGTGGCGAGGTTCGGATAACGTTCGGTCGAACTCGCTCCCAGAAATTGCCGTGCGCCGAGAAACGACAGGATCTGCCTTCGCCCGTCCCGGCCGTTGCGCGCTAGCGCGACCGTTCCGTCTAGCACATCGTAGAAGTAATCGGTCCGTTCGCCCTCGGTAATGAGGTGCTCCCCCGGTACGAAACGGCGTTCGCGACCTTCCGCGAACAGAAAGTCGAGTTCCGGACTCCTCACACCTTCGGCCATCTCGGCCAGATGTCCCTGACGCACAGTCACGCTCGCGCCTCCATAATCGCCAGCGCCGCGCACTCTGCGGACTCCATGGCGGCTTCCATACCGGTGTGCAACACACCCAAATGCTCTCCGGCGAAATGGATTCCGCCGACGGGCTTCCCCATTTCTCCGGCCATGCGCCCGGCCTGGCCAGGTTTCCAGTGGTAGTAGGCTCCGCCCGCAAAAGGGTTGTCCCGCGTCCAGTCGACGATGGCCAGCGGTTCAAGCGCATCGTCTGCCATCGGCCGGATGGCGGCATAGCGTTCGATGTAGCTTTCCGCAGCTGTGTCGTTGCCTCTCCAGGTCTCGACGCCCGTTCCGTTGACCCAGCCGCGGTGAAACCCGGACAAGTCTCCCGATTGCCCCGTATCGGCGAAGACGCGTTCCAAAGGCGTGTCCGTCCAGGCGCTCGGCCCCAGCCCGTCCTGCTCCCAGAATGGACGCCGCGTCCGCATATGGACTTGCCATATCTGCGTGTACGGGAGGTCTGTCATGGCTTCGCGCTGAACGCCACTCATGCCCTCCACACCCCCAATGCGCCTCAGCGCCGGGAAGGGCAGGGTGCAAACGACGCTGGATGCCCTATATGTCCGTGACGCTGTTGCGACTGTGCAGACCGCGCCGTCATTGGCGATGGACACGACCGGCGTGGACAGGGCGACGGGTCTCGCCAGGCTGCCCGCCATGGCTTCGAGCAATCTCTGACTGCCGCCGACGACATATTGCGTGTCCCCCATGCCGCCGCTCTGCCGGTAGAGCTGCCAGGTGCGGTGCAGGTTCAACATGGAGTAGGTGGCGAGATCGTTGGCGTTGAGCGACCGTTCGATCAAAGCCTGCGCGGCCGGAGAAAAGCCACGTTCTGTCAAGAACTGCGCGGCGGAGATGTCGAACTCCGGCGCGGGCGACAGCCAGCTATCCGACGCCTCGAAACCCGGTTCGGGACCGAGCAGCCGGAACATGGCCGATGCAGGGGACGCGGATCGGAACGCCTTCGGGAAGGCCGCGATGTCGAGGTTCTCGCCCTGCCACGCGCCGTCCACATAGTGAGACGTTTCCGGGCCACGCCCCGTCCCGGCATAAAGCGGGACGCCCAACGCTTCCGCCGTGTCGAGCACGCGGGCGTAGTTGGCGCCGATCTGTTGTCCGCCGCCTTCGGTGAAACCGCCTTCGTGATCGAGCGTGAACATGCGCCCGCCCACGCGGTCCAACGCTTCGACGACGAATACGTCAAGGCCGTCTTCTTCCAGCATGCGCGCCGCGTGCAGGCCGGACAGGCCCGCGCCGACCACGATGACGTCCGCATCGAGCGGTCTATCGCTCGGGCGGCAGGCGGGGGCGGCGACGGTCAAAGCGGCCAGTCCGCCCAAAGCCGTGCGCCTTGTCATGTCGCAATTCATGCGTGACAGTGTCGGGCAGAAGGTGAAGAGTCGCAAACGAAAAGTTCGATCCGAGATCGGACATCTGGGGGCCGCATGACAGAGATCGCCGTCGAAAAACTTTCCGGCTCGGAGTGGAGCCGCGGCTGGCCGATCGTCTTCGCCAGCCTGATCGGGATCGCGCTCTGCCTGTCGCCCCTTCCATACTGGGCGCTCATCATCATCGGGCCGGAGCTGGCCAAGGAGTTCGGCTGGTCGCGTGAAGTCATCACGGCGGGTTTCCTGTTCATGACGTCGGGCGTTCTGATCGGGGCGCCGGTCGCGGGACAGCTGGTGGACCGTTACGGTGCGAGAAAGGTGCTGCTGCCGTCCATCGTGGCGCTGGGGCTCGGCACGATGGCGTTCTCGCAGATGACGGCGGATCCGAGCGTCTTCTATCTCATCTTCTTCGTCACGGCGGTCCTGGGCTCCGCGACCCTGCCGATCACCTGGACCAAGGCGATCGTGAACAATTTCGACAGGCACCGGGGATTGGCGCTGGGTATCGCGCTGACCGGAACGGGCCTTTACGGCTTCATCGCGTCGCCCTCGATCCAGGCCATGATCAACGCCTTCGGGTGGCGCTGGGCCTATGTCGGGGTCGGTATGCTGCCGCTCGTCCTCTCCCTTCCTCTGGCCTTCTTCCTGTTCAAGGACGAGAAGGAGAACCGCCAGCTCGCCTCCGTGGATACGAGTGGCGAGCGTTCCCTGCTCAGCTGGATCTGGGTTCCGATCCTCATTGCCATTGCGCTTTGCACAGTCGTCATCACGGTTCTCAACCGTCCCGGCGGGGCCGTCATGGCGATCGCGCTCATGGCCGCCTTCTTCCTCGCCTATATCGCCTACGTCTTCGTCAAGGCGCGGACGCAGGATGTGAGCCCCATGCCGGGATTGACCGTGCGGGAGATCTACGCGGACTACCGCTTTTGGGTCATCCTCTTCGCCTTCCTCGTGCTCGGCGCCGTCGTGTCGGGGATCATCGCGAACTCCAAATTCATTCTGCTCGACAAGGGCTATACGGACAATATGGCGGCAAGCCTGTTGATCGGCGCGGGCGTGATCGGGCTGTCGACCATGGTCGGGCGCCTGGTCGGCGGCTACCTCGTCGACCGTGTCTGGGCCCCGGCCGTCGGTTTCGTTTTCCTCACCGTGCCGGCGCTCGGATGCTGGATCCTGATGGGCG
>JBCCCX010000263.1:0-4639 GCA_039033275.1 Pseudomonadota bacterium | reverse complement strand
GGCCTTGATCGGACGGATGGAATGTCAGTCCGGCGCCACGGGCGGCGCGTTGCGCGGCGCGTCCTATCTCTTCGTGTTGGACCTCGTTAACGGCCGTCAGCCACCGGACGTGTTCGGAAGCATCGTCCGTGAGAACGGCTACATCGCGAGCGACATCCCCGCTTCCTTCATTCATGGACCACGCGTTCGAGGCGCGTCTCTTCGGCTCGCACCTCGTACTTCAGACGCCGGGCTTCGGCCGCATCCTGATCTTCGACCGTGCGGAAGGCGCCGTCCTGCAGGAATGGAGTGACCTACCGTCCGGCAACCTGCTGATGGACGCGATGCTGACCGAGGATGGGCGCTTCATAGTCCAGATGAACAGCGATGGGAGCTTCCATATCCATCGGGTCGCTGATGGGACGACCGTGCTGTCGGGGCGCATCGTCGACGATGAGATCGCCGTCTGGACGGAGGACTATCGCTTCGACGCTACGGCCGAGGCCGCCTCTCGGATCGACCTGCGCTTCCCCGGCCTGTCCGGCCAGTTCAGCCTGGACCGGTTCGACGCCGCGCTGCACGCCCCCGACCTTGTCGAGCTAGTCCTGTCGGGGGAGGTGCCGTCCGCGCCGCCGATGCCGGTTCCGCCGGACCTGTCGGGCACGATCGTCGCGACGGATGGGCGGATCGAGGCGGTCGCCGCCCTGGACCCGACGCGGGGCGCGCGTGAGTTGAGGCTATACCAGGACGGTGTCCTGACGCGGACGGCGGCGATCGAAGTCGGGGCCGTGGAGGCCCGGATCGACGTGCCGCGTCTTCCGGGGACCCGCCATGCGAGCCTGCTAGCCGTCGGCCCCGACGGCATCGCCAGCCTTCCGGTCACCCGCGACCTGGGGCCCGAACTGCCCGGCGGGACGCGGCGGGCCCTAGCCGTGGCGATCGATCGGTATCAGGACCCGGGACTATCGGACCTGAACTATGCCAAGGCGGATGCGGATCGTTTCATGCGTCTGATGGCTGGACTGCCCGACGACGTACCGGCATTCGAGCCCGCCAGCTTCGTCGGTGGCCGTCGCGCCGGGCCGCAGGACGCGTTGGAGGCCATCGACGCGCTGCTCGATGGCCTCACGGCTGCCGATCACGCCGTCCTCTTCTTCGCCGGGCACGGAGTCCAGGACGCGGAGGGCCGGTTCTACCTGGCCATGTCCCAGACCGACCTCACGGACCTGCCGGGAACGGCGCTGGCCTGGGAGGATGTCGCCGCGCGGCTGGCCGATGCGGAGGCGCGGATCACCGTGCTCATGGACGCCTGCCACTCTGGGTCCGCGGGGATCGGTGGGTTCGCGACCAACGACGGCGCCGTGGCAGGCCTTTCGTCGGTCCCCTCGAACCTGACAGTCCTCGCCGCCTCCAAGGGGCGACAGCAGTCGATTGAGGCGCGCTCGCTGGAGGGCGGGCTCTTCACGGTGGCGCTGGAGCGCGTCCTCGTCGGGGAGCGGTCTTTGCACGACGCCAATGGCAACGGACGGATCGAGGCATCGGAGCTCGCCGAGGGCCTGCGCCGCATCGTGTCGGGTCAGAGCGAAGGCCGTCAGGTGCCCTGGATGACGAAGGGACGGATCGTAGGGGACCATGCGCTATTTTAGTTTCTTGTCTGCAGCGATCATGCTGACGGCTGCTGGGGTCGCTGCCGCGGACTGTATCGTCTGTGACGAAGTAGTGGAGATCGATGAGGCGCGCGCGGCCTGTTTTCGGAACAACTATGCGGCCATCGCGGACGCTGTTGCGCGAGCGCCCTCTGGGCGTAAGCCGATCGACCTCGACGCCTGCACGATTGACGGGGAGGCGCTCGCGTCTCGCGGCTACATCGGTCTCCCCCGCATTGACCGGGATAGTGAGGAGATGCCGCGCTCGAAGGCGGTCTACGTGCTTGATTTAATCTATGTCGACTGTCTGCAGTCGCTGCTAACGAAGCACGAAGGTTCGCTCGACCCGGCCGAGACGTTCGACCTGTTCGAGCTCTGCGAGCGATGACCGAAGAGCGCTTCGTCCGTGTCCCGATGCGCGTCTGGAATGGCCTCCCCGGTCTGGCGGCCGCTTTCGGCATCCTCGCGGTCATCGGCGGCGGCGGCTTCGCGCTCCTTGAGTATTTTGATCGGAAGGCGTCGGCTAGGGCCGCTCAAACGCTGGAGATGATAGATATTTGGGATACAAGGGGCGCGCAAACCGCATACCTCGAGATCTCACGGGCACTACAGGAGGAGATTGCCGATCTAGACGCGAGCGATGCGGTCCCGGACGAGCGGGTACCAATCGTCGAAGGCAACATTGCCCGTCGGGTCCTCCGGGAGGTCGGAGATGAGACGTATCTGACAATCGTGCAATTTTTCACGCGCCTGTCGCTCTGTGTTCAGTCGCAGCTTTGCTCTGCTCAGGTCGCTGCCACCTTTTTTGGAGAGACGCTAGCAGATTTCCGCCATTGGTTTCGCAGAGAGATCGCCGACCGGCAGAAACTGACCAGGTCGCACGGTCGCGAACTCGATTGGCTCTTGTGCCGTTTCCTAGAATTCGAAGACGATCTCCTTGAAAGAGTGCCTGGGTTGAGCTGCCCACAAATAACAAGTGGCAAATGATCTGCGGCCCAAAGCTGCCTTTCGCCATGTGATCTCGATGCTGCAGCGCAGCCCGTCGAAGCGGCCGTTCGCTGCAAAAAACGAAACCTAGCAACTCTTGAGCAGCGCCGACCCTATTGCCGAGAACTTCAGTCGTTCTTCGACCACGCTGGCCGGGACGAAGAAGGCAGCGGCGATCTCTTCCGCGGCGCCGCCCTTCACGCAGGTCGCCTGGAAGGCGCGGAACTGGTCGAGCGGATGCAGCGGCGCGCGCTCGACGTTCTCGGCAGGGCTGTCCTCCTCGGCGAGCCCATCTGGGCGGACGATGCAGGGTACCGGCGCGGTCTTGTTCATGCGTTTCTGTTTCACGAGCAGCTCGAGCGCACGGAACCGCCGTCCGCCGGCGGGGATCGTGTACATGCCAGTCTCGGCGCTGCTCTCATCCAGCACGGGCCGCACGGTGATCGAGCTGGGCAGCGTCCGCCGCTCGATGTCCTCAGCCAGTTCCTCGATCGATACTACCGCTTTGACGTGGCGTACGTTCGATTGGCTGAGCATCAGCTTAGTAAAAGGAATGTCGCGCGAGGCGCTGAGGATGATTTTCTGTTGCTTGGTCATCGGGATAATTCCGCGACAGGCCAGCCGGGAGCCTCTCTCCCGACGTCCAAACCCGTCACGGAACACCCGGACCATCTCTCACTCTCAGATCTGTTTTTGCTTCGAGCCAAACCACCGGCAAAGGGTATCCCAACTCACATCCCGTCAAGCACATCATCGACTGATCAAAAATTGGACCTAGAAGGCATCAACCCGCAATGGTGGACCAAACTTGCGGCTATCGAGGGCACGAGTGACATCGGACGTCCAATACGAGCGTGGAATCCGCAGTGAAGCCTGCTATGGTTAGCGGTGAATGGATAAGTTGCAGGCCGGACCAAGCGAGATGGCATCTGAGTTACTTGATCAACGCACTTGGAGGAATTTTGATGGCAAGACTTTCTCTCTTCTCAATGGTGATATTAATCGGCCTTTCATCCACGGCAATGGCACAGATGCCTTCTGAAGATAGGGATGAGTTGTTCGAGCGTATGGATCAAATGTGTCGCGATGCAGATACGGAAGTGACACGGTTTATCGAATTCGAGGGAGAAGCAGGCGCACGTGGCGTCCTGAAGTTAGTTGGGGCTGAAATTTCGGGATCAGTTACTGTTCAGCAATATGAGAATTTGGAGCAGAAGCTAAACGACTTCCGCACAAACCCAACAATATGCCAATTTGAAGCCTTTAAGCTTTTGCAATCGATTTTTGGCACCACTGAAAATGATGAAGGCGGAAACGATGAAACTGGTTCGATAAATTTTGAAGGCTTTCTTCTTGGGTCGGAAACCGTTGCTGATTTTCAGGAGAAATATCCGTTCACTTCACAAAATCTGCGTCGTGTTTCCATGACTGATGCAGAAGTCTTGCTAGACGGAGAGTTCGAGAGGCTGACGGGAGAGCATGACTATAGAGATCTTCCGGGCAAGATGCGCTATCGTTGGTATTTCAAAGATAGTCAGCTTGTATCAGTCGAAGCGTACTTCCGCTGCGGCAATGCCTCTTGCTTGGGCAATTGTTCAAGTTATGAATCAGCTTTTCATTAGAAATTTGTTGAGCTGTTTGGGATGTCGCCGGCCATTGCATCAGATGACTATTTACAGGGCGATGTTCTGAGCCGCAAAGTCTATGACGAGTACTCAACTGGGACCAAAAGGGATGAGGCGCAGATTGTGCTAGAGATTGCCGCTGAAGAGCTGCGCAAAAGCCTAAATGTATTTACAGGTGTAGTATCCAGGCTAGAAGCGAGGACGCTAGGCGTCCGGGAATACAGCTACTATCGCGATAGTTCGGGACAAAAACTCCATGATCAATACGATCATTTTGTCCCTAACGGCTGCATCTCGTCCATGGTGGTGTCTGTAGTCTAATAGACGTAGGGTATTTGGAGGCAAGCGAGTATAGCGTCATCTTTCATTTGACCCTGTCCACCAACGCCTTTGCCTTCCCCT
>JBCCCX010000262.1:0-4675 GCA_039033275.1 Pseudomonadota bacterium | reverse complement strand
CGAGACCAGACCCCGGCAATAAATGCCGGGGACGGATTTAAAATGAGTTCTTTCCACCGCTCATTATGGCGGAGGTCGGGGTGAGCGGAAGGAAGAGAGGCCACGACAAGGCTCCGCTCGGGCTCGCGGCGCTTTCGCTATTTTTGCCGTTGGCGAAAGTCCACCTGCGGCGACCGCACGAGGTCAAGCCGCGACGATCGCGCGGATGATGCGCCACAGCTCCGACGTGACAGCGTCGCGGGGCGGGGGCGGGTCTGCCGACAGGGCCTGCATCACGACCTGGTTCATCGCGCCGATGGTGGCGGGGCCGGCCATCTCCGCATCGACCCAGTCCGGGATGAAGCCCTGGTCCTGGCCCGACCGGACATTGCGCACCGAGCGTTCGGCGATGTCGCGCCGGTACTCCGCCTCCGTCCGGGCGGCTTCGGGCAATCGGCTCAACCCGCCTATGACGAGGCGCGCCAGCGGATCCTCGTAGAGGAAGTCGACCATATCGCGCAGCCGCGCCGCCTCGCGCTCCAGCCATGGTACGTCGCGATCCACATGGCGGTTCGCGACCGCACCGTAGCGCGCGTAGAAATCCGTCACGATGGCGGCCAGCAGCCCGGCCTTGGACTTGTAGTAGTGGTAGACCAAGCCTTCGGACACGCCCGCCCGATCCGTCACGTCCCGCATCTCGAACGTCCCATCGCCATCGATCAGACAAGCCTGGGCGGCTTTCAGAATTGCAGGGGCGGCAGACGCTTTCGGCATGGCGACAGCCCTTGCCAAGGGGATGTCGAACATGCAAATTGAGTTCAACTCAATAATAGATATAATCGAAAGAAGATAAACAATGGCGATGACACTGTCCCCGGCCTTGGCCGAATTGGCTCGAACGCACATGGCGGAGCGCGCCTCCGGCTTTCACGCCAATCCGGATTGGCAGGCTGCGTGGGGTCGGTACGCGCGCGACGGCTATGTGATTTTCGAAAACGTGCTGGATGCGGACACGGTGCAGAACGTGCGCGACGCGCTCGCCCCGCATTTGACCCAGCGCGGGCGCAACGACTTCGAGGGGCTACGCTCCCACAGGGTCTATGCGCTGATCGACAAGGCGCCAGAGGTGTTCGGCGCGCTCGCCGCCCATCCGCTGGTCCTGTCCTTCGTGGAACGCGAATTTGGCGCATCGTGCCTTCTCTCGGCTCTGCTCGCCATCCAGCTCCTGCCCGACGAAACCGTGCAGGATTGGCATGCTGACGACGAGCAGATTACCGTGCCGCGCCCCCGTCCGGCCTATGGGGTCAGCGCCTTCTGGGCGATCGACGACACGACGGAAGAGAACGGGGCGACGGAGGTCATTCCCGGCAGCCACCTCTGGGGACCGGACGCGCCGCGCCCAGCGGGCGACCATGCCGATACGGTCAAGGCGATCATGCCCTCCGGCTCCCTGATGATCGCCAAGGGCACGCTCTTCCACCGGGGCGGGGCGAACAGGACGGCGCGCCCGCGCCTGATCGTCACGCCGCAATACTGCCCCGGCTGGGCGCGGCCGCTGGAGAACATGGTGCTCGGCACGCGCCGCAACGTGGCGGCGGGCCTGCCGAAGCGGGTCAGGGAGCTGCTGGGCTACAACATCCACGGCGCCTTTATGGGCTATGTGGACGGGATGCATCCGGACCGGGTGTTGGGGTTGTAACAAGTGCGCTGATATCCTCACCGGCAGAAGGACGACGCTTCGCGCCGGCTTTTCGTTTGACACCCCCCACCGCCTCACTGCGTTCGGCACCTCCCCCTGCTCGGGGGAGGAATAAAATATGCACGACGCAATCCCTTCCCCGAGCAGGGGAAGGTGGGCTCGCCGCAGGCGAGGTCGGAAGGGGGTGTCCGAATGATATGTCGCGCGACGCGCGCCCTCTTAGTAACGCAGCCGCGCCAGCGCCTCGGTCTCCGTCAGCGCCAGTGCCGTCGGCGGGACCTTGACCTCGCCGCCCATCTGCACGGTGCGCATCGCGACCCTGTTCACGCGCTGCGGGACCGTGTCGTCGGTCAGCTGCTTGAACTCGATGCGTTCGTCTTCGTTGCTGTCCTGAAAGCCGTCCAATTCGTCGGCCAGGTAGAGCGTCTGGACCTTGCCGGCCTTCACCGCTTCGTCGATTGCCGTCAGGCCGACGGCGGTCAGCGGGGCGCCTTCGCCCATGTCGTGCAACTCATGGCCGTCCGTCAGCAGGGCGGTGAAGATCGGTGCGGCCGTGTCTCGGAGGCGCTCCGGCGTGAGCGCTTCGCCCGCCAGGTCGATATGGTCGTCATGCAGCTCGTGCAGTTCGACCAGATCCTTCATCCAGCCGGCCGTCTTGGGGTCGCCCGCGATGATAAGCGGCGCGCCGTGGCCGGACAGGATCGGCTCGACGGCCTTGGCGACGCCGTTCAGATAGTCCTTCATCTGCACCTCGTCATAATCGTCCACGGCCGCGCCGGCGGCATGGAACTGCGCGTCCGATCCTCCCGTGCCACCGTTCATATTGGGGCGAAGCGCGCTGTTCGTGTGCAGGTTGACATTGCCTTCCGGCTCGCGGGTTTCGCGCATTTCATCGTAGCTGCGGTAGTCGAGGCGGTGGGTTTCGTCGTGCATCTCCACACCGTCCCAGCGGTAGAGGTCCGCCTGCTGCTGGCCGACGGCGAGCACCCATCCGCGGGTGCGCTGAATGCCGTCCGTGATCACGGGCAGCAGGTAGGGCGTGTCGGACCAGACGATGCGCGACTGCGGCACGTCCTGCAGCTCGAACACGTCCATCTCGTCCGCACTCGCCACCAGCAGCCATCCGCCGCAATGGTTCTCGAGCGGATCGAAAGTCTGGATGACGTCCTCGAAGCGCGACGCCCAGGCCTTGGGCTCATCCGCGTCCTCGCCGAAATGTTCCTCGAGTAACTGTTCCACGCGTTGAAGCGCGTTCTTCGCCAGAATGTCCCACTTCTGGATGTTGCCCGCCAGTTCCGGGCGCTGGATAGCGAGCGACAGGTAGGGGCCGCCCTCGCCGGTCAGGCCGTTCTCGATCAGCGTTTCCAGATGAGGGTTGTTGGCGATGTGGGCGGACATGTCTTCTCCTTTTGGGTGGTGTTCGGCACTGGACATGGAACCCGCCCGCCCGCTTGCGGGTTCCATCTTGGCCAGCTGAGAGACGACCGATGACAGCCCACAACACGCTCACACGACCCCCGATCAATCGCGGTCCGGAAACCGGCCAGAGCCAGCGCGAAACGCCGGGCGACGAGACGCAGCCGCCGCGCGCCGACTACCGCGCCATGATGTTCGACGCGGACGGCTACGCGCTGACGCATAACCGGAACCTGTTCGCCGCCACGCAATGGCTGGCCGGGCTGATCGACGCCGAGACGCTCTGGCCCGTCGCCGCCAACGAGCTGCGCGACTATCTGGCGGCCGCCGGGCACACGCCGGACCATATTGACGAGCAGATTTTCAGGCTGGAGCCGCTGGTCGCGCCCTGGCTGACCTGCGTGCGCCGTGTCGACCGGCCCGTCTGACACCAACGCCTTCCCCGACGTCCCCCCCGACGCCCCACCGACATCCCAAGGACACGACATGACCACACGACAGGACATGAAAGCCGACGCCCGCCGCAGCGCGGACGCCGCCCCTAAAGCCGATCCGGACGTCGCCGCCCGTGCGGTGAAGGACGCCAAGGAGAAAGCGGGCCGCATGCCGGAACAACCGATCTACAAGACCCAGACCGAAGACATCGCCGGGCAGAACACGCACCACGACAAGGACGCCGTGATCAGCGAATTCGACGACCCGGCGGGGAATACGGTGAAGTAAGCTCGCGTCCCGGGCTTCTAATCCCTCCCCCGAGCAGGGGGAGGTGGCTGAGCCCGCAGGGCTAAGTCGGAGGGGGGGTGGAGGCGTGCCGGTCATAAAAGATCGTCGGCGTCCCGTCCGACTGAAAGGCTTGGCACCCCCCACCGAGCCTTGCGCTTCGCGCGGCGGCCCACCTCCCCCTGCTCGGGGGAGGGATTTAGAGGCACCAGGCCATCACGCGCCCGCTGGACGACTGTCCGGAAAAAACCAGCTTACCCCCGCAACACCGCGCCCAGCTTCTCCGCCGCGCTCACGATCTTCGCGCCGACCGCCTCGATCTGCGCGTCCGTCAGCGTTTCGTCGCGCGGCGAGAGGGTCACGTCGATGGCGAGGCTCTTATGGCCGTCCGCAATGCCTGCGCCCCGATAGACATCGAAGAGGGACACGTCGCTGACGAGCTGCTTGTCCGCCCGCTGGGCCGCGGTCAGCAGATCGCCTGCCGCGAAGGCATCCGGCACGATGAAGGCGAAGTCGCGGTGGACCGGCATCAGGTCCGACAGGGCGAGCGCACCCTTGGATTTGGATGCGTTTTTCTTGCGAGGCGCGGGCAGGTTCTCCGGCCAGATCTCGAACGCGACGACGCGCCCTTCCACGCCCAGCGCTTTTAGCGTGCGCGGGTGCAGTTCGCCGAAGTCGGCCAGCACGTTTTTCGGTCCCATTTGGAGGCGGCCCGACCGGCCCGGATGCCAGTAGGTGCCGGTCGGCTGGGACAGTTGCAGAGTGTCCGTCTTCGCGCCCATCGCGCCCAGCGCCGCCAGCGCGTCCGCCTTGGCCGTGAGGGCCGTGATCTCCTGCGCGCCTGGGACCCGGCGCTTTGGT
>JBCCCX010000261.1:0-4746 GCA_039033275.1 Pseudomonadota bacterium | reverse complement strand
GGCCGCCATTATAGGCCGCGGCGGCGAGGCCGAGATTGCCGAAGCGGTTGTGGAGGTGGCGGAGGAACTGGGCGGCGGCGGGGATGGCCTGGCGGGGGTCGTCCGGGTCCTCCAGGCCGCGCTCGGCGGCGGTGTAGGGCATGAACTGGGCGATGCCTTGCGCGCCGACGGGGGAGCGGGCGTAGCGGTCGAACCGGCTCTCCTGCCAGATGAGGCGGGCGAGGAATTCCGGCGGCAGGCCGTGCGCCCTGGCGCTCAGCTCGATCATCCGGCAGATGCCGGCGGTGTAGACCTCCCGCTCCGTCTTCGGCTTCACCTCGGCGGGCTTGCGCAGGCCCTTGGGCAGGGCGATGGGGAGCCTCGGCGCGGTGCGGATCGGGTCGGCCGGAATGAGGAGGGCCGTCTCGGCTGCCTTGGCCGCCTCAGGCTCAGCCTCTCGCAGGATCGCCGGCGCCGTCACCGGCTCGACCAGCGCCGCGACGTCCGTCTTCGCCTCCGGTTCCTCGGCCGACACGGCGAAGATGCCGCCTATGGCGAGGCCTACGCTGATCGCGAGGAGGGGGGCGAGGGTGCGGGTCGACATGTCGCCGTCTTCAGTGAGAGGCCTTCGGGACTGTCCTTCTCTAGCCGGGCTTCGTGGCGCGGCGAGGTCTTTGTCTGTCTGAGGGGTGATGCGGCCGGGCGCTGTGTCCCGGCCGCATCAGTGTGGCTAGCCTGCCGACTGCAGGTTCACGGCCTGCGGGCCGCGGCCCCGGCGGTCGTCCTCGAGCTCGAAGGTCACCTTCTGGCCCTCGACGAGCGGGGGCATGTTGGAGCGCTCGACGGCCGAGGCGTGGACGAAGACGTCCTTGCCGCCATCATCCGGCGCGATGAAGCCGAAGCCCTTGGTGGTGTTGAAGAACTTGACGGTTCCGGTCTGCGACATGGGGATATTCCTCTCCCAAAGTGTATTCGAAGGCTGGGGAGGGTCGACGACACGCCCCGCCCAACAAAGGCGACAAGGCCCGTGGAGAACGGAACGCCAGGCGATAACTCAGGCCGGCGATCGAGTGCGCACTGCGCGCTCCAGACATGTGGACCTTCCGTAATGAGAGCGCAAGGACTCCTTTCTCCATTGTGAAGCCGATCAGCGCGCAAGCCCGATCCGCGCCGCGTCCGCCCGCGCGCGGGCCTGCGCATCGCGCCGCGCCCGTTCCTTCCCGGCCCGCTCCTCGGCGATCCGCTCCTCCTCGTGGCGCAGAAGAAGGGCCTGGAGGACGGGCCGCCAGGGCCGCATCCGGGTCTGAATGTCGCCGCGCCTCGGCCCCTCGAAGCAGAGGAGCGGGGTGGCGGAGCATTGCCGGCCGCGCGTGCAGGCCGGGGCGGGGCATTCGCGCCAGAGGCCGAGCTCGTCGGAGCCGTAGCGCGGCAGGCTGTCCGGCTCGCCGGGCGCGAGGGCCGGGCGGCGCGGCGTGAAGAGCGCGGGCGCGGTCGCCGCCTCGGCCGCCCTCGCGTCGGCGATGACGGCGTCCCACCGCGCATCGAGGCTCGGCCCGTCATCCGGCGCCGGCGGATCGAGAAACGCTTGCGGCGCATCGAAGAGGCGCGGCTCGCCCGTCTCGGGCGCTGCGGCGAGGGGCGATCGTGTCCGGCGGCGTCTCGGCATGGGGTCTCTATGGGCTCCCTATCTCTCTCTGAACGCTCTCGTCGCATCGCCGCTCCCTTCCGCGGACTGACGGGCGCGCGAAAGCGGCTCCGCGCGGCGCATAGGCCTCGCGGAGGGGGAAGGCAGACGGTGCCTCACCCAGCGGGCATAGGCGCGGGAGCGGTCCGTGACCGCGACCCCGAAGGGCCAATCCAAAAACAAGCAACGGTCCCGGACCGCTCCCAGCTGTGGCGACTTGCGATGGGGGTTTCCCATCTCGACCGCATGTCCCGCACTTCGGCGACAGCTCACATACGGGGGCGGGGGCGCCTCGTGCCGGACGCATCCGGGCGAGGATCGCCGCCGCCGCTCGCACGGCCGACGCCTTAAGCCGTCACGCCCTCCCGCCTTGGCGGATGGCGAAGCCATCGGCACAGGCGGTTCGATCGGGCGATTCGGCGGCCCGGTCGTGTCGGGCCCGCCTTTTGGACGGGCCCGTGCCGGACGGGCGGATCGACAAGCGGCCCCTCGGGGCTGGCGGCAACCGAACAACCACCAGACGCGAGCGCCACACCCCCACCCGCACGGTTCCGGTTCGGATCGCGGCGCCTCGTGGGTGAGGATGGCCGCACGTTAGCGCAAGCGCGGGGGTGGAAAACTCGCATTCGTTGACCGCCTACCCGCGCTACACGATGGCAGAGAGCGAACGCCCCCTCTCCAGGGTTGAAAGATGCGTTTGGGAAAAGGGGTAATGACCACCGATAGGCGTTGCACCTGTAGGATGTTCGTGAATCTACGAGGCGGGGATACCACGCCATTCCAAAGGGAAACTGCGTGACAAAGACCTCGCTACAAAATGTCAAGCATTGATAACCTATCCCGGAAGGAGCCCGTTCGGAAATCTGAAAACACTAGACAGGTTCTATCTAAACACATAGTAACCAAACAAGGCTTCAGGCCAAGGTGCATTATATGGAACGTATACCTGACGATAAACTGCTGCGTCCGGAACTCATTATGTGTCTATGTGGCGCTGTAGGCACAAACCTAACCGAGGCCGGTGACGCGATCGAAACGGCACTGCTTGAGGTTGGATATACTCCGAAGCGACTGCGAATCACTGATCTCATCAAAGAGCACGATGCCTTCAGTGCGCTGAAGCCTGATATGCCAGAAGACGAGCGCCTGTATGCTCTTATCTCGGCAGGAAATCACCTTCGAAAAAGTATGGACGATAACGATGCCGCTGTGCGACTAATCATAAGCCAAATTTTTGCGACGCGCAGGGAATTGAACAAAGACCCTGAGGTGCCAGCGGAGGGGACTTGCTTCCTTGTACATTCTATTAAGAGACCAGAAGAGGTCGAAACTTTAAGAGCGTTATATGGAGATCGCGTATTTCTAATATCCGTCTTTGAAAGGAAGATAAAGAGAGTCGAGAATCTGGTGAACAAGATGACAAGAACGGCGATATCAGTTCAGGAGGCGAAGTACAAAAAGATAGCGGAAGAGATCATTCGGGTAGATCGTGAAGAAGAAGGGGATCCATACGGTCAGCGTGTTGAGAAAGTGTATCCTCAAGCGGACGTATTCCTCCGCTCAGGGGATGGAATGAGAGATGAAGCAAGGAGATTCATTCGTCTACTCTTTGGCGCTCCCTTCATCACGCCGTCGCTTATGGAATCATTGATGTTCCAAGCCGAGGCTGTCTCACGAAGATCTGCTGACCTCTCAAGGCAAATTGGTGCAGTGATCGCGAACGATGCCGGCCAAGTTCTTGCGACAGGTTACAACGAAGTTCCGCACCCACAAGGGGGCGTGAACTGGAAGCAGCCGGATAAAGCAGATTATGACGATCGAGACTATAAAGTAGGTCGCGACTCTGCGGCATTCACGAAACTCGAATTAGTCGCAGAAGCGCTTGCTGCATTACGCGACGCTGGTTGGTTGGCCAAAGAATACGCTTCGCTGGATAACGATGACTTAGCGAAAAAAGCTCTTTTTGAGGGCGGTAAACCGCTCGATAAGAAAGGTGTTACTAACATACTTGAGTTTGGTCGGATTGTTCATGCAGAAATGGCTGCGCTCACCGAAGCATCTATGCGTGAGATAAGCGTGAAAGGCTCTATCCTGTATACAACTACGTTTCCTTGTCACATGTGCGCGCGACACATAATCGCGGCCGGGATATCCAGGGTTGTGTTTATTGAGCCATATCCCAAGAGCAGAGCGAAGTCTCTTTATGAGCGAATGATAAGGATCGACGGAGACAATGAGGGGGACCTTGTTGAGAATGCCGTGGTTTTTGAGTCATTTCGGGGAGTTGCGCCCCGCAGGTTTCTCCACATGTTTGAGATGGGAAAACGGAAAAATGAGGCTGGCTTCGCCTTCGACGAGAACCAGCTGTTAAGAGCGCCGAAAAGTGTGACATCAGGGGTATTGGAACCGTACACGGAAGAGGGCATTCTCGCCGCACTCGGTGACGTTAAGGAGTTTGTTAACCCTGGCGTGACGAGTGTGGGAGGAAACGATGATGGCCACGACAACCGTGATGCGTGAGATCAACAACGCTAGAGAAAAGACAAAAAGTTGGTCGGACGCAAAAATCAAGTATGCCAACAAGGTAGGTGCGAAAGTGCCGAGCAGCGCTAGCTCGAAACGAGCTAGCGAGGATGAAAAAAGAGACTGATCGATTTTGGGTCCTTAGGGACCCTTTTTCGTTCAGCTGGCGTCGCAACCGAACATCTACCAAAGTCCGATTTCACATCTCCACTGACTTCTTCTTCCGCGTAGCCCGCGTCCCCGGCCGCCCGCTCACGCTTCGCCCGCGCACATTCGCCCGGGCCTTGCGCCCCGACTCACGCCCCACGGCCTCGTCCACCGCAGATTGCCGCGCGAGCGGGTCGTCGGCAACCGTGAGCTCGGTCGCCTCCAGGCGCTTGATCTCGTCGCGCAGGCGGGCGGCCTCCTCGAAGTCGAGATCGGCGGCGGCCTCGCGCATGCGCTTTTGCATGTCGTCGAGCACGGCGCGCAGGTTCTGGCCGACGGGGAGGGTGTCCTCCTCGACCTCGACGCGGACGTGGTCGCCCTCGTAGACGCTCTCCAGGATGTCGCCGATCGAG
>JBCCCX010000260.1:0-4755 GCA_039033275.1 Pseudomonadota bacterium | reverse complement strand
GATATGCTTGTCGTTGATCGGCACGCCCTGCAGGCGGTAGACGCCCTGGACTTCGTCCACGAGATATTCCGCCAGCGCTTCCACGCCCATCACGGCGAGGATGTCGTGCGGCGCGGGGTTGCCGTCCACGATGTAGTCGCCGCGCTTTACCATGTCGCCATCCGCCACAAGCATGTGCTTGCCCTTGGGAACGAGGAAGCTGATCGTCTCGCCATCTTCAGTTTCGGGCAGGATCGAGATCTTGCGCTTGTTCTTGTAGTCGCGCGTGAACTCGATCTTGCCGTCCATCTGGGCGATGATGGCATCGTCCTTGGGACGGCGGGCCTCGAACAGCTCGGCCACGCGGGGCAGACCCCCGGTGATGTCGCGCTGCGTCGCGGAGCCTTTCGGGATCCGGGCCAGCACCGTGCCGGGCTTGACCGCGTCGCCGTCGTTGACGGACAGGATGGCCCCCACTGCCAGCATGTAGCGCGCGATGCGGTTCTCGCCCAGTTCGACCGGCTCGCCGTTCTCGCCTTCTATGACGGCCGCCGGCTGGATGTCGCCGGATTTGGAGCTGGCGCGCCAGTCCACGATCACCTTGCTTGAGATGCCCGTTTCCTCGTCGGTCTCGTCCTTGGCGGACACGCCCTCGACGATGTCGAGCAGGCGCACCGTGCCGCCGACCTCCGAGAGGATCGGCATGGTGTACGGGTCCCACTCAGCCAGCTTCGTGCCGATGCTGACCGCGGCGCCGTTCTCCAGCGGGAGACGGGAGCCGTAATCGACCTTGTGCATCTCGAGCGACTTGCCGTCCGTGTTGACGACCTCGATCTCCAGCTTGCGCGTGTTGACGATGAAGCCGTTTTCGGTCGCGATGACCTCCTTGGGTTCGTACCGGATCGTGCCTTCGTTGACGGCCTCGATGGTGGACTTGTCGGCCACGGACGCGGTGCCGCCGATGTGGAAGGTCCGCATCGTCAGCTGGGTGCCGGGTTCGCCGATGGACTGCGCCGCAATGACGCCGACCGCTTCGCCCATATTGACCTTCGTGCCGCGGGCCAGGTCGCGGCCGTAGCAGGTCGCGCAGATTCCGGTCACGGTCTCGCAGGTCAGTGGCGAACGCACGCGGATGCTGGCCGCGCCGGACTCGTCCACGGCCGCCGCGATATCCTCGTCCACATAGGTGTTGGCCGGGAACAGCAGCTCGCCGGTACGCGGGTCGTGCAAGTCTTCGGACAGGACCCGACCGAGGATGCGCTCGCCGAGGGAGACGACGACGTCGCCGCCGTCCACGACGGGTTTGATCTCGATACCGTCTTCAGTGCCGCAATCCTGCTCGGTGACGATGCAGTCCTGAGCCACGTCCACGAGACGGCGGGTCAGGTAGCCGGAGTTGGCCGTCTTCAGCGCCGTGTCCGCGAGACCCTTGCGGGCGCCGTGGGTGGAGTTGAAGTAGTCCATCACCGTGAGGCCTTCCTTGATGTTCGCGGTGATCGGCGTCTCGATGATCTCGCCGGACGGTTTGGCCATGAGGCCACGCATGCCCGCCAGCTGCTTCATCTGGTTCTTGGACCCGCGCGCGCCGGAGTCGGCCATCATGAAGATCGAGTTGATCATGGAGCGCGGCTTGGCGGCCTCGTCCATCATGGCGTCGGCCACCTTGTCCGTGCACTTGGACCAGGCGTCCACGACTTTGTTGTACTTCTCGCCCTTGGTGATCAAACCGTCCGCATATTGCTGCTCGAAGTCCTGGACAAGGTTCTCGGTCTCCTCGACCAGCGTGTACTTGGCGTCGGGGATGATCATGTCGTCCTTGCCGAACGAGATGCCGGCCTTGGCGGCTTCGCCGAAGCCCAGGCCCATCATCTTGTCTGCGAAGATCACCGTCGCCTTCTGACCGGCGTGGCGATAGACGATGTCGATCAGCTTGCCGATCTCCTTCTTCGTCAGTTCCTTGTTGATGACGCTGAACGGGATGTTGGCGTTCTTGGGCAGGTACTCGCCCAGTTTCAGGCGGCCCGGCGTGGTTTCCGCCACTTCCATCGTCACCGATCCGTCCTCATGCGTGACGGCAAACCGGCCCTTCACCTTGGAGTGGAGCGTGACCAGCTTGTTGTCGAGCGCGGCTTCGACTTCAGCGATGTCGGCGAACATCATGCCCTCGCCCTTCTCGCCGTCGCGCATCAGCGACATGTAATAGAGGCCCAGAACGATATCCTGCGACGGCACGATGATCGGACGACCGTTGGCGGGCGACAGGATGTTGTTGGTGGACATCATTAGCACGCGCGCTTCCAACTGCGCTTCGATCGACAGCGGGACGTGGACGGCCATCTGGTCGCCGTCGAAGTCGGCGTTGAACGCCGCGCAGACGAGCGGGTGCAGGCGGATGGCCTTGCCTTCCGTCAGCTTGGGCTCGAATGCCTGGATGCCGAGGCGGTGAAGGGTGGGCGCACGGTTCAACAGGACCGGGTGCTCGCGAATGACTTCGTCGAGGATGTCCCAAATCTCGGGACGCTCCTTCTCGACCAGTTTCTTGGACTGCTTGACCGTGCCCGAGAGCCCCTTCGCGTCGAGGCGCGAATAGATGAACGGCTTGAACAGCTCCAAAGCCATCTTCTTGGGCAAGCCGCATTCGTGCAGCTTCAGTTCGGGTCCGACCACGATCACGGAACGGCCGGAATAGTCCACGCGCTTGCCGAGCAGGTTCTGGCGGAACCGGCCCTGCTTGCCCTTGAGCATGTCGGACATGGACTTGAGCGGGCGCTTATTCGCGCCCGTGATGGTCCGGCCGCGACGGCCATTGTCGAACAGGGCGTCGACCGACTCCTGCAGCATACGCTTTTCGTTGCGGATGATGATGTCGGGCGCGCGCAGTTCGATCAGGCGCTTCAGGCGATTGTTCCGGTTGATGACGCGACGGTAAAGATCGTTCAGGTCGGACGTGGCGAAACGGCCGCCATCCAGCGGGACAAGCGGGCGCAGTTCCGGCGGGATGACCGGAACGATGGTCAGCACCATCCACTCCGGACGGTTACCGGAGCGCTTGAAGCTCTCCAGCAATTTCAGGCGCTTGGACAGTTTCTTCAGCTTCAGCTCGGAGCCGGTCTCGGTCATGTCGAAACGGGTGCGCTCGATCTCCGCGTCGAGGTCGAGAGCGGCCAGCATCTCGCGTACGGCTTCCGCGCCGATCCCGGCGGTGAAGCTGTCCTCGCCGAACTCGGCGCGCGCATCGTCATACTCGTCCTCGGACAGGATCTGACGCTCTTCCAGCGAGGTCAGGCCGGGCTCGGTCACGACATAGCTCTCGAAGTAGAGCACGCGCTCCACCTCTTTGAGCGTCATGTTCAGCATGGTCGCGATGCGTGACGGCAGTGACTTCAGGAACCAAATGTGCGCGACCGGCGCGGCCAGCTCGATATGGCCCATGCGCTCGCGACGGACGCGCGTCACGGTGACTTCAACGCCGCATTTCTCGCAAACGACGCCTTTGTACTTCATGCGCTTATACTTGCCGCACAGGCACTCATAATCCTTCACGGGACCGAAAATGCGCGCGCAGAACAGGCCGTCCTTCTCGGGTTTGAAGGTCCGGTAGTTGATGGTTTCGGGTTTTTTGATCTCACCGAACGACCAGGAGAGGATTTTCTCCGGGCTGGCGAGAGAGATGCGGATCCGGTCGAAGGAAGGGCCTTCCTGTGCCGGATTGAAGATGTTCATGACCTCTTGGTTCATGTCCAGTTCCTTTCAAGCGACCCTTCCCGCCCACGTCTGGGTCGGGTCGGGTCTGAAAATCTTCGGTCCCCGGACTTGATCCGGGGTCCAGGGGTGCGAAGCGGATCGCTTGCCGCCCTGGGTCCCGGGTCAAGCCCGGGAACAGTGTGTGTTTGCCTTCGCCGATGAAGGCGGGAGGGGTCTCCCCCTCCCCGTTAGTGTTTACCCGTTCGTCAGTTCGACGTTCAGGCCCAGCGAGCGGATTTCCTTCACGAGAACGTTGAAGCTCTCCGGAATGCCCGCTTCGAAGCTGTCGTCGCCGCGCACGATAGACTCGTAGACTTTCGTCCGGCCCGCCACATCGTCCGACTTCACGGTCAACATTTCCTGCAGCGTGTAGGCCGCGCCGTAAGCTTCCAGAGCCCAGACTTCCATCTCGCCGAAGCGCTGTCCGCCAAACTGGGCCTTGCCGCCCAGCGGCTGCTGCGTGACGAGCGAGTACGGGCCGATGCTTCGCGCGTGGATCTTGTCATCCACCAGGTGATGCAGCTTCAGCAGGTACTTGTAGCCGACCGTTACGGGGCGGGTGAATTGCTCGCCCGTGCGGCCGTCATGCAGGATGACTTGTCCGGAACTGTGCAGGCCCGCCTTTTCCAGCATCTTGACGATGTCCGGTTCGCGCGCGCCGTCGAAAACGGGCGTGGCGATCGGAACGCCGCGCTCGAGGTTCGACGCCAGCTCGACCAGCTCGTCATTCTTGCGCGGCAGGGTAACGTCGTCGCCGTAAGCCGTCTGGAGCGTTTCCTTGAGCCCGGCCATGTTGCCGTCCTCGCGATACGCTTCCAGCGCCTCGTTGATCATGTCGCCGACACCGGAACAGGCCCAACCGAGGTGGGTTTCCAGAATCTGCCCGACATTCATGCGCGACGGCACGCCCAGCGGGTTCAGCACAATGTCCACGGCCTTGCCATTGGCCAGGAAGGGCATGTCCTCGATCGGGTTGATCTTGGAGATCACACCCTTGTTGCCGTGACGCCCGGCCATCTTGTCGCCCGGCTG
>JBCCCX010000259.1:0-4764 GCA_039033275.1 Pseudomonadota bacterium | reverse complement strand
CTCGATGATCTCTACGTCGTCGCTTTCGTCGAAGCTGACGATTACTTTCTTGGCGTGCAGGACGGCCCTGATCGCGACGTCGTTCGCATCAAGGAACAGTGTGAATATATACGCAGAGCGGCGCGCCAGAAGAATATCACGCTTGGACGGGGTTTCTGCTCCAACCTAAACTGATCGGGTTGAGCCCAAGCGTCACAACGCCTTACTCTGTCTCGCGGCCGTCCAGTCGGGATAGGGGGCCTGCGGTGCAATCCGTCTGGCACTGGCGGATGCCGGACCGTGCGGCCCTGTCGCAATCGGCCGCCCCGACAAGGGGCGTTTGCATCCCGCCCGCTGCGTCCGGCCGTTCGGCAAGACCGCCGATGACGGCGATGCAGGCCTGATGCGTGCGCACATAGTCCAGGTCGCAGCGCCGCAAGCAGCTCGCCCGGTCGCCGTGAAGACCCTGCCCGTCCGGTGCCGGTCGGTCCGATGCCGGGACGTCGAGGGCCAATAGGCCGCGTGTGGACACAGGCGCGGGATGCCGATCGGTCCGCTCCGGCGGGGTTACGGACATGTGCCCCTGCGAGTCCTGCGGTACGGTATGCGCCTCCGCCCCCGGGCTGATGCCGGCGATAGTGATCGTCAGGCAGAGCGCGAAGATGCGGGCAGTATGGCGGACCGCGCTCACGATCGTGCCGCCTCGATGCCGCCGGTAATGAGTTCGCGCGCCTTGTCCAGCCCGCCCCAGCCCAGCACCTTGACCCATTTATCGGGTTCCAGGTCTTTGTAGTGGGCGAAGAAGTGGGGAATCCGGTCCTGCAACACTTGGGGCAGATCGCGGTAGGTTTGGATCTGATCGTAATATCGGGTGAGTTTCGGGTGAGGCACGGCGACGATCTTCTCGTCCAGCCCTGCCTCGTCCTCCATCATCAGCACGCCCACGGGGCGGGCGCGCACCACGCAGCCCGGCATCAGCGCGCGCTGGCCCACGACCAGAACGTCGGTCGGGTCGCCATCATCCGACAATGTGTGCGGGATGAAGCCGTAATTGCACGGGTAGCGCATGGAGGTGTAAAGGAAACGGTCCACCATCATGGCGCCGCTGGCCTTGTCGAGCTCGTACTTGATCGGTTCCCCGCCCAGGGGGACCTCGATGACGACATTGATGTCGTCCGGCGGGTTGGCGCCTGCGGGTATGGCGGACAGGTTCATGGCGGTCGGGCTTCGCGTGCGGGAAGAGCGGCAAGGTGCGCGCGGCCCATAGAAGGCGCGGCCAGATGCCGCAAGACCGCGCTGCCGCATAATCGACGTGTTTTCCGATGACAAAATATGTCAGACACGCACATTTCGCCATCGCGGATCAACGATTGCTTCCGCCTATCGGAAAAATCGACACAACCGATTTGGAATGGCGGCCCGGGGACCCTACATGCCGCGCGCCGGACGTCCCCCTTTCCGGCGTAACTCACCCAGACTTTTTAACTCACCCCCTCCCAAAGGATCACCCCATGATCAAGATCGGCGACAAGCTTCCCGAATTTTCCCTGACCGCCGTCGACGGAAAGCCGTTCGACGACATCACAATCGACAATGTCTTCACGAACGTTTCCAACGCGGATCTGGCCGGCAAGTGGACCGTGCTGTTCTTCTACCCCAAGGACTTCACCTTCGTCTGCCCGACCGAAATCGCCGCTTTCGGTGAGCTGAACGAGGAGTTCGAGGACCGCGACGCCGTGCTGCTGACCGCCTCGACCGATAGCGAGTTCACCCACTGGAACTGGCGCAAGCACCAGGAAGAGCTGCGCGACCTGCCGATCCCGATGCTGGCCGACATCAAGCGCGAATTGACGAGTGCGCTCGGCATCCTCGACGAAGCCGAAGGCGTGGCCCAGCGCGCGACCTTCATCGCCGACCCGGACGGCGTGGTGCGCTTCATCTACGTCACCGACCTGAATGTGGGCCGCAACCCGCAGGAAGTGCTGCGCGTGCTGGACGCCCTGCAAACGGACGAGCTCTGCCCGTGCAACTGGTCCAAGGGCGAGGACGTCATCGACCTGTCCAAGGCTGCCTAAGTGTCCCTGAAGACCCTCAAGGACGCGCTTCCGGACTACGCCAAGGACATCAAGCTCAACCTGGGCCGCGTCCTCGCGGCCGATGGCATGGACGGTCTGTCCAAGGACCAGGTGGCGGGCATTGCGCTCGCCTCCGCCTATGCGACGAAGAACCGTCAGGTGATCGACGCGATCCAAGGCGAAGTCAGCGCGTCCGACGCCATCGTCACCGCCTCCAAGGCGGCGGCGACCGTGATGGGCATGAACAATGTCTATTACCGCTTCGTCCACCTGGTCGGCGGGGAATACGCCAACATGCCCGCCAATCTGCGCATGAACGTGATCGGCAATCCGGGCATCGACAAGGTCGATTTCGAACTGATGAGCCTCGCCGTCTCCGCCATCAATGGCTGCGGCATGTGCATGGAGGCGCATGTCGCCGAAGTGACCAAGGGCGGCATCAAGCCGGCGGGCGTGCAGACATCGATCCGCATCGCATCCGTCTTGAACGCGGCAGCACAAGCACTCATTATCGAGACTTTGGCTTAGACTGCATCCTCGACTCTACGTCCCCGGCATTTATTGCCGGGGTCTGCTATCGAGAGTGCTCACAAGACCAGAGATTAGCGACGCTCGCTTCTTGTGGACCGAGCCGAGACCAGACCCCGGCAATAAATGCCGGGGACGATTCATTGCCAGGGCTGTTTGTTACAAGCCGCGGTCATATCCATCCGGCCGTCGCCATCAGGCCAAGATCGCCCAAACCCCACTCGCGATCATCACGCCTCCGATCATTGCGTTGAACACCCTCGCCGCGCGCTTGCTCTGCAGCTTTGCCCGGATCCAGCGCGCGAAGGCCGCGTAGAGGGCCAGCCCTTGCAGCTCCAGCCAGGTGACCGTGACCAGCATGATCCCGAACTGGGTTGCCAAGTCCTTTTCGGGATCGAAATAGAGCGGCAGCAACATGCCGAAATAGACCAGCGGCAAAGGCGAGCTGATCTGCAACGCAATGCCCTTCGCGTAGAGCCCGCCCTTTCGGGGCGCATCGCCCGACGTGACGGACATGTCTGGCGGCGGGCCGAAGATTGTGGACAGGCCGAGATACAGGATCACGAGCAGGCCGAGGACTTTAAGGGCCAGAGTCAGCTGCGGAAAGGCGGTCAGCAAAGCGCCTGTCCCGCTCGCCGCGAGGATCAGCCACAGCACATTGGCGGACGCGATGCCCAGCGCGGCCAGCATGGCGGGCGCAAAGCCGTAGCGGAACGCGCTGGCCATGACGAGCATCACCGCCGGACCGGGCGTCAGCCCGCCGACGGTGAACAGCACGACCAGGCTGAGCCAGACATCGAATTCCAAGGCGAAAAGTCCCTTAAATTAGCGATGGCGCCCTAACAGGACCCGCCCTATCTGTCACCGCCGTGACCTCCTCGTCGGACGATATCGAACCGCCGCTCCCTGAGCCGCCTCTGGAAGAGGCACCCTTGCAGGGCGTGCTCGCCCATGTCCTGTCCGAAATGGACGGAAAAGACAGCAATCTGCGCGATATCGTGGCGTCGATGGGCCACCGCGCCTTCGGACCCGTCATGGTGCTGTGCGGCCTGTTCCTGATGACGCCGCTGGGCGCGTTGCCCGGCCTGCCGGCCGCCTTTGGGCTGATCAACATCGCTTTTGCCGTGCAATTGCTTCTGCGCCGCCCCCATCCGTGGGTGCCGGACATTCTCGCCAAGGTGAAAGTCCCGCAAGCGCGCGTCGCGCAGGTCCACGGCAAGGTCGCCCCCTGGCTGGCCCGCGTGGACAATGTCATCCGCCCACGCCTACCTTTCGCGACCGAAGGGCCCATGCTGGTCCTCGCCGCGCTCGTCGCCATCCTGCTCTCGGCGGCCATGGTCCCGCTGGGGATCATTCCGTTCGGCGTGGTTCCGGCGGCCTTCATGCTCGGCTTGATCGGCCTGTCGCTGATCGCCCGGGACGGCGTGCTGATGCTGGTGGCGCTGGGACTGTCGCTCGGGGTTTTCGTGTGGGTGGGGACGTTGGTCGCGGGGTTGGCGGGCGCAGGGTAGCTGATCCTACTTACAGCAGCACTCGCCCGCTGGTGCGGGGGTCCGCTCATAGCCTTCGCGGCGCATAGCTATTTTCGCATTCCGCGAAAATTTGCCTCCGACAACCGCTTACGCGACCATCACCGACGCCGCGCTCTCCGGCAGGTCCTCGCCGAAGGCGCGCTGGTAGAACTCGCTGATGACGGGGCGTTCCAACTCGTCGCATTTGTTCAGGAAAGTCAGGCGGAAGGCCTGGGCTAGCACGCCCGCTTGTTGGGGGCCGCCGAAGATGCGGGCGTTCTCCGCCCAGTTCATCACGGTGCGCGGGCTCATCACCGTGCTGATGTCGCCATTGATGAAGGCGTTGCGCGTCATGTCGGCGACGCGGACCATCGACGCGATCGTGTCGCGGCCTTCCGGCGTGTCGTAGGTCGGGCTCTTGGCCAGCACGATCTTCTCTTCCTCGTCATGCGGCAGATAGTTGAGCTGGCAGACGATGGACCAGCGGTCCATCTGGCCCTGGTTGATTTGCTGCGTGCCGTGATAGAGGCCGGACGTGTCGCCCAGCCCGACCGTGTTGGTGGTCGCGAACAGGCGGAAGGCGGGATGCGGCGTGATGACCTTGTTCTGGTCCAGCAGCGTCAGGCGGCCTTGCGCGTCCAGGACGCGCTGGCTCACGAACATCCCGTCCG
>JBCCCX010000258.1:0-4781 GCA_039033275.1 Pseudomonadota bacterium | reverse complement strand
TGAAGATCGCCAAGGAGCCGATTTCGCTGGAAACGCCCATCGGCGACGAGGAAGACAGCCAGCTCGGCGACTTCATCGAGGACAGCAACGCGATCCTGCCCATCGACAGCGCGATCCAGTCCAATTTGCGCGAAACCACGACCCGCGTGCTGGCATCGCTGACCCCGCGCGAGGAACGCGTCCTGCGCATGCGCTTTGGCATCGGCATGAACACGGACCACACGCTTGAAGAAGTGGGCCAGCAGTTCAGCGTGACCCGCGAACGGATCCGCCAGATCGAGGCGAAGGCCCTGCGCAAGCTGAAGCACCCGAGCCGGAGCCGGAAGCTGCGGAGTTTCCTGGATCAGTAAGGGTATTGCGGTACCTGCCGCCACGCTCCGACAGGCTTGACGTTGCGTACGCTTATGTGTACATAATCTTATGCGTGTTACATCCTCCACCGAATTGCGGGCCAATCTGTCTAAGATGATGGACCAGGTCACGGACGATCGTGTGCCCTTGATTATTACGCGCTCCAAAGGCGCGTCCGCCGTCATGATCTCCCTGGAAGATTATCAAGCGCTGGACGAAACAGCATATTTGCTGGCTGTCGATGCCAACCGCGAAATACTGCTTGGCGCCGTCGACCGGATCAATGCGGGTGAGGCCAAGCCGCGGACGTTGATCGATCCAGACGCGTAGACGTTCCGTGCTCAGCTTTGATGATGTGGGCTGGGAGCAGTATCTATACTGGCAGCGGACCGACAAGAAGGTGTCTAAACGCATCAACGCCCTGATCGGTGACGCTATGCGTAATCCGTTCCAAGGTCTCGGCAAACCAGAACCTCTGAAGAATGAGCTCGCCGGCTTCTGGTCGCGACGGATAGATAAGCAACATCGTTTGGTCTACAAGGTCGTTCCGGACGGGATCATCATCGCGACGTGTCGTTATCACTATAGCAAATGATGTATGAGGGCGTCATACCGGAACCGAAAACGGCCCTGTAAGTGCGATTAAAGCTTAAAACTCAAACCGCCCAACGATCGGCACGTGGTCGCTGGGTTTCACGCCGTCGCGCACGAACTTGTCGATCTGCACATCGACGATGCGGTCCATCGCTTGCGCGGAGCAGAGCAGGTGGTCGATGCGGATGCCCAGATTGTTCTGCCACGCGCCGCCCTGGTAGTCCCAGAAAGTGTACTGACCGTCACGGCCGTCCATGACTTCAAACGCGTCGTAAAGGCCGATATTCTTCAGGGCGCGGAAGGCGGCCAGCGTTTCGGGGCGGTAGAGCGCGTCGCCCCACCACCCCTTCGGATCGTGGCAGTCGCCCGCACGCGGAATGACATTGTAGTCGCCCGCCAGGATGAGGGGTTCTTCATAGGCCAATAGCCGCTCTGCATGGGCCTTGAGCCGCGCCATCCAGTCCAGTTTGTAGCGATACTTCTCACTGTCGGCATCCTCGCCCACTGGATTGCCGTTGGGCAGGTACAGCCCGCCGACGCGCACCACGCCGCGCCGTGCGGGAATGACGGCTTCGATATAGCGGGCCTGATCGTCGTCTTCGTCGCCGGGCAGGCCCATCACGACCTCCTCAGGCGTAATGCGGGACAGCAGCGCGACACCGTTATAGCTCTTCTGGCCGTGGACGCTGACATGGTAGCCCATTGCCTCGATCTCCATGCGCGGGAAGGCGTCGTCCACCGTCTTGATCTCCTGCAGGACCAGCACGTCCGGCTTGGCCTCCTCCAGCCATTTTGTCAGGGCATGCATGCGTGCCTTGACCGAATTGATGTTCCAAGATGCGATCTTCATGGAGCGTCGCGTCGGGAGTTTGTGCGTTCCTGTCAAGTCGGGGCGCAAGGGTACGGAAACGGTTGCGCGGGCTTTGACCCCTTCCTAAGCCCGGGCGTGGCTCCCGCTCCCGACATGAAAGCCGATCCAGGCGCGCCACGTCTCGTCGTCGTATCGAACCGCACGGCGGTCGATCCGGATGCACGTGCAGGCGGTTTGGCCGTCGCCATGTGGGACAGCTTGTCGGCGCGCGGCGGCACATGGGTCGGCTGGTCGGGACAGCTGAAGGATTATCCGTCCGAGCGTCCCCAGATCGTGCGCGAAGGCGAGGTCGAGTTCGCCCTGCTTGATCTGCGCAAGTCGGACTATGACGACTATTATCTGGGCTATGCCAACGAGGTGCTGTGGCCCGTGCTGCACAACCGGCTCGACCTCGCCCAATTCGCAAACCGGACCTACGGGGCGTACCGCCGCGTCAACAGGACGTTCGCGGAGGCGACTCTGGGCCGCTGCACGGATGAGGATTTCGTGTGGGTGCAGGATTATCACTTCTTCCCGCTGGCCCGCGACCTGCGCGCACTGGGACGCAATGGAAAGACCGGCTTCTTCCTGCACATCCCGTTCCCGGCGCCGGAAGTGTTCCGTGCCGTGCCGGACGCGCCCGACTTGACGGACGCCTTGACCCATTACGACATAATCGGACTGCAGACTGTGGGCGACGTCAAGAATCTGCGCCGTCTCCTGGTCGAAGATATGAACGCCGTCGTGCTGGACGAAGAGCGGGTGAAGGTCAGCGACCGTAAGATCGTCCTTCGCCATTGTCCGATCGGCATGGATGTCGCCAGCTTCCGGTCAGAGCGCCGCAGCGAAGGCGCGCGCGACGCGGCGGAGCGGCTGTCGCGCTTCCTGATTGGGCGCAAGCTCGTGCTGGGCGTGGACCGCATGGATTATTCCAAGGGCCTGCCGGAACGGTTCGAAGCCGTGGCGCGCATGTTCGAACGTCACCCCCGCACGCATGGCCGGGTACAGTTTACGCAAATCGCGCCGCCGTCCCGCTCCCGCGTCGACGAATATAAGCGTCTGCGCGAACAGATCGATCAGCTCTGCGGGCGCATCAATGGCAACTATGCCGATCTCGACTGGCTCCCGATCCGCTATCTCGCGCGCGGCTATTCGCGCTCCGAACTGGCCGGACTCTACCAGATGGCGTCGGTCTGTGTGGTGACGCCGCTCCAAGACGGCATGAACCTCGTCGCCAAGGAATTCGTGGCCGCCCAGGATGAAGCCGATCCCGGCGTGCTCGTGCTTAGCCAGTTCGCCGGCGCCGCCGAACAGATGAAAGACGCCGTCATCGTCAATCCGCATGACACAGACAGTACGGCGGAAGCCATACACGACGCGCTGGGCATGCCGCTGGCCGAGCGGCAATATCGCTGGCGCAAGCTGTATAAGGGCATTCGCGAACAGGATATCGATTGGTGGCGCGCGCGCTACTTCCAGGGCATCTGAGCGGACAATCGCGAGCGTTTTATCCATGAGCCTGTTCACATGATCCTGCCCGCCCCGCCCGCGCTGAGCGGCCGCCATGCACTGTTCCTCGATTTCGATGGAACGCTCGCGCCGCTGCAGGACGATGCGGATGCGGTGCGGCTCACAGAAGACCAGGCCGCGCGGTTGGAGGCATTGTCAGCCCTGCGGGACGGCGCGTTGGCGCTCATCTCGGGGCGGGATTTGGCGGACTTAGCCGCGCGCGCACCGGCCAGCGTATGGCGCATCGGCAATCACGGACTCTACGCGCTCGCTCCGGGTGAGGCGGACCGGCCGGAGCCTGCGGCCTTGCCGAACGGTCTGCGGCGCACGCTCCAGCACGTCGCGGACGCTCATGAAGGCGCACGCTTGGAAGTGAAGGGACCTGTCGGGACAATCCACTACCGGGCCTGCCCTGCGGCCGGTCCGATGATCTTGGATGCTGTGCGCGCCGCGGCGGGATCGGCCGATGGGTACCGCGGCAAGGGCGGCAACCATGTGGCCGAGGCGATCCCGGACGGGGCCAACAAAGGGTCGGCTCTGGAGCGTGCCATGGCGCGCCCGCCCTTTGCGGGCCGCGTGCCCGTCATGGTCGGCGACGACACGACCGATGAGGACGGTTTCCTTGCCGCGCAACGCCTGGGCGGTTTCGGCGTCAAAGTGGGCCTTGGGGCGGTCGCAGGCGGCACGGTCGCACGTAAGTGTTTGGACGACGTGGCGGCTGTCTGGAACTGGCTGGATGCGGGAGGGGGCGGATGAGCCATATGGATTACGGCGTCATTGGCAATTGCCGTATCGCTGCGCTGATCGACGGGCAGGGGAGCTATCAATGGCTGTGCCTGCCGCGTCTCGACGGCGATCCGGTGATGAACGGCCTGCTCGGCGGGCGCGGGCGTTTCCGCGTGACTCTATCGGACTTTGAGAGCGCGGAGCAACACTATGTCCGCAACACCGCCGTTCTACGGACCGTGCTGCGCGATGCGCGTGGCGGAGCGGTGGAGATCACCGACTTCGCTCCGCGGTTCGAATCGCGCGGCCGCATGTTCCGTCCCGCCCAGACGATCCGGCGCATCCGCCCCGTCTCCGGCCTGCCGCAGATCGCCCTGTCGCTCGCCCCGAGCGAAGGCTTCTCCGACGCGCCCAAGCCCGCCACGCGCGGCGTCAGCCATATCAGCTTTGGCGACGGCGCGGACGCGTTGCGGGTGACGACCAACGCGCCGATCGATCACATGATGACCGGACAGCCCTTCGCGATCGACACCGAGCTGGTCTTCATCCTCGGCCCCGACGAGACCATACCGGAGGACCCGCTTCACCTCTGCGCGGATTGGGAGCAGCAGACGGTGGAGCACTGGCAGGGATGGGTGTCGCGCCTGTCCACGCCGCCGGACTGGCAGGAAGCGGTGATCCGCGCTGCCATCACCTTGCAGCTCTGTGTCTATGAGGAGACGGGCGGCATCGTCGCGGCGCTGACCACCTC
>JBCCCX010000257.1:0-4782 GCA_039033275.1 Pseudomonadota bacterium | reverse complement strand
TTGCAATGCCAGACTTGCAAAAACGACTGGCTGCGAGAGAGATTGCCTGGAAGCAAAGTGGCGACAGTTTGGAACTGCGTGACTAAGCCGTCAACTATTTGACTTATATAGAGAATATTCCAACCTGGATTTTAACCCAGGACATTTCCCTATGCGTCTACATGCGACAAATCGCTAGTTCATTCAAATATGAATGGTGTTTCGCGTCACACATTCGGTGATGAAAGCCGTAATTGGAATGTGCGGCATCTCCCCCCGCCGCGCCAAAACAGTGACTGCGTTCAACCATAGGAACACGATATGAAAACCGCATCCGTTCTCGCCGCCGCCGCACTTCTCGCTCTGCCGCAAGTGGCTTTCGCCAGTGCCAAGACATCCGAAGCCATCTCGACCTGCAAATCCGAAATCCAAACGCTGATGGCCGCGACCGCGTCCGAAACGGATCTCGATTTCCGCACGGTCAAAGGCAATTCTCGCGTCCAAACGCTGTCCTTCCGCATCGACGCCGATGGCGAAAAAGACAAAGTGACTTGTAAAGTCCGCCGCGACGATACGGTCGAGGTCATCTGGGGTGACACCGTCAAGCCGGAAGTCACGCGCTCCGTGCAACTCGACGAAGCCACTACGGCCGGCGAATAAGCCGTTTCGATCCCGCTCTTTTCATAGCGAGTGCAATTCATGGCGCCTCCGCAGTCGCGGGGGCGTCTTTTTCGTTGCGGCTTGACGGATGGTTGCGCTGTGCCACGGTGCAGGCAAACCAATCGTGGAGCTATAGTCTTGTCCCGTACCGCCCGCCTTCTGACGACGTCCCTGTTCATCTCTGCCGCGACCGCCATGTCCGCTGCGGCCGCCTCGTCGGAGGAGGTGCTGGCATCCAAGCTACGCGCGGTGGAGGCCGTACTGGACGCCAAGCTTGCCAAGGAGAGTGTCCCCGGCGCCGCCTTCGCGATCGTTTCGGATCAGGACAGGGTGTGGACCCACACATATGGCGTGGAAGACTTGTCCACACGCCGCTCGGTCACGGAAGACACGGCGTTCTCCATCTGCTCCGTATCCAAACTATTCACCGGCATCGCCGTGATGGACTTGGTCGAAGCCGGACGGGTCGAGCTGGACGCGCCACTGTCGGACTATCTGGGAGAGGATGCCGGTCCTGGACCGGACGCAGGCGGCGAGGATGCGACGGTTCGAAACATCCTGTCACACGTGTCCGGTTTGCCGCGCGAAGGCGAAACGGATTTCTGGTTCGCCAACACATTCCCCGACAGCGCCACGCTCCGCGCCGACATTGCCGCGCGGACGGACTGGTATTCGCCCTACGATCATTGGCAATACTCCAATCTTGGCATGGCGGCGCTGGGAGAGGTGATCGAGGCGGCGAGCGGACGTGACTTTCACGCCTATGTCTACGAGGAGATCCTGGAGCCGCTCGGATTGACCGACACGACCACGGATATGCCGTTCGAGCGGGTCGGCAACGGCTTTGCGCGCGGCTATTATGTCCGCGACGCCAAAGGCGTTCGTGCCCCGGTCCAGCCGCACAGCTTCAAGGCGTTCGCTCCGGCTGCCGGCGTGGCCTCGAGTGTCTCGGACCTGGCCGACTTCATGGCATGGAACTTCCGCCTTCGCGATGCGGACAGCCCCGAGATTCTAGAACCTAAGACGCTGCGACAGATGCAGCGTGTCCACTGGACGGGCGAGGATTTCGACGAACCGGCCTGGGGTCTAGCCTATGCGACGCGCCGCGTGGACGGCAAGACGCTGTGGGGTCATGGCGGCTACTGTCCCGGAACGGTGACGGAATTCGCAATGCGCAACCCCGACAAGATCGGTGTGGTCGCCATGGCGACTGCGAACGACATCAGCGCTGGGGGTTTAGGGCGGATCGTCTATCAGATGGCAGCCGATGATGTGAAAGCGCTGCGCAACGATGAGGACGAACCAGATGCGCCCGCCGAGTCATCTGAGTCATCCGAGCCCGAAATATCCATGGCCGACTATGAAGACCATTACGCCCATGTGAATTACGACTCTGACCTCTATGTCGGACTGACCGAGGGCGGGCTGTTCAGCGTGCCCCTATATGCCGACAAGCCGCAGGACCGGCTGGAGACCTACCGACATGAAGACGGCGACACGTTCATCCGCCAGCGGGAGGACGGTACGGATGCGGAGCCGTTGCGCTTCCTGCGCGACGAAGATGGCCGCATCACGGAGGTCTTAAGCGGCGGATACCGGCTGGTCCGCCAGTAAAGCTGCCATTGAAGCTGCCAGTCGGGCTGCCACAAAGCCGCCACATTGTCGCGAAACCGTGGCGGTCTCCCGCCTCACTTGCGCCGCACAGGCGCGTTAGGTCCCGGCTAACGCAACGTTAGTTCGGGATTTTACACATGCACACGATGAGCCTAGTCAGGGACCGCAACTATGCCTCCCGCCGCGTCGGAGCCCGCTCCATGGCCACAATTTTCCTCGTCGATGACGACGAGAACATCCTGACCTCCGTCTCCATGTATCTGGAGGGCGAGGGCTATGAGGTGCGTAAGTTCCATGACGGAGCGAGCGCGTTGGCCGCGCTGCGCGATACGCCGCCCGACCTGGCTGTGTTCGACGTGAAGATGCCGCGCATGGACGGGATCGAGCTGATGCGCCGCCTGCGCCAGACGTCCGATCTGCCGGTGATCTTCCTGACATCCAAGGACGATGAGCTTGACGAAGCGATCGGCTTCTCCATGGGCGCGGACGACTACATCACCAAACCGTTCAGCCAGCGGCTGCTCGGCGAACGCATCAAGGCGGTGCTGCGGCGTTCCAAGCTGTCGGATACGAACAATCCGGCCCCGGAAGAAGGCGACGACAAGGTCATCCGCCGCGGCAAGCTCCTACTCGACCCGAACCGCCACGCCTGTTCGTGGGACGGCGCGCCCGTGCGACTGACCGTGACGGAGTTCCTGATCCTCGAGGCGCTGGCCAAGCGTCCGGGCTATGTGAAGTCGCGCGACCAGCTGATGGACGCGGCCTATGACGACCAGATCTACGTGGACGACCGCACCATCGACAGCCACATCAAACGGCTGCGGAAGAAATTCCGCAAGACGGACCACGCGTTCGACGGTATCGAGACGCTGTATGGCGTCGGATACAAGTACAAGGAAAGCTGAGGGGACTGCCGAGGGCCCGTCCCTGTTCCGCGCGCCGTCGCGACCGGTTCCGCGCAAGATGCGGGACCGGCGGCGGTTCACGCCGCGCCGCATTTTCCTCAATTCTCGCCTTACGCAGTTCATCCTTGCGGCGAACCTGGTCGGCCTAATCATCCTCGTATCGGGATCGCTCGCGATGAACCGGTTCGAGGAAGGGCTGATCCAGGGCAAGGTCGACAATCTGGAATCGCTGGCGGGGACCATCACGACCGTGCTGGGCGAACGCGCGACTGGCACGGGCCAGGCGTCCGAGCTGGACATAGAGAATGCGCGTCAGGTCCTGCGCGGCGTCAACGTGCCAGAGGACTGGCGCGTGCGCCTGCATGACCGGTCGGGCCGCGTCGTGGTCGATACGCAACAGCTCGATGATTCCATCGAAGTCGGCACGCTGGATCCCATCGTCCCGCCAGAGGAGGCGGCCGAGGCAGAGCCCGTGCCATGGAGCGCGAAAGCGGATCAATGGGTCCAGGACAGGCTGCACGACTTGCCGTGGCGGGCGGCGCGTCGCGACAGCCTGCGACGCAACCTGAAGGCGGATGTCCGCACCGCGCTGGAAGGGGAGCCCATCAGCGGCGCGCGCTACGACGATCAGGACACGCTGATCGTCTCCGCCACGCTGCCCGTTTCCAGGGTGCAGCAGGTCCTCGGCGCCGTAACGGTTGAAAGCAGCGACGTGGGCGGGATCGTCAGTGCGGAGCGCCGCGCGCTCGCCCCGATCATCGGCCTGGCGCTGGTGGCGGCATTGCTATCGTCTTTGGCGCTGATCTTGTTCATCACCCTGCCCATGCGGCGGCTCGCCCGCGCAGCCGAGCGGGTGGCGCGCAATCCGCAGGATTATGACGTCATTCCCGACCTGTCGCGCCGCCGAGACGAGATCGGCGACCTGTCGGTCGTGATGCGCGACATGACGCGCGGGCTTTACAACCGCGTCGACGACATCGCCAATTTCGCCGCCGACGTGGCGCACGAGATCAAGAACCCGCTGACCTCGCTCCAATCGGCCGCCGACACGTTGCGCGTCGCGCGCACGGAAGAAGACCGCGAAAAGCTAATCGCGATCATCTCGCAGGACGTGACCCGGATGAACCGCCTCATCACGGACATTAGCGACGCCTCGAAAGTCGACGCGAACCTGGCCCGCGACACGGCACAGACACTGGATGTCGGAGAAATCGTCAACAACATCGCGGTCTTCTACAAGCAATCCCGCTCCGGCGACGGACCGACCGTCGTGGACGATACCGCCCTGAACGAGCCCGCTTATATCCGGGCCTTCGAGATCCCGTTCGCGCAGGTGCTTCGCAACCTGATCGACAATGCCCTGACCTTCTCGCCGCCCGACGGCATTGTGCGCATCAGCGCGTCGGCGGATGCCGACCGCGTCACCATCGGCGTCACGGACGAGGGGCCGGGCATTCTCTGCCGTGATGCCCCCAATGGCGACGCAGGGCACCGTGGTCATTTGCGACCAGGCGGTGAGAATCTCCGGGTCGGGTCGGTGGGTCGTCTCTTTCGTGGTGGTGGGGTAGAAGGCGCCAAAGGCCACATAATCAGCTCCGGCCTCCCCCGCCTCCATGGCCAGATG
>JBCCCX010000256.1:0-4784 GCA_039033275.1 Pseudomonadota bacterium | reverse complement strand
TGGCCGTGATCGAAGCGCGCCGGTCCATTCTGATCACTGAGCGCGAGAGGGTTGCGAAGGCCCTCCCGCACTCCGGCTTCGTCGCAAAAACATATGCTTCCGACGCGAACTTCATACTGTTCGAGGCGAGGGACGAAGAGGCTATGCTGGCAAAGCTGGCCAGCGCCAACATCCGCATCCGGGATTTCCGGTCTAAGGTGCCGGGGCATTTCCGCTTGTCTATTGGCACGCCGGAGGAAAACGATCTTGCCGTCGCCGCTCTCGGCGCGGCATCGGCCGAGCCCCAGCCGGTCCAGCGCATCGGGGAAATGTTCCGCACGACCAAGGAAACCGACGTGGCGATCCGCGTCAATCTGGACGATCCATCTGACGTGAAGATCGATACGGGGCTGGGTTTCTACGACCACATGCTGGAGCAGATCGCCAAGCATGGTGGCCTGGGCCTGACTTGCGTGGTCAAGGGCGATCTGGAGATCGACGCGCACCACACGGTCGAGGATACGGCATTGGCGCTTGGCGCGGCCATGAAGCAAGCCTTGGGCGACCGGTCGGGGATCGGCCGCTATGGCTTCGTCATGCCGATGGACGAAACGCAAGCACGCGTCGCCATCGACCTGTCGGGCCGTCCCGCCGCGATCTTCAAGGGTGACTTCCCGACCGACCATGTTGGTGAGTTCGCGGTGGAGATGTGCCCGCATTTCTTCGCCAGCCTCGCCCAGACGCTCGGCGCGGCCATCCAGATCGAGGTAGAAGGCGAGAACAGCCACCACATGATCGAGGCCTGCTTCAAGGGCGTCGGCCGTGCGCTACGTCCGGCCCTGGCTGTGTCCGGCACGGACATGCCGTCGACCAAGGGCGTGCTCTAGGCGGATGGGCGTTCTCATCGTCGATACGAAGTGTGCCAATCTGGCGTCGGTGGGCTTTGCCTTCGACCGACTGGGCATCGCCAGCAAGGTCAGCGACGTTCCCGGCGAGATCGCCGCCGCCAACCGGGTGCTCATACCCGGCGTCGGCGCGGCGCCCTATGCCATGGAAAAGATCGCCGCCGCCGGCCTGATAGAGACGCTGCAATCCCTCACCCAGCCCGTGCTGGGCATCTGCCTTGGCATGCAGCTCCTATTCGAGGAATTGGACGAAGGCGGGACCGTCACGACGGGGCTGGGCCTCATGCCCGGACGCGTCGAAGCGCTTCGGACCGGTGAGTTGCCCTCCCCGCATATGGGATGGAACACGCTGACACATCTTTCCGATGACCCTCTGACGCGGGACCTTTCCGAGGGCGACCACGCCTATTTCGTCCACTCCTTCGCCGCGCCTATCGGCGATGCGACCATCGCGGCCTGCCGCTACGGCCAGTCTTTTTCCGCTATCGTCCGGCACGACAATGTAAGAGGGTGCCAGTTCCACCCCGAACGCAGCTCGCGCACCGGCGCCAGCATTTTGAAAGCCTTTGCCGCGCTATGATCTTTCCTGCCATCGATTTGATGAATGGCCGATGCGTCCGCCTGCTCAAGGGACGCTTCGACGCCAAGACGGAGTATGACTCCGATCCGGTCGACGTGGCCCGTAGCTACGCGGACCAGGGCGCGGAGTGGGTGCATGTCGTCGATCTCGACGGGGCGAAGAACGGGACGACCTCCCAGGCCGACCTCGTCGGCCGCATAGCCCGCGAAAGCGGCCTACGCGTGCAGAGCGGCGGCGGCGTGCGCGATTTGGCGACCGTCCGGCGCTTGCTCGACAGCGGGGTCGAACGTGTCGTCATCGGCAGCCTCGCCGTAACGCAGCCCGTCATGGTCCGGCGCTGGATCTCGGAACTCGGCCCGTCCGCAATCTGCCTCGCCTTCGATGTGAACCTCAACGGGCGCGGCGTCGCTTTTCCGGCGATCAAGGGATGGACCGAAGCGACCGACACGCCGTTTTCGGAAATTCTGGACGGCTATTCGGGGTCGGGGCTGAAGACGGTCCTGGTTACCGATATTGGTCGGGACGGTGCGGAAACGGGTGGGAATACAGCCTTCTACGAAACAATTCTGAGAGACTACCCCACACTGGACCTGATCACCTCCGGAGGTGTTGGCACAATCGGCCATGTCCAAGAGCTGAAGGCGCTGAACCCCTACGGCATCATCATCGGCCGCGCGCTCTACGAGGGCAATTTCACGGTCGCCGAGGCGATCGCGTGCTAGCTGGGACGTTCCTACATAGTTCGTCATGGCACTGCTCCCCCTGTCTTAGGTTGGCTCCGACACGGACGATCCTGCAAGCCTCATGGATCGCACAATCGAGTTGTGCGATGACGATCATAGGGGAGTGTCGGACGTGCTAGCGAAACGCATCATCCCCTGCCTCGACGTGCGCGACGGCCGCGTCGTCAAGGGCGTGCAGTTCCGCGACCATGAAGATGTGGGCGACATTGTGGAGCTGGCCGCGCGCTATCGCGACGAGGGCGCGGACGAGCTCGTTTTCTACGACATCACCGCCTCCACCGACGACCGCCAGGTCAGTGCCGACTGGATCCGGCGTGTCAGCCGCGAGCTGGACATTCCCTTCTGCGTGGCGGGCGGCATCGACAGCGTCGCCGTCGCCGGAGACCGGCTGGCGGCCGGCGCGGACAAGATCAGCGTCAACAGCCCCGCCCTGCTCCGCCCTGCCCTGATCGACGAGTTGCAGGACGCGTTCGGTCGCCAATGCATCGTCGTCGGCATCGACACCTTCGAAGATAGTGGGGCCTACCGCGTCAAAAGTCACACGGGCGATCCGGGCAAGACCCGCGAGACGGGCCGCGCCACGCTCGACTGGGTGCGTGAAGCGACGGATCGCGGCGCGGGAGAGATCGTCTTGAACTGCATGAACAGGGACGGCGTGCGCAAAGGCTATGACATCGCGCAGCTCGCGGCTGTTCGGGAGGTCTGCGACGTGCCTCTGATAGCCTCGGGCGGTGCTGGCGCGACGGAGCATTTCGAGGCCGTGTTCAAGCAGGCGAAGGTGGACGGCGCCTTGGCGGCCTCGGTCTTCCACAAGCAAGTGATCGCCATACCGGCGCTGAAACGCGATCTGGCGGCGGTGGGCGTGGAGATGCGGGTATGACGGTCGATTGGGAAAAAGGCGGCGGCCTCGTCCCCGCCATTGTCCAGGATGCGGATACGCTGCAAGTCCTTATGCTGGGCTACATGAACGAGGCGGCCCTGGCCAAAACGCAGGAAACCGGGTTGGTGACCTTCCACTCCCGCAGTCGCGACACGCTCTGGACGAAGGGCGAGACGAGCGGAAACACGCTGTCGCTCGTGGAGCTGCAAATCGACTGCGACCACGACACGCTGTTGGTCAAGGCACGTCCCGCCGGCCCGACCTGCCACCTCGGGGTGACGTCTTGCTTCGGCGATGGCGGCGCACACGGTATCGGTTTTCTCGCCTATCTGGAGGGGCTGATACGCGACCGGAAATCGTCCGACCCGTCCGAGAGCTACACGGCCAAATTGCTTCAAGGCCCGCTAGTCAAGGCCGCACAGAAAG
Source organism: Pseudomonadota bacterium (assembly GCA_039033275.1). GTDB lineage: Bacteria > Pseudomonadota > Alphaproteobacteria > Caulobacterales > Maricaulaceae > Litorimonas. Next base: position 1,271 of record JBCCCX010000256.1, on the reverse strand, counting down.
TCGGCGAAGAAGGCGTGGAAACCGCGCTGGCCGCCGTTGCGGAGGATGAAACAGCGCTCCATGGCGAGGCGGCGGATTTGCTCTACCACCTGCTCGTCCTGCTGGCGGCCAAGGATGTGCCGCTGCAATCCGTGATCGAGACCTTGCAATCGCGGCACCGTTAGGTCCGGCAACAGAGAACAGTCCCGATAAGCTTTGCGTCTCCACAAGGCGCGGCAGCGTTTTCTCTCCGATACAGCGATCATGACCCATCGCTTCCCGCTTATTCTTTTCGCGTCTGTCGCAGCAGCCTGCACGACGACGGCGGCCCAAGCCGACCCGTTTGCCGACATCGCGACTTACGACCGGGCGACTTGGGACCGGTCTGTGACCGAATGCGACCGCCTCGCTACCCATCCGAACGATCCGGAAGCGGTGCTTGAGGATGGGGTGACGCGGGAGCAGATGGACAAACCGGCCGCTATCGCAGCGTGCTTGGCCGCGCTGGAGGCGGATCCGGACAATCCAAGGCTGAACTACCAACTCGCACGCGCCTATGGCTATTCCGGCCTGCACGAAGAGGGCGACGCCTACCGGATGAAGGCCGTGCGGTCCGGTTATCCGCAATCGCTCTTCGTGTTCGGCTATATTCGGATCGAAGGCTGGGACGGGCGACCGAAGGAACCCTGCTATGGCGGCGAACTCGTCCGACGGTCCGCCGAGGCCGGGCGCTTCGCAGGATTGGTGGGTTTTCCGCACTACGTCCAAACGGGCGCATTTAATGGATGCGAGGACTATCCTCGGATAGACCTCAGCGAAATCAATGGCTTTTTGGATGAAGCGGAAGAACGAGCGTCCGATTACTATCAGCGCATCCTCGTCAGAACGCTCAAAACTCATTTTAAAGAATAACGTGGATTAAATTTTATGGACCCTGAAATGCCGTTCCTTTATTATCTCCGTCCATACCGTTCCGGCCAAGTTCCGCTGACACCCTTTGTCATAATAAGAACTATCCATGCCGCTACCGTCTTGTAACCGAGAAAAAGACCAGTTCGGCAGGAGTTTATTTCCTTCTCCCCGCGGCGCGGGGGGAAGGTGCCCCGAAGGGGCGGATGGGGGGAATGCATCAGACGCGGATGAAGGCTGCGAGCCAAAGCAGCGTTTCCTCAGCTGCACAAATCTCACCTACTCCACTGCATCTCGAAGGATTTTTCTCTTCCGATACGCCGTGCATTCTGGATACTTTGTTAGCATCGGCAGATTCATTGGTTTTATCTGAATTTGCCAAG
>JBCCCX010000255.1:0-4789 GCA_039033275.1 Pseudomonadota bacterium | reverse complement strand
GTCGTCGATGATTGGGCCGCCACCCGCAATGGCACCCTGCCGAACACCATTGTCGCCCACTTCCCCGCGCGCATTCAGGTCCCAATCGAACGTCGGGTCCTGTGTGCGGACATAGATCGCACCCGCCAGCGCGTTACGGCCGAAGTTGGTAGACTGCGGACCGCGATAGACCTCGACTTGCCCGAGGTCCCAGCTGTCGAGTGGCCCGAAAAACGTCGTTTGATTGGATAAAGGCGAGTCGTCCACATAGATGGTCAGCGTCGAACCCGACCCGGCGATCCCCCTCTGGTCGACGCCACGGATGGAGAAGCCAAGCCCGCCGAACGACGATGTCACGTTCGGAATCCTGTCCACAATGTCATAGAGGTCCACGATCGCTTCGCGGGCGATCTCCTCTGCTGTCGTCACGTCGACACTGGACGTGACCTCCGCGAGGGTCTGGTCGATTTTCTGACCGACCACGATGACTTCATCCTCTCCGGCAGCAGTCTGTCCCCAAGCAGATGGCGCTGCCAAGATAAGCGGGAGCGACGACGCAGCTCCTAAAAGGCTTCTAATCATCACGGGCCCCCTGATTGCAACTCAATCGCAAAAGATGCTGCCCACTATTGATAATCATTCTCACATGCAATAGGGAAATGATGAGCTTGTCATAAGGACAAGCGCACTGGGGATCTTCGCCGCTGTGCCGACTGCTTTTGCCTTGCTGCTGCTATACCTCGCTTGTCTCGCTTTCCATCAATCGGGGCCGAAGCGAACCCTCTTTATGCGCGTGAAAGAAAGTGCTGCTGTGCAAATAAGCCTTAGAGCTGCGGGCTGGCTCTTAAGCTTCGGCGCGCTGATGATCGTCATTGGAATAATGGGTTTCGAGCGTGGCTTTCCGACTTGGTTCGGCCTCTTCATGCTGGCGGGCATCAGCTATCTAGTGATCGGCGCATTGCGACCTGGCTGGCAGCTCAGGAGCGCTTACGGTGTCGCGGCCCTGTGCGCGGCGATCGGCTCAGTAGCGTCTTTTGGAGGTGCGGCATGAGCTCTGTCATGGTCGGCGTTGCCGGTGCAACGCTCCTATGTCTCGGGGTCGCGACATGGAAAGCCCCGCGCCTGACCAGCGTGACCGTATGGGCGCTCCTTGCCGCGATATTCCTGACAGCCGCACTGCTAATGCACATGCCGGGCTCGTTTTCCGAAAAAGCTCTTTGGGCAACGCTGGGTGTGCCAGTCCTCTGGGTCGGCTTGCAGTTCTGGACCTATTGGGACCGCAGGGCTTGGCGGGCAACGGCCGGGCTGATCGCCCTCACCCTTCTCTGCGCCATTCTTGTCTTCACAACCACGCCGTCGGGCCTGTCGGCCGCCACACAGCTGTAACGGAAGGCCTTGAGCTATGGACCGCGCAAGACACCTTCGAAACTACGGACTGCATAGCTGGTTCGGCATGGTGCTGGGCTTGTTCGTTTATGTCGTGGCTTTTACGGGCTGCCTCGCCCTGTTCCACGGCGAGTTGCTAAGCTGGGAAGATCCGGCCAAGCGCCTCCCGGTCGCCCAAGCCCCCGCACCGATCGACGCGATCTTCAAGGCCTGGGTCGAGGAGACCGGCAAGGGCGAAGAGGTGATAGAGTTCGCCCGCCTTATCTACCCGAACGAACACGAACCCTATTACCAGGGTGGTGTGAACATCCACGATGTGGACGGCAACCATGTCTTCGTCGAGCAGAAGTGGGATACGCAGACCGGCGCGCCGCTGGACACGCGCACGGAAGCCCTGTCGCTCTGGCTGCTGGATTTCCACCGCGATCTGATGTGGCCGCAAGGGCTGGGCGGCCGGACGGTCGGGCGGACTATCGTGGGCATCGCGGGGATCATCCTAATGCTGTCCATCCTGACAGGCGTGATCGCCCACACCAAGATCGTGCAGGAGTTCTTCACGCTGCGCTACTTCCGTTCCGTCCGGCTGAAGTGGCAGGACACCCACAAGGTGGTCGGCCTATGGGGCCTGCCTTTCTTCACGATGATCGCCTTTACCGGCGCGGTGCTCGGCGTCGTCGCCATCCTCGCCCCCATCGTCGCCTTGCTGACGTTCAAGGGGGACCAGCAGGCGCTGCTCGACGAGGTGCTCGGCAAGGCAATCGAGCCTGCGGGCGTTTCAGCCCCCATGTTGTCCATGGATGCGGTAGCAAGCCTTTCCCATCTAGAAACAGGCGAAGTACCGCGTCTGGTCACGATTGAGAACTGGGGCGACGTCAATGCGCGGATGGAACTCTTCTACCCTACGACCGAACTACTGAATTACGCCATCGTCGAGATCGACGGCGTGTCGGGCGAGGTCATTGCGGATAGCCCCGCCGCCAATCTGACGACTGCCAATAAGGGTGTCGCCATGATGACCCCGCTTCACTACGGCACCTATGGGGGCATCTGGCTGAAGTTCCTCTACTTCGTGCTGGGCTTCGCCCTTGCCGTTATCACCGTGTTTGGCCTGATGATGTGGATTGAGCGAAGATTGCACGGAAACGAAGGCGCGAAGTCGCAAGCCTTCTACCGCCGTCTCAGCCACATGGTCACGGGCGTGGCGGTCGGACTCCCGCTCGCCTCGGTCGCGATCTTCTGGCTGGACAAGCTCTATATCGGGGCGGAGAGCGCCCGCCTGTTCTGGACCGGCACGACCTATTTCGCGGTCTGGGCCTTGGCGCTCGGCTATGCCTTCATCCGGCGGCAGGACTACCGCACGACCCGCGAGTTGATCGGGCTGACCGGAGGGCTGCTCGCCGGACTGCCCGCGCTCAACGCGGTCATGACGGGCGACACGCTGCTCGGAATATTCGGGGCAGGTCATGCGCCGAGCGCCTGGGTGGATGTCGTCCTGCTCGTCAGCGGGATTGCCATCCTCGCCGTCGCATGGCGACTTCCGAAAGCCCGCCAGAACACGAAGAAGACGCGCAAAACGGTCGTGGCTCCGTCCTCTGCGCTCAGCCCCGCGGAGTGATGCCTCTCACCCCAATGACAGCATAAGGCTCGAGGCGGCGGCCCGCAGACGACCCGACTCACTCCCCAATGTTTCCGGACGACTAGCCGTCGGATAGGCCGTGTCCAGCAGGTCCAGAGCGGCCTGCATGGTAGTTTGCGTTCGTTCGCTCGTCGCTCTCACGATCGCGGCCATGTGGTCGTCGCGGACCGCCAGTGCGGCTTTGTAGAAGCCGTAACCGTCCAGATAGGGCTCATAGGCGTCGCTGCCTTGCGCCACACCGTACATGTCCGCAGCACGGTCGATCTGGTCGGCCACGACGCGCGCGGCAATCTCGCCTTCGCTCATGCCGTTGTCGGGCGCGGACGCTTCGACCTTCCGCAGCGTCGCGATGATGGCGGCGACCCGCGCGGCGATGTCTTCGGACGGCACGCCGGAATAGGCCGCGTCGGACGCATCCAGCAGCATGTCCGTGAAATCGTCAACGCCACGGTCACGAAAAATCGGTTCCATCTCGGCGAGAACCTCGGACACGGGATGAGCGAACATCTCGCCCGCCGCGTCGGTGCGGCCTTCAGCATAGGCGTCGCGACCCGCGATCAGATGCGCTTCCGTGATGGCCAGCACGGACCGGAACACGACCGGGTCGGTGCTCGCCTGCGCGATGGACACGCCGCCTTCCCCTTCTCCCGCTTCTCCCGCAAGAGCCGGGGCCTCCGGTCCGCTCATTTGCGACATAGGAGCGTCCGCGGTCGGCGTTTCGGGCATGGCCGTTTCGGTTTCGGCCGCGCAACCCGCGCCGATCAATCCGGCGGACAGGGCAGTGGTAAGTCCCAATCGGGACCAGAGCTTCGTATTAGACTGCATGGCTGGCATCCTGTGGCGAACAACGTTAGGCGGATGGCATGACGGCTTTGACAATCATTCGCAAGAGCTAGCTGATGTTCCTGACGATCGACGGCCTTCTTTCCCCCGATGCTTTGGCCAAGACACACGCGGACCTCGTTTCCCTCCGCTGGGTCGATGGTCGCAACAGTTCGGGCGGCGCGGCGAAAGCCGTCAAGGCGAACCGTCAGGCCGACCTGTCCTCGCGTGTGGGGGTGCGGATCCGGGACCGGTTGAAGACGGCGGTCCAGAGCCACCCAGTCTTGCGTGCCGCCGCCCAGCCTGCCCGCTTCTCACAACTTCTCGTCAGCCGCACGGGGGTCGGCGGCGGATACGGCCTGCATTACGACAACCCCTTCATGGGACCGAACGAACTAGCCCTGCGGACCGACCTGTCCTACACTCTCTTCCTGTCCGACCCCGAGGATTATGATGGCGGCGCGTTGATAATCGAACGCCCAGGAGAGACCAAGCGGTTCAAGCCGGGCGCAGGCTCCCTCGTGCTCTACCCGAGCCGCACCCTGCATGCAGTCGAGCCCGTAACATGCGGAGAGAGGCTCGCCTGCGTCGGCTGGATCGAAAGCCGCGTCCGTTCAGAGGCACAACGCGAGATCCTGTTCGACTTGGAGAATCTTCACGCGTCCAAGAATGGCGTTGACGGTATCGAGGCAATTACTCTGGGCAAGATCATCGCAAATTTAAAAAGACAGTTCGACTAAGTCGGGCTGAGCAGTGGAATCTGCTTCATACTCTGCTCTAGAAGCGAGTGATCTATTTAGATTATCGAAGACGCTGCAAACAATGTTTCTTGAATGGCTTCAGAGCGCCTCGCAAAGCACAACTGACTATAACATCATGTAAATACGGCAGTAGCGCTTTTGCTGTCGAGAACAAATAGTTCCCTCAATATTTTGCGGTCTCACACCAACGCGAAAATAGTGTGGC
>JBCCCX010000254.1:0-4868 GCA_039033275.1 Pseudomonadota bacterium | reverse complement strand
GCGTGGCGGAAGGAATAGATGCGGTGGTCCGGCGTGGGAAACAGGTCGTTCGTTCGGAACGCCTTGGTCAACGTTGCCGATAGTGAGTCGGTCTTCTCACGGTAACGCGGGAAGCCTTCGGGATGGCGCCGCATGGCTTCCAGCGAAACGCCGAGTAGAGGGATGTCCCGGCTAGCCGACTTCGACTTCAGTTCGCGCTCGGCCTGCGGCCGGATGCGCAGGTGAGGGATGTCATGGTCGAACATAATGTGCTCAGGCTTCAGGTTCGCGATCTCGCTAGGGCGACAGCCCGTCTCTATGAGGGTGAGGACGATGTCGCGCGCTTGATCGTTTAAAGTGTCTAACGCGCCCTCTGCCAAAATGCGCGTTCGGATCCACTCCGTTTCGAAGGGCGGGATGTCTTTGTAAGTTACGTTCTTGAAACGGAGGTTGCGGAACGGGTTCTCCCGCGTTTCGTCACCCTGATAGGCCCAGAAGCGCTCATAGAGCGTTCGCAGATTGGTGAAATCCTTGTTCGCAGAATTGGCATGTAAGGGCTTCGTGCCATCGGTTGGATTGACCCGGCCGCTCCACCAATCAAACACTTGTTTAGCATGGCTGCGCTTGATCGCGTCCATCGGTAAGTCGCCGCAGAGCGCTACGAAATTGCTCACAGCGCGGCGCTTGACCTTAGTCCAGTTGCGGACTTGTGTCGGTGATTTGCCTTTCAGATCGACTGCGCAGATTCTCTCGCAATAGATTTCGAAGGCTTCGGTGATCGGAACAGACGTCGGCTCAACTAGACCAAGGACGGCATCGGCTTCAGCGGGCGCGACGGGCGATGCAGTATCGAGCTTCTTCAAGCGGTCGAGAATGTCATCCAGCGTGGCTTCCGATGCAAGTTCCTCGGCGGGAATGTAGACGAAGCCTTTAGCGATCGCACGGCTCCTGGCCGCTTCATAACTGTCGAGCGCTGAGGGAAGCCCGCTCTTGAGCGAACGCCAAAGCTTCTCGTCAGCGACAGCGAGCGCATCTCGCCTCGCTCTTGCGATCGTAAGGGAGTCGGTATCCAGCGCGACGCGGATAATGTCGCGCGGATCGAGATCCCGGTAGGCTTTGGGTACGCGTCGATGGTAATTCCAATAGTCTCCACGGCGAAGAAGGTATCGGTTCGGCCGATTGCTCACAGCCATAATGTATCACGTCATGTGTCACGTGGTGTGTCACACCAGTCGAGGAAATCAGAGGGTGGGAGAGTTTCTTTCAGGAACTTTCCCGTGATTTCAATGGACTATCCGGGTCGTGACGCCGGGAAATGGTGCCCCCACACGGACTCGAACCGCGGACCCCCTGATTACAAATCAGGTGCTCTACCAGCTGAGCTATAGGGGCGCTCGCGGGGCGACTTAGTGTGCGTTGGGTCGTGGGGCAAGCCCCGGTTTCAGGCCCGGATCTTTGCTTATGCGTCGATCGCGCCGCGGCCGCGGAAGGCGGCGTAGACGGCCGCCATGATCAAGTAGCCCAGCAGCATGTGGCCCGCGTCGATCAGGAATCCATTCCAAGGATAACCCGTGTAAACGGAAGCGTAGGCCACCACGGGAAGAACGACGGTCACGACCAGCCAGAACGCATACCTCAAGCTGGTGGCGAGGCGCGTGGCGCCGGCCAAGTGCAAAACCATGAGGAGACCGATGGCTTGGGCCAGCGTAATCAGCAATGAAAAGCCCAGCCAGCTCGCCATGCCCGTTTCGGCCATGAGTGCATCGGCTGTCTCCTGCGTGAGACCTTCGGCGGCCATCCAGGCGTCGCTGAACAGAACACCATACCAGATCGCTCCGAGCGCGTAGAATGCGATGGTCGCTAGGATGACCGCGAGCCAGCTTGTGTTGAAGATTTTCGGCATGATGCTCCCCTCCATTATGCGTAAGCTTATCAGCAATATTAACTCAAATTAACGAATGAGTCGAGTCGAGCGGGGTTTCGCCCAACCTTGCGGCCCACCCTTGCAGGCGTTAGCCCGCCGCGATGTCGACACGCTATTCGATCGGTGCCGCTCTGGCCTATGTCCGTCGGCCCTACTTCCCGGCCGGTCGCGACCGTATCGGCGAGGACGCGCTGCGCCACCTCATGCAGTTGCTGGCGCTGAGCCTTGCCTTCGTCGTCGTCTCGAGCAGCGTACTGGGTGGCATTATCGCCGCGGTGACCGGCGGGGTGCCCGAAAACATGAACGCGACGTTGGGCGAGGCCGAGCCAGTCATGCTGGTGCTCGCGGCCGTGCTGTTCGCGCCGGTGATCGAGGAGGTGCTGTTCCGGAGCTGGCTCGGCGGCGCGCGCCTTTGCCTGCTCGGCTTGCCTGTCCTCCTCTCATTGCTGGCGGTTGGAACGGCGGCGGGCCAGGTCGGGCCGATGCTGAGCTTCGGTCTGGCGGGCGCGCTTTCCGTTCTGATCCTGTCGATCGCGAGACGTTATTCTGAGCTCTCTCCCGAAGCGCAAAGAGCCGCCCGTTGGCGGCTTTTTCCGACGGCGTTCTACGGATCGGCGCTCCTGTTCGCCATGCTGCATCTGAGCAATTACGAAGGGGGATTCAGCTCGCCTGTCATGGCGCTTGCCGTGCTGCCGCAGTTCGTCGTGGGCCTCGTTCTCGGATATGTGCGGATGCGCTTCGGTCTCGTGGCCGCCATCATCTTCCATGCTTTGTACAATTTCGTGCTGGTCGGTCTGTTTCTCGTGTCGCAAAGTATTGCTCCCGTGGCGGACAGCGCGGCCCTTGTCGGCGGGCACATGCCTGCATAAGGGGCCTCCGCATGAGCGACACGACACGCAAGCGCATCCTGATCACCTCCGCGCTGCCCTACATAAACGGGGTCAAGCATCTGGGTAACCTGGCAGGCTCCATGCTGCCGGCCGATATCTATGCGCGCGTGCAGCGCCTGCTTGGGCACGAGGTGCTCTACATCTGTGCGACCGACGAGCACGGCACGCCGGCAGAGCTGGCGGCAAGCGAAGCCGGCATGAGCGTGGCGGATTATTGCGATGCGATGCACGCGGCGCAGGCCGAAGCCGGGGCGGCGTTCGACCTGTCCTATGACTGGTTCGGGCGGTCTTCGGGCGCGGCGACGGCCGAGCTGACGCAGCATTTCTCCGCCGTGCTGGAGCGCAACGGCCTCATCGAGGCGCGCACGTCAAAGCAGGTCTATTCCAATGCGGACGGGCGCTACCTGCCGGAACGATACGTGGAGGGAACCTGCCCGAATTGCGGATATGAGAAGGCGCGCGGCGACCAGTGCGACAATTGCGGCAAATTGCTCGACCCAGTCGATTTGATCGATCCATACAGTGCCGTGTCAGGCTCCAGGGATGTCGAGATCCGGGAGACGGAGCATCTCTATCTCAAACAGAGCGAGATGAGCGGCAAACTCCGGGAATGGGTCGCGACGCAAACGAGCTGGCCACCGCTGGCGACCTCGATCGCGTTGAAGTGGCTGGATGAAGGGCTGCGCGACCGGTCCATCACGCGCGACCTCGACTGGGGGATCCCGGTGGTCGACGCGGACGGCAACCCACGGCCCGGCTTCGAAGGCAAAGTCTACTATGTCTGGTTCGACGCCCCCATCGCCTATATCGGCGCGACCCAGGACTGGGCTGCGAAGACAGGGCGCGACTGGGAGTCATGGTGGCGCACGGACAAGGGCGCGGACGACGTCGAATACGTCCAGTTCATGGGTAAGGACAATGTCGCCTTCCATACGCTGAGCTTCCCCACGACGCTGATGGGGTCCGGGGAGCCGTGGAAACTGGTGGACACGCTCAAGGCGTTTAACTGGGTCACCTGGTACGGGGGCAAGTTCTCGACCAGCCAGAAACGCGGCGTGTTCATGGACCAGGCCATCGACCTCGCGCCAAGTGACGCCTGGCGATGGCATCTCATGGCCAATGCGCCGGAAAGCTCCGACGCCGCATTTACGTGGGAAGAATTTCAATCCTCGGTCAATTCCGACTTGGCCAACGTTCTCGGCAATTTCGTGAACCGCATCACCAAATATGCGGGATCGAAGTTCGATGGGCAGGTGCCCCAGGGGGGCGTATCGGGCGGGCACGAAGACTGGGTGATCGGCGAAGTCAGCCAGCGGCTGCCGCTCATGCTGGTGCATTTCGAAACGCGCGATTTCCGCAAGGCGCTGGGCGAGATGCGCGCGCTCTGGGCCGCGGGCAATGAATATCTTACACGGGCCGCCCCCTGGACGCACTACAAGACGGATGTGGACCAGGCGGCTGTCGGCGTGCGCATGGGCCTCAACCTCGCCGCGCTGTTCGGCCGGATCGCGCAGCCTGTCATCCCGGACGCGGCGGTGAAAATACTGGATGCGCTGGGCGTCGACCCTGCGGACCGGGACTGGGATTTCGAAGGCTGGGCAGACGCGCTCCCAGCCGGTCACGCCGTGTCCGCCCCGGACGTGCTGTTCGCCAAGATCGAGGACGCGCAGATCGAGGAGTGGGCGGACCGTTTCGGTGGGGAGGCGGGTTGATGTACGAACGCTCCGTATCGTTTCTCGACGCCATCCGTCTCGGTTTTTCGAAATATTTCGACTTCTCCGGCCGGGCGCAGCGCGCCGAATATTGGTGGTTCATGCTGTTCGTCGTATTGGGAAGCATGCTGACAGGGGTTCTGGATGCAGTCCTGTTCGGATGGGGATCGGACGACGTCACGCCTGTCTCCCTCCTGTTCAGCCTCGGCACGCTCGTTCCGTCGTTCTCCGTCGCTTGGCGGCGTTTGCATGATATTGGAAAGTCGGGGCTCTGGAACTTGCTTCCGCTCGTGACCCTGCTGTGGATGGTCATCAGCTTGGCGACGGTCGGCATCGTTGGCGAGACGGGTTCGTTGGGGCTGG
>JBCCCX010000253.1:0-4918 GCA_039033275.1 Pseudomonadota bacterium | reverse complement strand
CTGTTCTCCAGCGACCGCCGGTCCATCTCCCTTCGCATCGTGTTGGCCAGCTTCGCGCTGCAGGTCGCGATCGCCGTACTGGTGCTGTTCGTGCCCATCGGCAAGGCGGCGCTGGGCGCGGTGGCCTCCGGCTTCCAGACGCTGCTCGACTATTCCAACGAAGGCATCATGTTCATGTTCGGGGCGCTGGGCGACCCGTCCAATCTGGGCTTCATCTTCTTCGTGCGGGTTCTGCCGGTCATCATCTTCTTCGCCGCTCTGATGGAGGTGCTCTACTACCTCAAGATCATGCCCATCATCGTGCGTTGGGGCGGGCGGTTCATGCAGTGGGTGACGGGCACGCGCCCCATTGAGAGCCTGAACACCATCGCCAACATCTTCGTCGGGCAGGCCGAAGCGCCGCTGTCGCTCAAGCCGTACCTCGCCAACATCTCCCGTTTCGAGCTGTTCACGATCATGGTCAGCGGCCTGGCCTCCATTGCGGGCTCGGTGATGGCGGGCTATGTGGAGCTGGGCATCCGGGCGGACTTCCTGATTGCCGCCGCCTTCATGAGTGCGCCGGCCGGGCTGATGATGGCCAAGATCATCATGCCGAGCCCGCCGGAGGAACTGGCCCGGCCGGTGGAGCGGATCGTGGAGCCGCCCAAGTCAGCGCGCGAATATAACAATGTCTTCCTCGCCGCCGCCAACGGCGCGCAGACGGGCGTCCAGATCGCCATCGCCGTGGCCGCCATGCTGATCGCGTTCACCTCGCTGATTGCGCTGGCCAATGGGATGCTCGGCTGGGCGGGCGGTCTGGTCGGGATGGACACGCTGTCGATCCAGTCCATTCTGGGCTGGTTCTTCTCGCCGCTCATGTGGGCGATCGGCGTGCCGTGGGAGGAAGCGCGGATCGGCGGGGCGATCTTCGGCGAAAAAGTCGTGCTCAACGAATTCATTGCCTACCTGTCGCTGATCGAGGCGCAGGACAGCCTGTCGGAGAAGTCGGTGACAATCCTGACCTTCGCCCTGTGCGGGTTCGCCAACTTCGCCTCCATCGGCATTCTGCTAGGCGGGCTCGGCACGATCATCCCGGACCGCAAGCCGGAGATCGCGCGCATGGGGCTCAAGGCCGTCTTCGCCGCCAGCCTGGCCAACCTGATGAGCGCGGCGCTCGCCGGGATCCTGGTCGGGCTCTGACGTTCGGGCAGGCGGAGCGGTGCGGCCGCGGGGCAGATGCCGGGCAGGTCGGGGGAAAGGTCCTTCCGCGAGGGCCGTCTTCCGGGTCGCTCTACATGTGGATTACGCGTGACATGCAGAGCACATGTTAGGCGAACGGCCCGTCGACTGGCCTTCGCGAAAGGGAGCCGGACAAACGTCCGACAGGGCTCAATATGCGGGCGTTTGGGACAGGGCGGATCGAATCGTGGATTTTTCTCCAAAACGCTTGAGTTTCAGAGATGTCGATAGGCCTCAAACGGGGATGGGCGGTCTCTAACCGGTCTTGAGCCCGATCTCGCGCAAGCGTTCTTCCAGGTAGCCATGCGCGGTGATGGGGGTCGTGGCCGTCCCGCCCATCTCCAAACATTTGGGCAGCGCTTCCAGGAGGAAGTCCTGCGCCGGGTGCAGGAAGAAGGGCATGGAGTAGCGTGAATGCGGCGCGCGGGCGCGGGTCGGGTTGACCACGCGGTGCGTGGTGGACGGGATGACGCCGCCGGTCAGCCGGTCGAGCATGTCGCCCGCATTGACCACGAGCGAGCCGGTCGGCGCGTTGATGGGCAGCCATACGCCGCTACGGTGGCGCACCTCCAGCCCGGCTTCCTCCGCGCCGAGCAGCAGCGTCAGCAGGTTGATGTCCTCATGCGCGGCCGCGCGCACGGAAGACCCCGCGCCGTCGGCTCCCTCCTCTTGAGGCATGGGCGGGTAGTGGAGCAGGCGCAGGATGGAGTTGCCATTGTCGAGCAGCGCTTGGACGCGGTCCGGCGCCATCTCCAGCGCCGTGCCGACCGCTTCCATCAGCGTGCGCGCAAACGCGTCCATCGCATCGAACAGCGCTTGCCCGGCCTGGGTGAAGGCGGGCCGCTCCGTCACGGCCGGCGTGCCAGGCAGGCCGGGAATGGTCGCCCGGCCCACATGCCAGAACTCCTTCAGGTCGGGCGCGTCGCGGCCCTTGGCGGATTCCTGGCCGAACGGGGAATAGCCGCGCTGGAAATGATGCTCCGGCATGGCGTAGCGGGACTTCACGGCTGCCGGCAGGGCGAAGAAGTCGCGGCTCGCCGCTTCGACTGCGTCGATCGCGGCCTGGGGCAGCGTGTGGTTTCGGATCACGATGAAGCCGGTCTCGCGCATGCCGTCGACGAGCGCGGCGCCGAACGCCTGCGGGTCGCGTGCCCGCTGCGCGAAATCCAGTTCCGCGATGCGCGGGGAAGGGTTTGGAGGACGGCTTGAGGGACGGCTGTCGGGCGAGGGGGCGGCGATCTCTGTCATGCCCACACATTAAAGGCGGGAAGGATGAAAGCCTAGACGTGACTCGGGGCCCAGACTGTGGCCCGGATGCCACAGGCTGCAGTTTCCTGTGCACAGTCTGCAAAAGCTTGCCAAACTGTCATATAAGTGTCGAAGAGCGCGGCTAGGGGCCGCGCGAAAGCCGCCGGGGACGTCCCGCCGGCGACACCAGACACATCTGACGACATTCAGACCCGCGGAGCATTCCCAATGTCCACACGCCTATCCCTCGGCGCTGCCTTCCTGCTCGGAACCAGCACCCTCGCCGCCACGGCCCTCATGCCCACCCTCGCCCAGGCGCAGCAGACGACCTCGTCCGTGCGCGGCCAGGTGACCACCGATCTCGGCATGCCTCTCGCAAACGCCACCATCACCGTGGTCGATACGCGGACCAACCAGTCCAGGACCGCGCAGTCCAGCAATGACGGCCTGTTCAACATACCCAACCTGTCGGTGGGTGGCCCCTACTCGGTCAGCGTCGACGCCGTCGGCCGCCAGACCCAGCGCGTTGACGACATCTTCCTGTCCGTCGGCGGCAACACCGACCTCGAATTCACCCTCACGGAAGGCCTGGCCGAAGACGTGGTGGTCGTGACCGGAACGCGCTCCACCGTGCTGGCGCCCGTCGCCATCGGCCCGAGCAGCACGTTCGGCCTGGAGGCGCTCTCGACGCTGCCGTCCATCAACCGCGACATCCGCGATACGATCTCGCTGGACCCGCGCGTCATCATCGACGAAACCAATGATGACAACATTTCCTGCCTGGGCGGCAACAACCGCGCCAACGCCTTCACGGTGGACGGCGTGCGCCAGAATGACAGCTTCGGTCTGAACGCATCGGGCTTCCCGGCCCGGAACTCCTCGCCAATCCCGTTCGATTCCATCCAGGAAGTCTCCGTGGAATTCGCCCCGTTCGACGTCGAGTACGGCCAGTTCACGGGCTGCGCCATCAACGTCGTTACCACGGCCGGCACGAACGACTTCCACGGCTCCGCCTTCTTCGTCTACTCCGACGACAGCCTGTTCGGCGACACGCTGAAGGGCCGAAACGTTGGGCCATTCGACTTCACCAACGAGAACTGGGGCGCGCAGATCGCCGGTCCGATCATCAAGGACCACCTCTTCTTCGCCGTGACGTACGAGGAATTCGCCGACACCAACTTCATCGACGACGGTCCGGCCGAGCTGGGATTTGCCAACGGCATCAACACCTCGCTGGCCGATGTGGAGCGCATCCAAAACATCGTCGAGAACGTCTACGGCTTCCCGACAGGCGGCATTCCCAACACGGTCAATGAGGACAATACGCGGGTGCTGGCCCGCCTCGACTGGCTGATCAATGACGACCACCGCGCCGAGTTCACCTATTCCTACCTCGACGAACTGTTCGTGGAGCAGGATCTGGGCGGCTTCACGGATGTCGACTTCCAATTCCTGAACTCGTTCGAGGGCTCCGGCACGAGCGCGGACAGCTACTCCTTCCGCCTGTTCAGCAACTGGACCGACAACTTCTCCACCGAGATGCGCGTGTCGCGCAACGACATCACCGATATTCAAGGCCCCATCGGCGGCGGCGAGGCGCAGGACGCCAACCCGATCCCGCGTCTGATCATCCAGACGGCCGGCCCCGACGATGACGGTATCCTCGCCGCCGGCCCCGGCACGTTCCGCTCCGCCAACGCGCTGGAGCAGCGCATCGACCAGGTGAAGCTCAAGGCCGACTACGTCACGGGCAACCACACCTTCACGGCCGGTTACGAGCTCGACAATCTGAACATCTTCAACCTGTTCATCACCAACGCCACCGGCGCGTTCATCTTCGACTCCATCGACGACTTCGCCGCCGGGCGGGCGTCGCGAATCTCCGGCAACGGTTCCTTCTCCGGCAATCCGAGCGATGCGGCCGCCGTGTTCGAGCGCAACATCCACTCCTTCTACCTGCAGGACGAATGGCAGGTCACGCCCGAGCTCACCATTCTGGCGGGTCTGCGTTACGACATGTACGACTCCGACGACACGCCGCGCGAAAGCCCGGCCTTCGTCAGCCGTTACGGTTTCTCCAACTCGACCGGTTTCAACGATCTGGATGCGTGGCTGCCGCGCCTGGGCATCACCTATGACGCGCCTTGGGACTTTTACGGACAAACGACCTTCACCGGCGGTGTCGGCGTGTTCGCCGGGGCCGACCCGTCCGTCTTCTTCTCCAACGCCTTCACCAACTTCGGCAGCGGCATTGGCGGCGGCCGGACCGGCCGCGGGACCTGTACGGATGCCGACCTGATCGTCGATCCATCCAACCCGGTCGTGCCGCAATGCGTTATCGACCAGCAACAGGCTCAAGCCGCGCTGGGCGCCGGCCGGATCGACGCGATCGACCCCGATCTCGACCTGCCGACCACGACCCGCTTCAACATCGGCTTCAGCCACCGCACCG
>JBCCCX010000252.1:0-4988 GCA_039033275.1 Pseudomonadota bacterium | reverse complement strand
GCGGGATCGTTGAACACGGCCGGGTCATAGTTCGCCGCGATGGGCAGCGCCATGATTAGCGCGCCTTTCGGCACGATTACGCCTTCGACTTGCGCCTCGCGCACGGCGAAGCGGGGCTTGGAGCCGGCTACGGCGCTGACATGGCGGACGAGTTCCTCCACGCCGCGCGGATGAGGATCCGCCAGCCAGGCGGCCTTGGCTTGCGGGTTTCGCTCCAACGCCAGCACGCTGCCGGAGATTAGGTTGGTGGTCGTCTCGAACCCGGCGAACATGAGCATAAAAACCATGGCGACGAGATCGTCTTCCGATAGGGGATCTTCGTCGGACAGCAGGTCGGAAAGCAGGCCGTCGCGCGGATCGCGTCGGGCTTCGTCGATCATGCCGCGCACGAACCGCACGAACCGGCCCGTGCCGAAAATGGACGAAACGGCTTTGATGGGCGTAGAGACGTCCGAGTAATCGGCCGCGCGCGCGACGAAGGCGTCCCGTGTCTCAGGCCGCACCCCCAGCAAATCCGCGATGATGTCGGCCGGGAAGGGGCGGGCATAGTCCGCGACCAGGTCGAACGTCTCGCGTCCTTCCAGACGACCCAGCAGACGGTCCGCCCGCGCACTGACGGTCGGCTCCAGCGCCTCCATGCCGCGCTTGGCGAAAGCGCGGTCGACGCGGCCGCGCAGACGACGGTGGGCGTCGCCGTCGCGCCCCAGCATATTGTCGGCCAGCAGGCGCACGCTGCGCGGCATCCACCATTGCAGCCCGGCCGGGCGTTGACCCGCCTCGGTCATGCGGAAATCTTCATCGCGTTTCAGCACGTCCTTGGTCGCAGCGTGGGTCGTCGTAATCCACCCCTTGCCGATGATCGGCAGGCGGATCTGGACGACCGGACCCACAGCGCGCAGTTCCGCAAGTGCGGAGGCCGGGTCGCGCAGAAAGTCCTGGCTGGCGATGTCGGGAAGAGCCATGGCGGTTGACCTGCGCCAGGTCCGGCGCGATGGCAAGGCATGACGGACGAGGAAGGCATGCGGCGCGCGCTCGCCCTGGCGGAAGCCGCTGCCGCGGCAGGCGAAGTGCCGGTCGGCGCAATTATCGTCGCTCCGGACGGAAAGGTCGTGGGCCAGGCCGCCAACGCCCCAATCCGCCTGAACGATCCGACCGCCCACGCCGAAGTGCTGGCCCTCCGCGCGGCCTGCGAAGCGGTCGGCAATTACCGACTGCCGGGCCATACGCTCTACGTCACGCTGGAACCCTGCACCATGTGCGCCGCCGCCATCAGCCATGCCCGCATCGCGCGGCTAGTCTACGGCGCAGCCGACCCCAAGGGCGGGGCGGTGGAGAGCGGCGTGCGTTTCTTCGACGGCCCGACCTGCCATCACAGGCCCGAGGTCCAGGGCGATTTGCTGGCGGAGGAGTCCGCCCATCAGCTCCGCACTTTTTTCCGCGCGCGCCGCAAGTGAGAAGCTCTTTCCGCGAAGTCCAAGGGGAAGCCGTGGGGGAGGCCGTAGGAGAGGCCGCGCCGGACGGGGCCACCGGTCGGCTGGACGGGCTCGGCATGGCGCTGGGTATCGCCGGAGCGGTCTTGTTTTCCATGAAGGCGATCCTCGTGAAGATGGCCTACGGCGTGGTGCCGGACCTGCCCGCCGTCACGCTCATGGTGCTGCGCATGGGGCTTAGCCTGCCGGTCTATGTCGCGATCCTGCTGATCGCGCGCCGGGCCGGGGAAGGGCGCGTGGGCGCGCGGGAAACGCTGGCGGCGATGGCGGCGGGGGTCCTGGCCTACTATGTCTGCACATTTCTGGACTTCCAGGGTCTGAAATACATCACCGCGCAACTGGAGCGGCTCCTGCTCTTCACCTATCCGGCCTTCGTCGTCATCTTCGGTGCGATCTTCTTCGGGGGTCGGATCACGCGCGCCGGTCTGGCGTCGGTCGCGCTCGCCTATAGCGGGCTGGCCGTGGTCTTCCTGCGCGGGGACATCACCGAATCCGACAATCTCTGGCTCGGCGCGGGACTGATCCTGCTCTGCGCCGCCTTGTTTGCCCTGTTCCAGTTGATGGCGAAAGGGTTCGTCGACCGGATCGGCGCGCGGGTGTTTACCTGTCTGGCCATGATTGGGGCGGCGACGGCGCTCATGGTGCATTTCTTCATCAGTAGTGGGGGACCAGGTGGGATGATCGCGGCGCTGCGCTTGCCGCGTGAATTGTGGATCATCGCCGTGGCGCTGGCCCTGTTCTGCACGCTGATGCCTAGCTTCTTCATCAACATGGCAATCGGCCGAATCGGCGCGCAGCTCGTCGCCATCCTGGGCATGGTGGGACCGCTGGCAACCATCGTGGCAGCAATCGTCGTGCTGGGCGAGCCGTTCGGGGCGTGGGACGCGGCGGGTACGGCCATCACCCTGGTCGGGATCGCGCTCTACACCTACAGCAACGCCAGATCCAAGAGCGAGAGGCCTCGCAAGACGTAGACCGCTCCAACGGCGGTCACGAGCCAGCGCGTGTAACGCTTGAAGCTCACATCCGAGAAACGGCGGAGCAGACGTGTGCCGACGAATGTCCCGGCGATGGACACCGGTACGGCGGCGACGAAGAACCAGGCGGGCGGCAGGCCCGCCAAGCCGGCCTCACGCGCCAGAGGGATCCCGAAATAAGCGATCTTGACCAGATGCGACGCGAACATGGTCACCGCCTTGGTCGCTACGATCTGCTGCCGGGTCAGCGCCGTCTTGACGTAGAAGAAATCGAGCGCCGGTCCGGCTACGCCTGCCGACAGGTTTAGCCCCATGACCATGACGCCGCACAGCACGGCATGTCCGGGCTTCTCCGCATCGCCGGCCAGCCAGCCGCGCGGCAGCCACAGCAGGAGCGGGAGCAGGCCGAGCGCCAGATAGAGCTGCGCCTTGGACGGCAGGAAAGCGACGGCCAGCATCAGCGCTGCGGCCGGGACCGCGCCCACCGCCGTCCATCCCAGAATGTCCCAGCGCACATCCCGGCGAAGCATCCAGGCGCGGGAGGAGTTGCTGATGCTCTGCACCGCGCCGTGCACCACCATGGCTTCCGCCACGCCGAGGAACACGGCGATCACGCCCATGAACACCAACCCGCCCGCCATGCCGAACAGGCCGGAGATGATGGCGGTGACGAAAGCGGCCGCGAGGATCAGGGCGAAGGGGTTCAAATTTCGGCGCTGGAGCTACCGACCCAACATTCGTCCCCGGCATTTATTGCCGGGGTCTGGTCGAGAGCTTGCTCACAAGACACGGCTTGTGGTGACGGAGGCGGCCAGGCCCCGGCAATAAATGCCAGGGACGGTGAAAAAAAGCTATCAGATTCCGAAAAGCGTTCACTACTCCTCGTGCTTGTACACCTTCCCGCCCTTCATGACGAAATCCACGTCCATCAACGCGGCGACGTCCGCCAGCGGGTCTTCGTCCACAGCGATCAGGTCTGCATGCTTGCCGGGTTCCAGCGTGCCGATCATCTCGTCCATTCCGATATGCTCGGACGCAACGACCGTGGCGCTGCGGATGGCTTCCATCGGGCTCATGCCGGCGGCGACCATGTATTGGAACTCCTTGGCATTGTCGCCGTGGGCCGACACGCCGCTATCCGTCCCGAAGGCGATGGTGACGCCGTTGCGGTAGGCCAGGGTCGCCATGGCCTGCATGGCCGGACCGACGGCCCGCGCCTTGGCGACCTGGAAAGGCGACAGGAAGGTATCGGGATCTTCCGCCCATTCCGCCACCGTCATGCCCGCCAGCACGGTCGGGACCAGCACGGCGTCGTTCTGGCGGAACAGGCGCGCCGTCTCCCGGTCCATGAAGGAGCCGTGTTCGATGGACTCGATGCCGGCGCGCAGGGCCGCGTCGATGCCGCCCTTGTCATGGGCATGGGCTGTGACCTTGCGGCCCATCGTGGCAGCCGTCTGGACGATGGCTTCCAGCTCGTCGTCCAGCAATTGCTGGCCCGTACCGGCATTGGTGTCGGACAGCACGCCGCCCGTGGCTGTCACCTTGATCACGTCCGCGCCGTTCTTGACGGCCTGGCGCACGGCGCGGCGGCAATCGGCCGGACCGTCGCAGACCGTCTCGCTGGCGAACATGTGCAATATGTCGTCGCGGAAGCCGTGGAAGTCGCCGTGGCCCCCGGTCGCGCTGATGGCTGAGCCCGCCGCGCGAATGTGAGGTCCCGGCACCAGACCGCGGTCGATGGCGCGTTTCAGGGCGAAGACTTCTTTGGGGCCGCCCACATCCTGTACGGCCGTGAAGCCCGCCATCAATGTCGTCTTGGCGTGCCCGGCCGCGCGAAGGGCTACGTCGCCGGCTTCCAGCCGTACTGCGTCGTCGGGACGCCCCGTGGCGCGATCGCCGGAAATATGGACGTGGCTGTCGATCAGGCCGGGCAGGACGGTCATGCCTTTCAGGTCCACGACCTCCGCGTCCGCGTCCGTGACGTAGCCATCCGCGATGCGCTCCACCTTGCCGTCGCGCACGACGACCGTTTTCTCGCGGAGCGGCGCCTCGCCCGGAACCGCGATCAGCGTCCCGGCGTGGATGAGTGTGTAGTCGGCGTCGCCATGATTGTCGGCGGATGCGGCCAGCGGCAAGGCCAGCAGAGCGGCCGTAGCGAGTAGTGCGTATTTCATAATATCTCTCCCTCGAGTAGGAGAATGACGCAAAGCGAACGGGGCGTCTAGGTCGGTTGCGAAGGGATGATGCTCAGAGTCTCCCGGAGTTCACAAACGAGAACAAAAATGGGCGCGCTTGTAACGACCCTTCCGAATTCCTCCCCCGGGCAGGGGGAGGTGGCTGAGAGCGCAGCGCGAAGTCGGTGGGGGCCGAGTCTCTCGGTCGAAGACGACGCTGGCGACTGTCCAATTCCGATGGGCTCGGCCCCCACCGACCCTTGCGCGTCGCGCGGCGGCCCCCCACCCCCGGCCCGGGGGAGGGGTTTAGATGTCCGCTCCAAAGTGAAACTAAATTCAGTTTGATT
>JBCCCX010000251.1:0-5001 GCA_039033275.1 Pseudomonadota bacterium | reverse complement strand
GTCTGCTGTCGAGCTTCTTCACAAGAGGAAAAGGGTCACTCGCCATCATCTTGTGAACGGCAACGAGACCAGACCCCGGCAATAAATGCCGGGGACGGGGAAGAAACTACGCTCATCCCGTGCCTCGACACGGGATCCAGTACATGTGCCAGCGCGGAGCGCTGTCATTTGCACTAACCGGAATCTCGCTGCCGCTCGCCGCGCTGGAGTCGCGCGCGGCGACAAAAGAGCATCGTGCTCGGCTGGCGCCTGCGCGCGTTGCCCTTTCGCCGATATGATAGCGGGATGCCAGCGCGAAGCGATGGCCATTGTGGCGGGCGGGGCGGGATTCGAACCCGCGAAGGAGTTGCCCCCTTGCCGGTTTTCAAGACCGGTGCATTCAACCACTCTGCCACCCGCCCTCCGGATGGGTCGTCGAACCCGTGCGCCATACCGGCGTGTCATTGGCTCTTCAACCGGCAACTGCCAAGATGTTTTGAAGGAACACAGGGCAGGGGCCTTAAGGCAACATTTACCAGGACTGTTGGGACACCGTTAGACCTGTTTCCGAACCGGGACTTAGGACCGTTCCCGTAAACGCTTCCTCAATTGACACGAAGCTGCCCCGATTCATCGGTACAGCTTTCGGCACCCGTATTGCGCCGATCGGCGCAGTGCGGGAAACCTGAGATGATGAGGCTGGAATGCACGGAATTTTTGTGAAACTCGCGACGACGATCGTCCTTGCCGGGACCGTGATGACAGGCTGCGCCACGACACAGGCAACGAGCACGCGGACCGCTCCGATCACCTACAAGATCGGACAGGGAGACGCGCAGTTCGCTTCGATCGAACGGACACCGCGTATCGAAATGCCGCGGTCGCACGACATGATCGGGGGTCAGGGTCGGGACTTCGATCCGGACAAGATCGACCGCAACCTCTACCGGCACCAGAAGGTCGGAAAACGCTATACGGTCATGGGGCAGACTTTCACCCCCAAACACGATCCTGACTATGATCGCACGGGTGTCGCATCCTGGTACGGTCCGAAATTCCACGGCAAGCCAACGGCGAACGGCGAAGTCTTCGACCGTCACGCCATGACGGCGGCCCATCCGACGCTTCCGCTCAATTCGATGGTCCGTGTGACCAACCTGGAGAATGGCAAGACCGTGACGGTGCGGTTGAACGACCGCGGTCCCTTCGTGAACGGGCGGCTGATCGACCTCTCCGAAGCCGCGGCCAAAGCCCTGGACTACAAGCAGCAAGGCACGACGAAGGTCCGTGTCCGTTACATCGGGCCGACCGATCCGATGGCGAGCCATCGCCGCAAGGCTCCGAGCGCGCCGCGACTGGCCGAACTGCCGATGGAGAATCTGACACCGGCACCCGCGCCTTACCTGCCGCCCATCATCCCACAGCGGCCGCCGGCTGCCTTGCCCCAGCCTATGCCGCAGGCCCAGGCGCCGGTCGCGACTCCTCTGCCCGCCCCGTCGCCGGCCATGCCGCGTCGCGCCCCGCAAGCAGACCTTCCGGACGGCGACATCACCTTGACTATCAAGGGCCCCATACACATCGCCCGATCCGACGACGCGACCGCAAGCCCGCGCTTCATTCGTGAGCCCGCAATCACCCAAGCCGCGCCAACGGCCGGACGATAGCGAAAAGCAACGTCGCGGCACCGCGACGGCTTGCGGTCTCGCGCCAATCAAGGCATCGTCGACGGACGCCATCCGGCGTCCGTTTCTTTATGCCGAAGGCCCATGTTCCGCACCTCCTTGACCACGGCCCTGCTGATTGCAGCGTCAACCGCCCTAACGCCTGCAGCTGACGCGCAGACTTTCAACACCGACGCCAAACAGGCCATTATCGTTGACCACGATTCGGGTATCGTCCTGTTCGAAAAGGATGCGCGACAGCCCATGCCGCCCGCCTCCATGACGAAGATCATGACGGCCTTCATGGTGTTCGAGGCGCTGGAACGCGGCGACATAGAGGAAGACACGCTCTTCCGCGTCAGCGAGGAAGCCTGGCGGCGCGGCGGTGTCACATCCGGGTCTTCGACCATGTTCCTGGACGTGAACTCGGAAGTCGCCGTGATCGACCTGATCCGCGGCGTTATCATCCAGTCCGGCAACGATGCCTGCATCGTGCTGGCAGAAGGGTTGGCCGGTTCCGAGGATGCGTTCGCCCGACGCATGACCGAACGCGCCAAGACGATGGGTCTCCAGAGCGCCAGTTTTCGCAATTCGACCGGCTGGCCCGACGAGGAGCACGAAATCAGCGCGCATGACCTCGCCAAGCTGGCGACAGAGCTCATCGAGCGCTTTCCCGAATATTACGGCATCTACTCGGAACGCAGCTTCGAGTGGAACGGCATCACCCAGTCCAATCGCAATCCGCTCTTGGGCCGCCTGACGGGCGCGGACGGCGTCAAGACGGGCTCGACCAGCGTTTCGGGCTACGGGCTGGTCGGGTCGACGGAACGGGACGGCACACGCCGGACCATCGTCATCAACGGACTGGACAGCCAAAGCGCGCGCGCGACGGCGGCCGTGGAGATCATGGAAGCCGCCTTCCGCGACTTCGACGTGCTGGAGCTTCATGAAAACGGCGCGGAACTGGCCGAGATCGACGTCTATATGGGCAAGGCCGACACTGTGGGTCTGGTCCTGCGCGAGGATGTGAGCACGGGCGTTTTCCGCCCCGACCGCGACGCCGTCACGTCGCATATCGAATACCGGGTCGCGGCCGCGCCCGTCCAGGAAGGCGACAAGCTCGCGGATCTGGTCGTCAGGCGCGCGGGCGACGAAATCGGCCGATACCCCCTCTATGCGAGCGCGAGCGTGGACCGGAAAGGCTTCTTCGGCCGGATCGGCGCGTCGGCCCTCCAGAAGATCAGGGGCTAAAGAATCGCCATGACCGGACAGTTCATCACATTCGAGGGCGGAGAGGGCGCGGGCAAGACGACCCAGGCGAAGATGCTCGCCGACGCGCTTGAAAAGCAAGGCATCGACGTCGTGCTCACGCGCGAACCCGGCGGCACGTTCGGCGCCGAATCGATCCGCAAGCTTGTGCTGGAAGGCACGGACGACCGATGGTCGGGCATGACGGAACTGCTACTCATGTATGCGGCGCGGATCGATCATGTGGAAAAGCTGATAAAGCCCGCCCTGGCGCGCGGCTCCTGGGTCATCAGCGACCGTTTCGCGGACTCCAGCCTCGCCTATCAGGGCTATGCGCGCGATCTGGGCGTCGACCGCGTCCGCGCCGTACACGACACGGTCATGGGTGGCTTCGGGCCGGACCTGACCTTGGTCTTCGACATGGACGTCTACCTGTCGCTCAAGCGCGTCGAGACCCGCGCCGCAGCGGATGATGAGGACCTCACCCGCTTTGACAAGGCCGGGCAGGCCTTTCACACCACGATCCGTGAAGCCTTTCTCGACATTGCCCGCACCGAACCGGACCGGGTCAGCGTCGTCGATGCGGACGGGTCCCGGCAGGCCGTCCACGCGCGCATATTGAACGCGCTGACAGCGCGCTATCCGGAGTTCGCCGGGAAACTCGGTGGCGCGTGACGAAGCCCCGATACCCGAACCGGACCGGTCGGAAGGTTCGCCCCACCCGCGCGAGGTCTACCAGCTCCTCGGGCATGCGGACGCGGAAGCCCGCTATCTTGAGGCGCAGTCCACAGGGCGTCTGCACCATGCCTGGCTGATCACGGGCCCGCCCGGCATCGGCAAGGCGACTCTGGCCTACCGGATCGCGCGCCACAGGCTGGGCGGTCGCAGTCTGCTGGAAGACGGCCTCGACATTCCGCCGACCGACCCGGTGGCGCAACGCATAGAGAGCCAAGGCCACGGAAACCTGTCCATCCTGCGACGGCCTTTCGATCCCAAAAGCCGCAAGCTTAAGCGCGATATACCGGTCGACGAAGTCCGCGTCTTGTCGAAATTCTTCCAGAGCACGGCCTCAGAGTCCGACGACTGGCGCGTGTGCATTCTCGACAAGGCTGACGATCTGAACCCGAATTCAGAAAACGCCATCCTGAAACTGCTGGAAGAGCCGCCGGCCCGGACGATGTTCCTGCTGCTCGCTGACCAGCCCGGCAAATTGCTCCCCACCATACGGTCGCGGTGCCTGCATCTGCCGCTGCGGCCCGTCGCGGACGAGGCCTTATCGCGTTGGCTGTCGGGCCGAACGGATGTGCGCGCCGAGTTCCAGCAAGCCGCCATCGCCTTGTCGCGCGGCGCGCCGGGCAAGGCGCTCGCGCTTGTCGGTCATGTCGAGACGGTGCTGCATCCGCTCAAACGCCTGATGCAGTCGCTGGGCGGCGGCGGAGACGATATGAGCGTCGCCAAGTCGTTCGCATCCGCGAAAGACGCGACGGCGCGGGAGCTGTTCTGGGACGCGCTGATCGACACGCTGCAGGCGCAAGCCGTCCATGCAGGCATAGGAGAATGGCCGGGACCGTTCGAGCCGATCTCGACCATCAAGGCGCCTTCGGCCTGGATCGCCTTGGCGGAAAGGGCGCAGGACACGCGCGCCGCCGAAGCCGGGATCAACCTCGACAAGACCGCCTCCATGTACGACCTGCTGACACGGATCCGCGCCGCGTGATTGTCGATAGCCACGTCAATCTGCACGGCGAACGCTTCGCCGAAGACCTCGACGCCGTGGTCGCACGGGCGCACGAGACGGGCGTGGGCTACATGCTCAACATCTGCTGCAACATCAAAGACTTCGACGCGGTCGTGAAGGTGGCGGAGGACTATCCGAATATGTGGGCGACTGTCGGCACGCACCCGCACGACGCCAAGGACAATCCGGACATCACGGCGGACATGCTGCTGAAACTCGTTGCTCATCCCAAAGTCGTCGGTATCGGCGAGACGGGCTACGACTTCCATTATGGCTACTCGTCCAAAGACGCGCAGATCGCCAACTTCGCCGCTCATATCGAGGCTTCGCGGCAGTCGCAGCTTCCGCTCGTCATACACACACGGGAGGCCGACG
>JBCCCX010000250.1:0-5024 GCA_039033275.1 Pseudomonadota bacterium | reverse complement strand
CTGGAGCGGGTCGAGGTCCGCGAGGTCTGTAGGCCGGTTTCCTGCGCTGAGCGGAACGAGCCCCTGGCCGGGCCGCTGCTGCGTGTGCCGCGCGAGGTCGATGTCTTCGACGTGGATGTGCGCGACGACGAGCCTTCCCGCGTGCCGTTGCTGGTTCCCGACGAGCGGGACGACAGGCCTTCCTCCTGCGCGGCGCGTGCGGAGCCCTTGGCTGCACCTGACGAGCGCGAAGAGGATGTCGACGACGAGCGGGACGACTTGCGGTCTTCCTCCTCGTCCTTCGACTTGTCGTAGGCCTCCATCGAAGAGCGCTCTGCGGAACGGAACGAAGCCATTTACTCATCTCCTCCGTGGCAGCTCTTATGCGCCGTGCTGGTTCTATGCTGGCGCGGGGTCATCTCTGCGCCGCGTCCATCACCCGCTTGCCCTTGCTGAGGACATCGGGAGGGATGGGAGAAGCGCGGTCGGAGGGGGTGAGGTTGTCACCAAGTTCCTCGGCCGCGACGATCGCGGTCGCGGCAGGGCTGCGCTTGAAGGAACGCTCCAGCGCCAGCTTGAAGGCCTCCTGCTCCTTGGGAGTAGTAGCCTTCCGCAGAAGGATACGAGCGCGTTCGGGATTCAGCAGAGCGTCTCTGACGATATCGTCAGCCTTCTCCAAGCCCTGCTTCCTCAGGACCGTGAGAGCGATGGCTCCACCCGCTCCAGCGACACCACCCCAAAGGCCGCCAGCAGCACCGGCGGCCAGCGTCGTTCCCACCGGCGCGCCGACCTGACCCAGAACCTGGTAAAGCAATGACCCACGATCCGATCCGGCCGCGATCTGATCCTGCGCCGTGTTCGAACCGGCGTTCTTGACCGAGGCATTCGAGCGATTGGCCCGCTGGAGGTCGCTCGCGACGCGACGCATTAGCTCGATCTCGTCGCCCTTGAATCCCGCATTGATCAGCGCCTTTTCGTTGCGCCGGATGAACGTCTGGAACTGGTCGGACTTTAGCATTCCACGACCCGAAGTGCCGGCCTCGGTATTGGAGATGAACCGATCGAGCATGTAGTCCACGACGGACTTACGAAGGCCCTGCAATGCAGCCTTATCGCCCTTGATCGACTGTCGTAGCTTCAGCATCTCCTGCGCGCTGTACTGCTTTGCGAAAACACCTCCCACAGCGCGGCTGACGGCTTCAGGATCTTCCAGTTCGGCAACCTGCTTCACGACGCCCTGTCGCGCCGCGCTGGCGGCCTCACCAGCCGATTTGGTGATCTCGCTCAGGGCCTCCGATGAGGACTGCGCGTTGGCGAACCGGCCGTCGAGTTCCGGGAACGCTCTCAATGCGTCCTTGTGGATGCTCCGGAACGTGCGGACCTTGGCCGGATCCATGGTGCCGTCAGGGCGCAGGGCTTTGGTGCGCAGCTGATCGACGACATATCCCTCCAGAGCGCGGAAGGCTTCTTCGTCCCCGACCGCCTTGCGATAGGTCTGGACGGCTTGGTAGCCCTTGGGGCCAGGCACGAAGACCTTGGCAGGGACGGCCGCGTCAGGCGTCGTCTGCGACTGGCGCTCTCGAATGGGACGCAGCTGGCGATTGTCGAACGTCTCGACGCGGTCGCGAGTGGCCTGCCGGGCAGCGCTTAGGCGCTCTCTGGCGGCTCCGTCGAAGGTTGGCTCGCCAGCATCTGCCGATATTCGCGCACCGCCCTCAGCATTTCGAGGTCGGCTTCCTGCTTCGCGTGCTGCTCCAGATGAGCCAGGAACGGGAGGCGCCGTGCGGGAGGCATACCCGCCATATGATCCTTGAGAACCAACCCGGGCGACCGTTTCGGCTGAGGTGGAGAAGCGGGCATCCTGCGCTTGTATCCTACCGGCTAACGTCTCCTCGAAAGATAGTTCGCCCGCCTTAACCGCGCTAGCCTCGTCGGCAGCCTTCAACGCGATAGCCGCGTCGAGATCCGCCTCCAGGGCACCGTTGAGGATCGACATGCGGCGGTGCGCCGGCGATTCACCGTTCGCCACCATCTCGGCCCGCATCTCCGCCTTCAGTCGAGACGAGAGGGCGGTCAATTCCGAGAAGGGCACGACCTCCTCGTACCGATCTAACACCTTGAAGATTGCGTCTTCCTCGCCGGACATGCCACGCGCCGACTTCGGTAGTTCATCTCGAACCGTCTTCGCGGCGCCTTTCGCGTTATCGGCGCTGAGCGACAGACTGCCATCGGGGTCGACCGCCTGCCACAGCTCGCGCTCCTTCGCCTTCGCCGCCGCACGAGCAGTTTCAAGAGCCTGCCTAACGACCGCGCCAGAGTCCTCTGGCGTCATCGGCTGGCCAGAAGCGTCTGCCGCCTCGCGAGCGCGCTGGACGGCATCCTCGACGGTCTTGCGAGCGTCGGCGTCGAGATCAGCAAGCCTCTGACGAACCGCAGTGGCAACCGCCTCAGGGGCGCCCTCTTTCTGAAGGCCCTCGACGGCGCCGAGGCGCGCCGCGTTCTGGTCCGAGACGCGGGCGTTGAAGAGGTCGGGCCTGCGAGCCTGTGCGCCTCGCTCCATCGCACCAAGACCCATGTCCCCGGTCTGCTGGAACGTCGTGGGGTCCGATCCTTCAAGGATGGTGCCGGGAGTGGTCTCCAGAGCTTCCTCAGCGGCGTAGCGGTTCGTTGCACCCTCGGCCAACTGGTCGGCCGCCAGTTGCTCACGCCCACTCTTGGTAAGGGGTGCCGCAACCCTTCGGCCGGCACCCATCGCCGCTGCGCCCGCGACCTGGCCAGCCGATGTGCCGATTGCGGCAGCGCCACCGGCGGCAAGCCCGCCTGCGATACCAGCCAGCGGCTTGAGGTTTTCCGGCGCGGCTTCCATGCCGGCGACAGCACCACCGCCGGCCG
Organism: Pseudomonadota bacterium; assembly: GCA_039033275.1. Classification (GTDB taxonomy): domain Bacteria; phylum Pseudomonadota; class Alphaproteobacteria; order Caulobacterales; family Maricaulaceae; genus Litorimonas. The sequence continues at coordinate 2,153 of JBCCCX010000250.1, read as the reverse complement.
CCATTCCAACGATAGGATCGCGGACGGGATTGCGTCCTGTACCGACGAGCCCTTCCATAACGCGGCTTGCTCCACCTCGGACGACGCCCGATTGAACGGCGGCGCGTGCGGCGGCTTGCGGCGCGATCGTATAGCCAAGGCCCTCACCAACACCGCGCGCGATACGCTCCCCGGTCGTAGTGGCCACCACGTTGTCGCTATCGAGGATAGGGTGGACATCGCCCATCCGATCCCCAATCCATTCGCTACCGCCAAAGCTGTCGGACGGAATGAGGTCGACCTCGGCGCCGGTGACGGCGTTCGCGCCTCGGATGCCGAGGTTGATTGCCCCGCGAGCGAGATCCACCGGCGCTCCGATCGTCTTGTAGATCGCTTCGTTCGCACCTGCGGCGGCGTTCGGGGCGAGACCCTTGTAGGTCGGTGTCCCATCGTCGTTCGAGGCTTCGCTTTTCAGGCGGCGCCACTCTGCGGCCAAAGCGCGTGCGGCCTCGACATCGCCGGCGGCGTCTGCGTTGCGGAGCGCGCGCTCGATGCGTTCTAGCTGGGCCATATCAGTAGTCGTAATCCTGGACGATATCCTCGATCGAACGGCCACCCTGCGGCTGATTTGCTTTTGACGGCTCGGGCGAGGTTTCAGGCGGAGCCTTGAACAAGGGGTTCGCCTCGGCCCAATCTGCTATGTAGCTGTCAAAGCCAATATCGATCCGCCCGTCGTTGCGCTCGGCATAGGCGCGCGCTTCCCGAGCCATGTCGAGCTTGCGCTGATTGATGGCCCGCTGAATGGCGATCAGCTTGCGGTTACCCTCAGGGGTGTTCTCCAGGCCCGGCACCTGCTCAGTCACGAAGCTGCGATCGGCATTCGAGAAGCCGGCGCCGAGTGAGCCGCCCATCGTGTCGAGGGCTGCCGACTTCGCCTGAGCGTTGAAGGTCTCCATGCTGGAAATGCCGTCCGCATTCAGACCAAGGGCAGCGCCGAACTTCTTCAGCTGCGCGACCCGCTCCACCCCGGCGCCGGAGTAGAAGCCAGGGTCGGACATCGCTCGCTCCATCACATCGAGCGAGTTCAACGCGCGTCGCGCAGCCTGCTCTTCGCTGCGGATGGCGACGAAATACTCTGCGTTCGCCTTGCCAACGGTCCTGTCGTATTCGGTTTCGCCCCTTCCGAGATCCACCGCGACGTTGGTGCCACCGCCGCCGATGGCAGAGACCTTCCCGTCACGGCTGCGCTGGAACGGCTTGTCGGCGGGCAGGCCCATGGCCTCGGCCTCTTCGGGTGTCACCAACGACCAGTCCGGCCCCGCCGCAGCCGCGCGCTCGGCCTGAAGATCCATCTTCGCGACATCCCAATCGCGGTCCTTCTGACGCTCCTGGGCGGAGAACTCGTTCTGCGAGGTCTGCAACTGGCTGCGACGTTCGAAATCCGCTTGCGCCTTGACCTCCTCCAGTGCCGAGAGCCGAAGCGCTTTAGCGCGCTCGACGACGCTATTTCCGACGCTGCTTGCGACCGCGCCCGCCATCAGTCCGATCACGCCGCCACCTTGGCGTCAGACGAAGAGTCCCGCATGGCCGCAATGTTGGGCCGCAGCTCCTCCATCTTTGGGATAGAGACGCCATCGGCTTTGAAATGCTCAGCAAGAGCGTCCCGGATGTAGTCGGACGGGGTGATCCCATATTGGTCGGAGAGCCTTCGGACGGCTTCTCTTGCCCCAGTTGGAGCGGCGATGTTGAACCGATCCGTGAAGATGCTTCGTTCTGCCATGTCGGGCCTCGCTTGGTTTGGCCCAATATAACCTTCCTACAAGCTTCGATCATCACAGGATTTACAGAAAAAACAGGAAACACAGATTGTGGCGTTTACTTGTGAGAGAAGCTTTTGTTGATACTCGCGCGCCAGAAATCCTGGCCCGCCCGCTCCAGGGCATCCCGATCTTCGATAGCCTCGCTATCAAGATACCCAAGAGCGACAAGCCGCCGAGCGTCCGTCTCATGAATGTCGATGAAGACGCGAGGCAGAAACCCCAGCCTGGCCCGCGCCCTTCGCCGCGCCACGGTTATAGCTTTTGCCGACGCGTCGACTGGAGTGTCGATGGGCTCTCCCGCCGAGTGATAGACCTCAGCCGATAGCCAGCTCGTCATCTCCCGAACGTTGGCGG
>JBCCCX010000249.1:0-5029 GCA_039033275.1 Pseudomonadota bacterium | reverse complement strand
AGGTATGTTATGACCCATCTCCCCCTCTCCGGCATCCGCATCATCGCGGTCGAGCAATATGGCGCCGGCCCCTACGGCACGCAGCTTCTCGCGGACCTGGGCGCGGAGGTCATCAAGATCGAGAACCCCGGCACGGGCGGGGATGTGTCGCGCTTCGTCAGCCCGCACCGGATCGGCGATACGGACAGCCAGTTCTTTCAGACCTTCAACCGCAACAAGCGCTCGCTGTCGCTCGACTTGAAGGACGCGGAAGGGCGCGCGCAGTTTGAAGACCTCGTGAAGACGGCCGATGCCGTGTCCAACAATCTGCGCGGCGACCTGCCGGCAAAGCTCGGCATAGACTACGCGACGCTCGGCGCGATCAATCCCAAGATCGTCTGCGCTCATCTCTCTGCCTATGGGCGCGATAACAGCCGCGCGGCGTGGCCGGGTTACGACTATCTCATGCAGGCAGAAGCGGGGTTCTGCTCCGTGACGGGCGAACCTGACGGGCCTCCGGTGCGGTTTGGCCTCTCCATGGTGGACTTCATGACGGGGTCCATGATGGCGACGGGTCTCGTGTCGGGCGTGCTGGGCGCGCACCGGACAGGCAAGGGCTGCGACGTGGACGTGTCCTTGTTCGACACGGCTTTGCATCAGGTCAGCTATCCCGCGACCTGGTATCTCAACGAGGGCCATGTCGTCACCCGCGAGCCGCGCGGCGCGCATCCCGCAATAGTGCCGAGCCAGCTCATGGAGGCAGGTGACGGCTGGATCATGTTCTGCTGCCAGACGCAAAAGTTCTGGGAGCGCGTGGCCGAACGGCTGGGCCATCCGGAATGGGTGGAGGATCCGCGCTTTCTCAAGGTCGAAGACCGCCGGGAGAACCGCGCATTGGTGCAAGAAACGATGGAAGCGGTGCTGAAGACGAACACGGTCGCGCACTGGATGGAGCGCTTTGCCGGATACGTCCCCGCCGCGCCCGTCTACGATATCGCCCAAGCCTTCGAAAACCCGTATGTCGCCGAAGTGGAAATGGTCTATGAAACAGAACATCCCGGAATGGAGAATGGCACCATCCGCCTGATGAGCAGCCCCTACCGCGTCAATGGCGAACGCCTGAAAGGCGGCATCGCGCCTGAGCTGGGCGCGGATACGGACGAACTTCTGGACTGACTTCCCTCTCCCTTGAGGGAGAGGGTGCCCGAAGGGCGGGTGAGGGTGTACACGGCTCGATATGAAGACACGCGCTTTCGCAAAACAACTGCGCCAGCAGGATGTCCCGGCCGAATATTTGTTGTGGCAGGAACTGCGAGGACGACGCTGCGGCGGATACAAGTTCGTTCGACAACAACCGATTGCAAGCTATGTGGTCGACTTTGTGTGCCGCCGAGCAAAAGTTGTCGTGGAGCTGGATGGGCTAACGCATATGCACCGCGTCTCATACGATACGAAGCGTACACAGGAGTTGGAAAGGTATGGGTACCAGGTGATCCGGTTCGACAATGAAGATGTTTATCAGAGTCTGTCCGAAGTAGTCGAAGCTATATTCCAGTTTCTCGAGAGGGCCAATGGGCGTGAGCTGAGTACACCCTCATCCGCCCTACGGGCACCTTCTCCCTTCAGGGAGAAGGACGCGTGAAGCTTGAGGGAATAAAAGTCCTCGACCTGTCCGCCTTTCTGCCGGGTCCGCATGCCTCCATGATGATGGCGGATCATGGGGCGGAGGTCATCATGGTGGAGCCTGCCAACGGGCTGGGCGAGCCGACGCGGGCAATGGGCGAGCGGTATGCGGACGGCACGTCTGTCTGGTTCGCCAACATCGCACGCGGAAAGAAAAGCTACCGGGTCAATCTGAAGGACTCGGGCGAACATGCACGCTTCATGGAACTGGCAGCCACCGCCGATGTCGTGATCGAGGCGTTCCGACCCGGTGTGGTCGGTCGGCTGGGTGTGGACTATGACGCGATCCGGGCCGTCAACAAGGGTATCGTCTACTGCTCCATTTCGGCTTTCGGACAGAACGGCCGCTACAGCGACAAGCCGGCCCACGACCTTGTCATACAGGCCATGGCGGGCACGGCGGACCTGACGCGTGGTATGGACGGTAGTCCGGCTCTGACCCCCATGCCGAGCGCGGACATGGCGGCGTCCATGCAGGCATTGTCCGGCATATTGATGGCGCTGTTCCGCCGGGAACGGACGGGCGAGGGCGACTATATCGACATCTCCATGTACGATTCCCTCCTGTCCTGGGTGCCGAACGTGACGGGTGCTATGTTCGCCGAAGACCGTCAGCCGGAGCGGAACGAGATGCGCAATTTCGGCGGCAATGCCTTCGTCAACATCTACCGGACGCGGTGCGGCGGATACATCGTGCTGGGCGGGAGCGAGCCGAAATTCGTCGCCAATTTCCTGCGCGCCGTGAACCGTGAGGATTTGCTCCCCCTGACCCGTCGGCCGGTCGGGCAGCAACAGGCGCTCATCACCGACATGGAGGCGCTGTTCCTGTCGCGCACGCAGTCCGAATGGTCGGCTCTGCTGTCGGAGGTCGATTGTTGCTGGTCCACGATCCGCACGCTCCACACGGCGCTAACGGAGGACGGCGCGCCGGTCACGACCGCGCCGGATGGCAAGCCCCACATCGACAATCCCATCCACTTCCGAGAGGAGCCGGCCGAGCCGGACTACAGCCTGCCGGAGTATGGGGAGCACACCAAGTCCCTCCCTCGTTGAGAGGGGGGCGGAAAGTCCGATATGTCCCGCATCCCGCGCCTGTCGCCCGAGGCCATTCCCGACGCCGCCAAGCCCCTGATCGAGGCGGGCACGCAGGTCATGGGGTTCCGCATGAATGACGGGATCGACATGGCCCGAAGCCCCGCCATACTGGAAGGCGTGACGCGGATGATCGGTGCCATCTACGGCCCCGGCGCGCTGGACCCGCAGCTCAAACGGCTTGTCGGCTACGTCGCCAGCACAGCGGCCGGTTGCCGTTACTGCCAGCAGCACACGGCCCACGGCGCGCATGGGCAGGGCGTCGAGGCAGAGAAGATCAAGGATGCCTGGGCCTACGAAACCTCGCCGCTATTCAGCGATGCAGAGAGGAGCGCGCTCAAAGTCGCGCATCTCGGTTCCCTATCGCCGTCCGAGGTTAGGGACGACGATTTCGAGGCCATGCGCGCCCACTTCTCCGACGCGGCGTGCCTGGAGATCGTGGCGGTGATTTCCATGTTCGGGTTTCTTAACCGTTGGAACGCCGTGATGGACACGGAAGTCGAAGACGTCCCGGCCGAATATGCCGCCGCGATCGGGCTGGATTTGCACTGACCCGGCACTGCGCTACAGAGCAGGCATGACCCTGAACCGACGCGACCTGATGACGGCTTCCGCAGCGGGATTGGCGCTGGCGGGATGCGCAACGGCCGGAGCGCGTGCCCCGGCTGCAACGCCGAAGACGTTCATGCTGATACACGGCACATGGCACGGGGGCTGGGTCTGGCGGGATGTACGCAATATCCTCGAAGATCGGGGCCACCGCGTCTTCACCCCGACGCTCACCGGTTGCGGGGAGCGCGAGCACCTGTCTTCGCCTGAAGTCGGCCTCGACACGCATATCCAGGATCTCGTCAATGTCATCGATTACGAAGAGCTGAAGGACCTCTTCATCCTGGCGCACAGTTTCTCCGGCGTGGCCATGACGGGCGCGGTGGACCGAAGGCGTGACCGCATCGGCCATGTCTGTTTCTTCGACGCGCTCGTCCCGCGCCCGGGCCGAATGAGCGGCGTGATGCGGGACGAAGACGGATCGATCTCGCAATATTTCCTCGACCGGCAGGACGGCTTCATCGACGGCTACAAGATGGATTTCTTTGCCGACTATCCTGTCAAAATGCTCTTGCCGGAGGAACACCCCAAAGCGGAATGGGTCCGCTCAAAACTGTCGACCCACCCAGCCAAGAGCTGGACGGACGAGCTCGTGCTCGAGAACGGTGGCTGGGACGGCCTGCCGCGCAGTTTCGTGCACTGCGTGGGCCAAGACTTCGGCATGACCAGCGACCGCATGATCGGTCCGGCGCGCGGGGAGGGGTGGGACTTCGTCGAACTCGACGCGCCGCGCAACGCCATGGTGACGCATCCGGAGCGCGTGGCGGACCTGCTGGAGCGTCTCGCGGCGTGAGACCCAACTACACGCTTCCCCGCATCTATCTCGATCAGCCCCTGTCGGGCGAGATCGACCTGTCGCGGGAGCACGCCCACTATTTCGGGACGGTTCTGCGCAAAAATGTCGGCGACAGCATACGGATATTCAATGGGCGCGACGGCGAATGGTCCGCGGTGATCGTCGGCAAGACGCGAAAGGCGATGCGGGTTTCGATGGTTGCGGCCTTGCGCCCGCCCACGCGCGTTCCCGATATCAGGCTTCTCTTCGCGCCGATCCGCAAGAACCGTTTCGCGACCGTCATAGAGAAAGCGACGGAACTCGGCGTGCGTACGATGCAACCCGTGCTGACGAAACGGACCCAGTTCCCGAACGTGAACCTGAACAAGGCGCGCATGCAGATTATCGAAGCGGCGGAGCAGACGGAACGGCTCGACCTGCCCGACATTCGCACCCCGATGCCGCTGGACGCCGCGTTGAAGACGGACCGGACCATCATTTTCGCCGACGAGGCGGGCGGAGCCTGTGTCGTCGGTGCCGTGTCCGCATTAAAGCTGCCGGTGGACGTATTGATCGGGCCTGAAGGCGGCTTCACGGTCGAGGAGCGCGAGGCCGTCCGGGGCAAGGCTGGATCGGTCGCGGTCTCGCTCGGACCGCGTATCCTACGGGCGGATACAGCCGCCGTCGGGCTGCTTATGATCGCCCAGTCCACCATCGGGGATTGCCGGCAGGCTTGGCTGCAACAAAGCTGAATGGCAGTTCGCCCGCAAGCTGCTGCTGATTACCCACGTAGCGCATGGCGTGATCAAGCGTCTGTGTGTGGCCCTGCGTGAAGCTGTGGCCGATGTTCTTCAGGCGGGTTATCACCATTCCGCCCCAGGGTTTCCCGCT
>JBCCCX010000248.1:0-5042 GCA_039033275.1 Pseudomonadota bacterium | reverse complement strand
TGGACGTAGTTCTTGTAGCAATACATCGCCAGAAACCAGCCCTCCTCTTTTTCGTAGAACGGCGTGTTCCAACGAACCCGTTTGCGCACCTCCGGGAAGGCTTGTTCGACGGTCGCGTCGATCTCCTTGCCGAGCTCACCTTTCCAGCTGAGCATCGCCGAGATGTACGCTTGCATGGCTTCGTCGCCGTCACCCTTCGGGATGTAGGGGTTTGTGCTTGAGGAATGCGTGGGTTTCTTCTTGTCGGTCATATGAAGAGCCTACCACGAAACTTGTTGTAAAGCCGACCTACGCTACGATGCAACAACTTGGTTGGTCTGGGCTCTGAAGCGGACCTCCGCCCCGCGCAGCGTCCGATGTTCCATACGTATGCAGTTTAAGACATTGCGCGCGTCTCCCCCGGCGTGACCCCGAACCGCCGCTTGAACGCCCGCGTCAGGTGGGACTGGTCGGCAAAGCCGCAGGCATGAGCGACCTGCTGGATGGAGGGGCGGGTGGCGAGCGGGACACGCGGCGCTTCGGTCAGCAATCGGCGAACGCGTTGCAGCCGGCGTTCGCGGACATAGGCGTGGACGGGCATTCCCGTGGCGACGCGGAAGCAGTCGCGGAACCACGAGGGCGACATGCCGGCGACGGCGGCGAGGTCCGCGATGGAGAGCGGCTCGTCCAGATGCGCCTCGGCGAAGTCGATGGCGCGGGCGATGCGGTCATCGGTGCCGCGGGTCGCGATCGAGCCCTTCATCACGTCCGTGAGCCCGAACGCCCGCGCCGTCATCGAGATGGCGAGCCCTTCCACGAACAGGCGGTCCGGCCCGTCCGCCTCTCGGAGATGGTCGATCGACACCGTCGCGAGCTGCGACAGGACCGGGTCGCGTCCTATCGTGATCGGAGCGCCGAACCGGACCTCACCCTCCATGGCCTCGCTTGCGAGGAAGGGCAGCCGCGCCGGGTCCATCTCCACCAGGCATTCCCAACCGTAGTTCAAGCCGTCGAACTCCATGGTCCCGACGGGGCGGTGCAAGACGAACGAGTCGTGCAGGACGTCCGGGACGTCGTGATCCACGCCGTCAATCCGGGCCAGCCGCACGTCTGTATGACTGGCGCCTGCGGGCATAATGTTCAGCATTGGCGGGGTGTCGACAATAGTGGCGTGAACACGCCCCGGTGGCAGCGCCATGACGATGAGCCCGAGCAGGTTGAGGCTTGCCCCCCTCGGCCCGATCGTATGGCTGCTCGCCCCGACCGGTGTCTCGAAGACCCGATCCTCGTCCGATGCCTGGCCCACGTCCGGACGCTCCAATGCGTGCCCCTCGCTCATCCGTCCCGCGCCTCCCCAGGCGTAACCCCGAAGCGTCGCTTGAACGCCCGCGTCAGATGGGACTGGTCGGCAAAGCCGCAGGCATGGGCGACCTGCTGGATGGAGGGGCGGGCGGCGAGCGGGGCGCGGGGCGTGTCCGTCAGCAGCCGCCGCGCGCGTTGCAACCGCCGCTCGCGGACGTAGGCGTGGACGGGCATACCCGTGGCCGTACGGAAGCAATCGCGAAACCAAGACGGCGACATGCCTGCTACGGCGGCGAGTTCGGCGATGGAGAGCGGCTCACTCAAGTTCGCCTCGGCGTAGTCGATGGTGCGGGCGACGCGCGCGTCCGTGCCGCGCGTGGGGACAGGGCGTACCTCACGGTCGAACCCGACGATCGCCCGACCCATCATCGCGATCCCCAGCCCTTCGACATATAGCCGGTCCTGATCTCCGCTTCGAAGATGGTCGATTGCGAACTCGGCGAGGGTAAAGGTCCTGTGGTCGTGCCGGATGTCATAGCTCGGCAAGTCCGGCAGCGCGCCATCGAACCGTTCGGCCATCAAATCGATCGCTCGGTCGGGTTGAAGCTCGATCAGGCACTCCCAAGCAGGGTTCTCGGCGACGAGTTCGAGATCGCCTGGCGACATGAGGACGGATCGGCTTCCGAAGTCGTGGGCGCGGCGGAGGAATTTCTCTCCGTTCAGGCGCCCGCGGCGCATGCAGTCTGGTCCGTAGGGTAGGACGTTGAGTCCGATGCAATCAAACTGCATCTCGATATTGACCTTGCCCGGCGGCATGGCCATGACTGACAGCCCGCTAAGCGTGCAGGCGTGGCCGCGTGGAGTCAGATGGGCCACCGACGTCCCCACGTCCCCGTCGATCTGAAAGACATAGTCGTCGCTCATCCGTTCCGCGCCTCCCCCGGGGTGACGCCGAAGCGGCATTTGAAGGCGCGGGTCAGGTGGGACTGATCGGTGAAGCCGCACTCATGCGCAATTTGCTGGATCGAAGCGCGCCGCCCGGCGAGCAGCGCGTGGGCGCGTTGGAGGCGGCGCTCGCGGACATAGCCGTGGACCGGCATTCCCGTGGCCGCGCGGAAGCAGTCGCGGAACCAAGACGGCGACATGCCGGCGACGGCCGCGAGCTCGGCTATGGAGAGCGGCTCGGCTAGATGCGCTTCGGCGTACTCCGCCGCCCGGCGCAACCTAACATCACCGACAGGAACCGGCGCCTCGCCATGCCGCATTCGGCTGCGCGCTTGCCCGTCGTCGAGCCATTCGAGACTGGCCATCCGTCGCCAGTCCGATCCCCGCGCGACCTCGAAGATGTGCGTCGCCATCGTTGCCATCGCCTGATCGAGAAACAGCGAGGCGTAGGTGCGCTCCTCAGCCGCTGCCAGCCACATCGCGGACGTTAGTGCCGGTAGCGTGTCGTCGTCCACGAGACCGTCATGGAGCGGTCGGATGATATGTTCGATGCTGGCTTCTGATAATCCGACAAGGGCGGATAGGTCTGCGATGGGAATAGCCGGGAACGTGATCTCGCAAGGTCCCTCAAACTCGCGGTAGACCGAGCCTTCCACGATGTTCATATAGAAACTGGGTCTCCCTGTCGTGCGGCTTTCCCGCACCCCTTCCCCAAGGTCATTTCGCATTCGGACGGTCGGGGCATAATCGTAAGCTATCCCGGGCGTGAACACCCGCGATGTTTCGCGTTCGTCCGACGCATGGCTGACTTGGACCGACCTACCGAGCGCCACGGCCGTGCCGGATCGTCGTTGGACGATCGGTTCGAGTTCGTAGTCTTGCCAGATGAATTGAACTTGACCCGCAGGACCATTCTCCCGTGAGGATTGGCCATCGGTCCGCGTCACGGTCGTCGTTTCCCGTGATTGCTTCTGCGTGGCGCTGAACTCCCGCCTAGATGCCCTCGTCATACGAGACCGACCGATGCACGCACGATCGCGAGGGACGCGCCGGTCGAAAGGATACGGCGACATCGGTCGGCCAAGACAGGCGCCATCTTGGGCGAATGCACATGGTCTGGCATCTGCCGGCCTCGCGATGCGAGCGAGCTCTCAACGTTCTCTGCCGACCTGTCCGCGGTCTCGGTCATCGTTTCATAGGCCCGTGATTATGCCGTGCACGTCCCCTTGGGCGCGCCGACTGTGGCAGTCGTTCCTCTCAAAACGAAGATAGCCAGCGAGCGTTCCCATGTGACCTTGACAGCGGCCAAGTCCGGCATCCGGTGCAACGATTCCGTCATCCGGTCCAATGACACACGCCCCGCTTGTGCCATTCTTCCCGATGTCACGGCATCCACGCCGGCACGGATCGGAAGGACGACGTCATGGACACGGCGACGACATGCGGGACAGGCGGCGAGCGTGGCAAGGCTGCGCTGCTGCCCCTCCTGGGTCGCACGTCCCTGGTCACCTGGGGCGACCGCGACGTCGGGCACGAGACTGCGGTCGCGCTCGGAAGGCTCGGTGCGGACGTTCTCATTATCCATGATAGCGATGCCAAACACGCAGCCGGCGCCGCGAACACCTTGGAAGAAATGGGCCGTTTCGCGCGGGCCGTAGAGGTGGAGCGGATCAATGGCCATGGGATCGAGGCGGTCGCGGCCGAGGTGGACGACTTCATCGACGAGATGGCGCGCGACCGGCTCGACATCCTTGTGATCGCAGAGGGCGCACAGCATGTCGGACCGTTCGGCACGGTGCGCGAGGACGAGCTCGATGCCGTCTATCCCGCCGCCTACGCCCGGATCTTTGTCCTGGCGCGGGCACTGACCCCTCATATGACCGAAGGCGGGCGCATCGTAACTGTCGGCGGGGGGGCGCCAGCCTGGAGCGCGTCCGGTCCGATGGAAGTCGCGCTGCGGAAGGCGGTCCGCCAGTGGGCGGAGATTCTAGGACCAAGTGGGATCACGATCAACGCCGTGGCGCCGGGCCCGCTAGACGGCGACCGCGCGGCCATAACGGAGGATACCGCCCTGGGGCGCGTCGGAACACCTGCCGAAATCGCCGGCGTCATCGCCTTCCTCTGCGGCCCCGCCGCGAGCTTTGTCACCGGGGCCGTAATCCCCGTCGATGGCGGCTACCGCATGTAGCGCCCCAGTGTGTAACCCGACCCGTCCCACAACGAGCGCGGAGCGCACTGGGACCGGACGATCCGGCTTGGAACTAAAACCGAATAGCAACGATGCCCCACGAGGGGGAACGGAGGGACCATCATGACCGATTTCACCCTGAACGGAGAGGCCGTCGCCTCGGATGCCGACCCGACAACGCCGCTCCTATGGGTGCTTCGGGAACGGATGGGCCTGACTGGAACGAAGTACGGCTGCGGCGTGGGAGCCTGCGGAGCCTGTACCGTGCATCTAGACGGCCAGCCTGTTCCGTCCTGCTCGCTGCCGCTGGACGCGGCCGCAGGCGCCGAGATCACCACCATCGAGGGACTGTCGGCTGCGGGCGACCACCCCGTCCAGCAGGCCTGGATCGAGCATGACGTGCCACAATGCGGCTACTGCCAGTCGGGGCAGATCATGGCCACCGCCGCGATGATCCGCGACGTGCCGGACCCGACCGACGCCGACATCGACACCTATCTCGCCGGCAATCTCTGCCGCTGCGGGGTCTACAACCGCATTCGTGCGGCCGCCAAGCGCGCCGCCGAGATCGCCCGGGGCTGAGGAGCAGCATCATGACCGTCGAGACCTCCCGCCGCGCCTTCCTCGC
>JBCCCX010000247.1:0-5045 GCA_039033275.1 Pseudomonadota bacterium | reverse complement strand
GCGCAGGCGGCAATCCCGGCTCACGCGTTTGAGGTGCGCCTGGATGAAGCGTGCGTTGAGAACGCCCGTTTCAGGATCGGAGCAGGCATCTCCACCCAGGTTCGAGAAATCGTCCTTTAGTCTCTGGTGCAATCGGCAGTCATTGGCGAGTTCGAGGATGCGTCCGCTCAGTTCTTCCAACGGCGCGCCGGCGTCGATCAGGTCCTTCACGCCGTGCGCGTAGGCGACTTCGGCATCGCGGAAGAGCGCCTTGTTGACCAATAGCAGCGTCGGGACGTGGAACAGCCTCGGATTGCGGCGCATCGTTTCCGCGATGGTCATGGCCGGCTCGCTCCCCTCTAGCGCGTTCATAACGACGGCGTCGAATGCGGTTTCGTGGAGATAGTCGAAAGCCGAGAAGGACGTGAAAGCCGCGACAACATCAACGTTCTTGTCCTGCAAGGCGTTGACGACGGCCATATAAGCCGGGTCGGCCCGACCGATGAAAAGCACCTTGAAGGGACGCCGTTCCGGCGTTTCCGGAAGTTTCAACTCCTGGCCGAAGCTTTCGCGCAATGTGTCCTGTCGCCGGATGATTTCGGCTTCCATCTGACCGAGGCGTATGAGGGATGCGATCCGGTAGGCGACCTGCACGGCATGGACGGGCTCGTACAAGACCGAGTCGTATGGATGGTCTCCGCTCATCTCCCGCGTCAGGCGGCCGATGACGGGGAAGCTGCGCGGTGCATAGCGGTCGCGAAGCTCGGACACGATCGCCGGGCCGCGCTCGACGAAATCGCTCAAGAAACAGAGCACGGCCGACGGCGCGCGGTCGGGTAATTCAAGCGGGTTCGACCCGTCCAATCCGGTGATCCGCACCTCCAGAGACAAAGACCGGAGATGTTCGATCATGTCGATGGAACCGTCCACATCGTCCGTGACGATGAGGACGCGGCGGTTCACCTTGATAACAGGCTCCGAACTGTCGCTGGACGGTCGATTCGACATGGTCGGGACTTATCGAATGGCTCCTTTCCGGTCCGTTAACCCTAACCTCCAGATCAGCCGTCTTCCGCCCCGTTCGACCAGCCACAGGCCCTGTCGGCATTCGCGTCTTCCAGATAGCCGATCAGCGGCGCGTAATATTCCAGGATCGCAGAGGCATCCATGTCGCGCGTGCCCGTGAACGCTTCCAGCGCATCCGGCCAAGGCTGCGAGGACCCCATTTCCAGCATGTCGTTGAAGCGGCGGCCGACCTCCGTGTCCCCATAGACCGAGCAGCGGTGCAGCGGCCCTTGGAAACCGGCCATGTCGCAGGCAGCCTTATGGAACTGGAACTGGAGGATGTGGGCGAGGAAGTAGCGCATATAGGGCGTGTTGCCGGGTATGTGATACTTGGCGCCCGGGTCGAAGCCGTCATCGGGGCGCCCCCCCGGCGGCTGGATACCCTGATACTCCGTCCGGAGCGCCCACCATCCCTCATTGTACGCGTCGGGCGAGAGCGTTCCGTCGAACACCTGCCAGCGCCACTTATCGACCAGCAGACCGAAAGGCAGGAAAGCGATCTTGTCCATGGCGCTACGCATGAGCAACGCGATGTCCGCATCCTCACCGGGCAGGTCCGCTTCGTCCAGCAGGCCGATCTGGACCAGATATTCCGGCGTGATGGACAGGGCGATCATGTCGCCGATCGCCTCATGGAAGCCGTCATTCGCGCCGTCCTTGTAGAAGACCGGTTGGTCCTTGTAGGCGCGCTGGTAGATGTTGTGACCAATCTCGTGATGGACGGTCTGGAAATCCTCGCCCGTGACTTCCGTGCACATCTTGATCCGCACATCTTCCAGATCGTCCAGGTTCCAGGCCGAGGCGTGGCATTGCACGTCACGGTCGCGCGGCTTGGTGATGAGCGACCGTTCCCAGAAGGTCTCCGGCATGGGCGCGAACCCCATGGAGACGAAGAAGTCGTCGGCGGTGCGCACCATGCGCATGGCGTCGTAGCCCTTCTCCTCCAGCAGCGCCGTCACGTCCACGCCTTCGCCTGCATTCTCCGGTGCGACGAGCGGGTACACATTGCCCCATTGCTGCGCCCACATATTGCCGAGCAGATCGGCGCGGATCGGTTCGTCCAGCGGCACGATATCGTCGCCATAGACCTCATTGAGTTCGCCCCTCACATAGCAGTGCAGCTGCTCGTAAAGCGGGTTCACCTGATCCCACAGACGGTCGACCTCTGCCGCAAACGCGTCCGCATCCATGTCGTAGCCGCTGCGCCAAAGCGCACCGGCATCGGCATAGCCCAGCTCGCGTGCCCCCTCATTGATCAGATCCACCATGCGGGCATAGTCGTCCTTCATCTTCGGACTGATCGTGCGCCACCCTTCCCAGACGCGCTGCAGCGTATCCGGATCGCGCAGATTGGCCATCATCCAGACCGCCTGGCCGAGGTGCACGGTGCCGTCTGGGGACTCGCCCAGGGCCTCCCGAAGATCCGGATCCTGCGGGTCGAACGCAAAGCGGCCCTGCGCATAGGTCGCATCGAGGTCCGCCATGATGGTCGACAGTTCCTCCGCCGCGCCATTTCGAATCGGCGCGGGGAAGTTGGACCCGCGCTTGAGCATCTCGACCTTGCGCCTCATGTCGGCTGGCAGAGTGAGGTCGTTGAAGCGCTTGGCTTCGTTGGCGAGACGTGTCGTCAGCTTGGCCCGCTCCGCCGAGGTTTGCGCAACAAGCGCATTCGTGTCCTGGGTCACGAAGTTGGCATTGATCCATGAAGCGCGCGCGGAGATCGCTCTGGCTTGGACCAACTCGGTTTCCGCACGCTCCAGAAACTCTCTTGCATCCTGCACGGTCGGGCGCGTTTCGGCCTGAGGCTGCGTCGCGACGGCCGGTCCCTGCGTCGCGGGTTCTATATCATTCGTCGTCGCGGGCTGGCAGGCGACCATAGCGATGACGGCGAAGCAGGAGGAAGCGAGGCGGATTTTTTTCATGAGGTCCCACGACGTTATAGGTTGCGCGACACACAAAGCGTCCGCATGTCGTCTTCCGTCGTAAACAGCGACGTTGCGGCATTCAATGCCGCGCCGCGCCAAACCCGCCAATAATCGGAGTCCGCTTTGCCCGTCGGTCTGCTCATGGTCAATTTGGGGAGCCCGGACGCGCCCACGGCGGAAGCGACCAGGCGTTACCTCGCCCAATTCCTTCATGACTACCGGGTCGTGGACACGAGTCGTTGGATTTGGTGCCCGATACTGCACGGCATCATCTTGCGCGTCCGGCCTGCCCGGTCCGCCAAAGCCTATGCGAGCATCTGGGGCGAGGGCGAGGAGGCACCGCTCATCCGGATCACGCGCGCACAAGTCGCGGGCGTACAGTCGCGTCTGGGCGATCAAGTGATCGTCGAAACCGCCATGCGCTACGGCAACCCTTCCATCGAAAGTGCCATCCAATCCCTCATGGCCCGCGGTTGCGATCGTATTGCCATCCTGCCGCTCTACCCTCAATATGCGGGTGCGACGACGGCGTCCGTGTATGACGATGTGGCCAAGTCGCTGATCGGCAAGTGGAACGTTCCGGAACTTCGGATGCTGCGCGACTATTACCGGGAGCCCGCCTTTATCGCGTCACTCGCGGATAGCCTGTCCGATCACTTCGCCACACTGGACTGGCAGCCGGACCAGATCCTGTGTTCCTATCACGGACTGCCCCAAACCTATGTCGACAAGGGCGACCCTTACCAGCGCGAGTGCCTGGAAACGACGGCATTGCTGCGCGCCCATACGGGATACACGGACGATGTGCTGCGTTCGACGTTCCAGTCCCGCTTCGGTCCCAAAGCCTGGTTGCAGCCTTATACTGACAAGACACTGGAAGCATTGCCAGACCAAGGCGTGAAGAGGGTGGCCGTGATGATGCCGGGCTTCTCCGCCGACTGCCTTGAAACGCTGGAGGAGATTGCCATCGAGGCGGAAGAAAGCTTCCACGAGGCGGGCGGCACACATTTTACCGCCGTGCCGTGCCTGAACGACCGCGAGGACCATCTCGACATGCTGGCCGATATCGCGCGCAAACGCCTCCTAGCGGGCTGGCTTGACGAGGTCGAACAGGGCTGACGTATTCGGCACGAGAATGTCTTCGGAGCTGATGGTGCGGTCGGCGAGGCGAGCATAATCCTTGGCCCGAGAGGCGAGCAAACCGGGATAGCAGGCGAGCAAGGATTCAGTCTGGCTCATCCCTTCCAGCGTTCTGTAGTGACCGTTCCAGGCCAACGGCTTGGGCCGGGCGAAATATTGCGACTTGAGGCGTTCCAGATGCGCCTCCGCCGCTTCGATATAGACGACGAACCAATCCCGTTTCATCGCCTCCAAGACATCCTCGTCAGTGTAGATCACGCTGCCCGTCGTATCGAGGATCGGATTGCGCGCCGTTGAAAGCAGGCTTTTGCGTGTGGCATCCGTTTCAAGCGCGATGGAGCGGCGCTCCCGCTCGGCATAGCCTAGCGTGTAGGGCTGGCCCTGCCAAACGGCGAACGCGTCCATGTCGTCCTCGCCAAGCGCGCCCCAGATCAGGCGGTCAACCTCGATCAGCGTGAAATCGAAATCCGTTGCCAAGCGCATGGCGGAATAGCTTTTGCCAATGTTCGACATGCCGACGAGTGCGAGTTTAAGCGTGCCGTCGGCATAACGACGCTCGAACTCCGCCCGGTCGAGATTCATGCAAGCGTAGCGGCGATGTGGTCGGACAGGGCCTCAAGGGTCGGATCGATCCGCGTGACGCGAGGCTCTTGCGACATGGCCCGCTGCAATGGGGCGGGGAGGGGGATGCTATCGTGGATTATGCCTTCTAGGCTGTCCGTAAACTTTGCCGGATGGGCTGTGCCGACCGTAACGAAAGTCGCCTCGACTGCGGGATGGGCGCGTTTGAACGCCTCCATGCCCAAATGGCCGACGGCCGTGTGCGGGCAGAGCAGATAGCCAGTATCCTGGTGAACACGCCGCACGTGCCGGGCGGTTGTCTCATCGTCGAACGAGGTGCCCCAAACGGCTTCGCGCACGACATCCACATCGCCG
>JBCCCX010000246.1:0-5046 GCA_039033275.1 Pseudomonadota bacterium | reverse complement strand
GGAGTCATGGGCGCGCTCTACCGTCACTTCCGAATGGGAGACACGATCGAGCAGGCGATGGAGCAGCTTTCCTTCCGCTACCTGCATGTGCGTCACGGCAAGACCGGCATGCTCGACTTCTTCTTCGAGGACTATCTACGCTACAAGACGGACCATCCGGCAGTGAGCTTCGAGGACTGGGTGCGCGGCCCATACGACCCCGCTGACGTGAAGAGCCGGTTCATGAGCCATTGGACGGGCAATGCGCTGACCGAGTGGATCTTGAGGCGGGAGTGATGTGACGGACCCCTATCCCTTCACCTTCGAGGCTGAGATCGAGCGGTTCGGCGTCGGGAAGACGCGGAAAGTCTGGTATCAAGTGCTCATGCTGCCCGGCGAACTGCAAGCCGAGTTGCCGTTCCACACCTATCCGCGTCTCAGGGTCGAGGGCGAAATCGCCGATGTACCCGTCGCCAATGCCTTCATCCCGACCGGGGACGGCCGGGTCTACGTAATCGTCGGACCGGAAGTCAGGGATGCGGCGGATGTTGGAATTGGGGACGTTGTGACGATGCGCTTCGGCATTGCCGACCAGGACGCCGTGGACGTGCCGGAGCGATTGCAGGGCGCGCTGGATGCCGACAAAGTCGCTCTTAGAGCCTGGGGCGAGCTTACGCCGGGCAAGAAGCGTGCGGTTTCGCAACATGTGAAGTCGGCCAAGACGGAGCCGACCATCCTCCGCCGTATCGATGAGGCTCTGGAAATCGTGACTGAGCACAAGGGCGATCTGCGAAGCTGGCGGGACAGTCGGAAGAGATGACGGGCTTCCCCCACACGCCGGACGGCCGCTATTTCGTCTCCAAGGGTCGGCTCTGGCGCACGACCAATCCGAACCTGCCAGAGGATGAGCGCAAAGAGCTGGTCAAGGCGCTCATGGAGGCGCGCCGCGACGTGCACCGGTTCCGCGACGACGCGGCGAAGCTCAAGGACGCACGGTCCCGGGTCCACGCCGCCAAGGTCGCCCTCGGCGAGCGCGGTCCGGTCTGGTGGGATGACGGCAAGGCGGATGTGCTGGAGAAGGCGCCGAAGAACACCTATTACGCCGACTGGTGGGCGAGTCTAAGCGACGCGGAGCGCGAAAAGGGCACGAGCTAGTCGACGATCGGTTCTCCGGCAAAGATGCGCTGCAGGAACAGCGTTTCGGTTTCGCGCTGGAAATCCCGGTTGGACTTCTTGCGGAAGCCATGGCCTTCATCCATCGCCATCAAGTACCAGGCTTCTCCGCCATTGCTGCGCACGGCTTCCAGGATCTGCTCTGCTTCCGTGTAGGGCACGCGCGGATCGTTGTAGCCCTGGATAATGTACATGGGCTTGGTGATACGGCCTGCATTCCGGAGCGGGGAGATGTCCTCGAAGAAAGCGGCGACTTCGGGATCGCGTTCGTCCCCATACTCGGCCCGCCGTAGATCGCGGCGGTAGTCCTGCGTGTTCTCCAGGAAAGTCTTGAAGTCGGAGATGCCGACGATGTTGATGCCCCCGGCGACACGGTCGGCATAGTCGATCATCGAGGCCAGGACCATGTAGCCGCCATAGGACCCGCCGAAGACCACGATGTGCTCACTGTCGAGGTCGTCCTGCGTTTCGATCCAATCGAGTAACGCGCCGATATCCTCGACCGACCGCTTGCGGTTCAGCCCATTATCGAGCCCGACATAGGTCTTTCCGTATCCGGACGATCCCCGGACGTTCGGCACGACCACGGCCGCGCCGAGTTCGGTGGTCCAATATTGATAGGTGGAGCTGAAGCCCGGTCGGGACTGGGCCTCCGGACCGCCATGGATGGAGACGATGACCGGGTGCGGTCCCGGTCCTTCGGGACGAAAGATGAAGGCCGGAATGTCCATGCCGTCATCATTGGGATAGTCGAAGATGACCGGCTCCACGAAGTCGGACGTGTCGATCCCGCCGACCTCTGCGGTGGTCCACCGCGTCAGTGCCAGCGTGTCCACATCGAACGACCAGGCGTCGGCCGGGGAGGTGGCGGATGTGAAGGTGAAGCCGACAGCGGAGCCATCATCGTTGAAGGCGGCACTGCTGGCGATGCCGACAGGAAGGTCGGGGCCGTTACGGACCACTCCCGATTCCAGATCAAGCAGCTTGATCGTGCCCAAGCCGCCCTCGTTGACCGTGAACACGACCGACCGGCCGTCATCTGAAAGGTCGTATCCGGACACATCCCAGGAGATCGAGTCGGTGAACGATTTCATGCTGCCGTCTTCGGGGTCGAGGCGGACGAGGTTGATGAATTCGGATTCGAAATCCGTTGCCGTCAATATCGTTCCGTCCGGCAGGAACTCGCCGCCGCGGTAGGCCATGTCGAGGCCGAAATTGATCTCCGTGAGGGCTCCTCCCTGCGTATCCAGGGTGAACATCCGGCTCTTGGTGATGGAGATGTATTGCTGCACAAGCACCGTGTCTCCGGCCGCGTCGATATCGACGGGCCAAAGCGAACCTGTTCCCTCGTGCACCACGCGCGCGGTCGAGGGGTCGGACGGATCGCCCATCAATATGTCCGTGTCGGGATCGCCCTGACGCGCGCGAGACCAGACGACGACCGACCCGTCGTCGGACCACCCAACGAATTGGTTGCGGGTTCCGGTTTCCGTGAAAGGTGCGATGTCGCCCGTGTCCAGATCATAGAGGTAAGCCTGGTAGAACTCGTCCCCGCCCGTATCCTTCGTGAACACGAAGGATGTTTCGTCAGGACCGACGGACACACCGCCGACAGGCTCGTCGTAGAAGGTGATCTGTCGGCGCGCCCCGCCCGGCATGTCCACACGGTGTATCTGCGATACCTCTCCGAAGCGGGTCGAGATCAGCATGTCCTCGCCGATCCAGCCCCGGAAGCCATGGCTGCGCACATTCTGGTAGCGCCGCAACCTCTCGCGTATTTCGGCTGGAACGTCGGGAATGTTCTCCATCTGGAGATTGCCTTCGACGACCCGGTCGGCCGCGTCGGCAAACGTCGATGCGCCGGAGCCTGCGACCAAGAAGCATGAGAGGAGAAGAGCGGCGCGAAGTCTGAAAACGGTCATGGTCTTTGCCTCGGGTTTGTCCATGGAACTTCGCAGCATTACCGAAGCGGTGCAAGTGAGGTCGAAGTCGATTTCTCGGGCAGTTCTATCCCTCTCCGACGTGTTAGTTGGGTTTCACATTGCGCGCCGTAGCCGCTATGGGCATCTCCTCACCGACAGAGAACTGCTATGAATGCACAGACCGAAATCGTCGCTCAGCTCAAGGCCAAGGACGCGCCTGCCTTGGCCAAGTTCGCCTGGGACGATCCGTTCCTTCTGAACGAGCAGCTGACCGAGAATGAGCGTATGATCGCGGAGGCCACGCGCGCTTTCGCCGACGAACACCTCATGCCGCGCGTGACGGAGGCCTTTGCCGACGAGACGGTCGATGCAGAGCTTTTCCCGATGATGGGCGCACAGGGCCTGCTCGGCGTCACCTTGCCGGAAGCCTATGGCGGTTTGGATGCGGGTTACGTGGCCTACGGCCTCGTCGCGCGGGAGGTCGAGCGTGTGGATAGCGGTTACCGCTCCATGATGAGCGTGCAGAGCTCGCTCGTGATCTATCCGATCTATGCTTACGGCTCTGAAGCCCAGCGGCGCAAATATCTGCCGGGCCTCGCAAGCGGGGAGTTGATCGGCTGCTTCGGCCTGACCGAGCCTGATGCGGGTTCCGACCCGGCCGGCATGAAGACGACCGCGACGAAGACGGCGGACGGATACCTTCTCAACGGCGCCAAAATGTGGATTTCCAACGCTCCCATCGCGGATGTCTTCGTGGTCTGGGCCAAGTCGGATGCGCATGACGGCAAGATCCGTGGCTTCGTACTCGACAAGGGCATGGACGGCCTCTCCGCACCGAAAATCGGGGGCAAGGTCAGCCTGCGCGCCTCTGTAACGGGCGAGATTGTCATGAACGATGTCGAAGTGGGCGAGGATGCACTGCTTCCCAACGTCGAAGGGCTGAAAGGGCCGTTCGGCTGTCTGAACCGCGCGCGCTACGGCATCAGCTGGGGCGCGATGGGCGCGGCCGAGTTTTGCTGGCATGCCGCACGGCAATATGGCCTGGACCGGCACCAGTTCGGAAAGCCGCTGGCCCAAACGCAGCTGTTCCAGAAGAAGCTCGCGGACATGCAAACGGAAATCGCGCTCGGCCTGCAAGGCAGCTTGCGCGCTGGCCGTCTCATGGACGAGGCCAAGGGGTCGCCGGAGCTGATCAGCCTTCTAAAGCGCAACAATTGCGGCAAGGCGCTCGACATCGCCCGCCAGTCCCGCGACATGCACGGGGGCAACGGCATCAGTCAGGACTTCCACGTCATCCGCCACATGGTCAACCTCGAGACGGTCAACACCTATGAGGGCACGCACGACATCCACGCGTTGATCCTGGGGCGCGCGCAGACGGGTCTGCAGGCGTTCTTCTAGGGTCGTTGATTAGAAAAAGTCCTTTGTTCCAAACAGAGACTTCATTTCCCTCGTCCCCGGCATTCATTGCCGGGGTCGGTTATCGTCGCCTTCACAAGAGTAGGGCTGGATCGCGCTATCGTGTTGTGATGATGCCGTAGAGCAAACCCCGGCGATTAATGCCGGGGACGAATGACTGTAAGAAAGTTTCGATGTTGATAGGCCTTGAAATCCTGCCATGAGCCATCCCGCCGAAACCGTCCACGCCAACTTTCGGCGTCGCGTTTCCTCGCGCGACCTGCCGGAGCCAACGACCCGGCTGGAACATAGCGGCCTGGCGGCGCATGATCTCGTCGCGCTTTATGACGCGCAACTGATGAGCCGCCATCTCGACCGGATCGCGCTCGAGCTCCAAAAGCGCGGCGAAGGATTCTACACGATCGGCAGCTCGGGCCATGAGGGCAACGCCGCCATCGCGCGCGCGCTACGGCCTACGGACATGGCGTTCCTGCACTACCGCGACGCGGCGTTCCAGATCGCCCGCGCGCAGCAAGTGCCGGGCGTGCCCGTGCTGTGGGACATGCTGCTCAGC
>JBCCCX010000245.1:0-5070 GCA_039033275.1 Pseudomonadota bacterium | reverse complement strand
TTCCTTTTCCTCATCCGTGCACGGGGAGGAAAATCACCTGACCCACCCATCCTCCCGCGCTTGCCCGTCCGCCTCGGCCTGCTAAGGCGCGTCCGGGGACATGAACTTCGCATCCGTCACATTCCTGTTCTTCTTCCTGCCGGGCGTGGTGGCGATTTATTTCGCTTTGCGCGGACGCGGCGCGCGCAATCTTTTGCTGCTCGGCGCGAGCTTGTTCTTCTATACTTGGGGGGAAGGGGCCGGTCTGGCGCTGCTGGTCGCATCCATCACCATGAACCACTGGCTATCGCACCGGATCGCGCAGCAGCCGAAACCCTGGCTGGCCGTCGGGATCACGGCGAACCTCGCCTTGCTGGTCGCGTTCAAATATCTCGGCCTGATCACCGAGACGCTTGGCCTGCCGCGTATCGAGCCGCGCCTGCCGCTTGGCATCTCCTTTTTCACCTTCCAGGCGATGAGCCTGCTCGTGGACGTGTCGCGCGGTTCCCGACCAGCAGAGAACCCATTGAGAACAGGGCTCTACATCAGCATGTTCCCGCAGCTTATCGCCGGGCCGATCGTGCGGTGGGACGAAATCCGCGCGCAGATCGCGGAGCGCCGCGAAAGCTGGGACCGGTTCTGCGACGGTGCGCGACTCTTCATGCTGGGGCTCGCACAGAAGGTGCTGATCGCCGATACAGTCGCGGGCGTGGCGGACGGGGCATTCGGGGCGGACCCCGCAACGCTGGGCGCCGGCGCGGCCTGGCTGGGGTTGGCCGCCTTCACCTTGCAGATATACTATGATTTTGCGGGCTATTCCAACATGGCGATCGGTCTCGGAAGGGTTTTCGGCTTCGAGTTGCCTCGAAACTTCGAGCATCCCTACAGCGCGGCGAGTTTCCGCGAGTTCTGGCGGCGCTGGCACGTGACCCTATCGCGCTGGTTCCGCGACTATCTCTACATTCCGCTCGGCGGATCAAGGGTCGGAGAGGCGGCCACCTACCGCAATCTTTTGATCGTCTTCGTGCTCTGTGGGCTCTGGCACGGTGCGGCATGGACCTTTCTGCTTTGGGGCTTGTGGCACGGCGCGTTCCTCGTCGCCGAAAGGCTGGGCCAGAAAGTGGGCTTTCCCGCCGTTCCGCGCCTCATGGGCGTGGCCTATACGGTGCTGTTCGTCGCGCTCGGCTGGGTGCTGTTCCGCGCGGACAGTGCGGCGCACGCAGTCTCCTACTGGATTGCTCTGGCGGGTTTTGGCGATGGCGACGCGACGATCGAAGTATCACCCACAGCCGCCTACGCCATGGTCGTGGGCGCATTGCTGTCCTGGGATGGCTGGAAGAAGCTATCGTCCCGTAGCAGCGAGCCGGGCAACCTCGCGACCGCCCTGCAATGGACGGGTATTCTCCTCCTATCCGTCATGTGTTTTGCAGCGGTGGCCTCGACCACCCACCAGCCTTTCCTCTATTTCCGATTCTGATATGGGACTTCGTTTCCGCGATATCGCCGTTATTTTGCTGGTCGCAGCCTTTCTACTGCCTGCGCTAGGCTATGCAGCCGGCGCGCTGCGCGGGACGGACGGGGTCAGCGCATCGGAGCGGCGCGCATTGGCGGCCCTGCCGGAGTTCGACGGATCGCTGCGCGCATATACGGCCGCGTTCGACGACCATCTGGAAGACAATTTCGGGTTCCGCATGTGGTTCATTCGCACGGCGCGCAATCTGCGCGACAATCTAGGAGAAGACCCGCCGCAGGTCGTCTTCGGCAAAAAGGGCTGGCTGTTCCTCGGCAATGAAGGCTATCGCGACGAGTTCGAAGGGCAGGGCCTTTGGAACGATGCGAGGGTCGAGGCGTGGATCGCATCGCTGAAGCAGGCAAACGCCGCACTGACGGTACGCGGCATCCCGTTCGCCGCTTATGTAGGCGTGGATAAGGCGCGCATCTACTCGGAATATCTGCCGGACGACTGGACCCCGTCGGGACGCCGCTTCCGCAGTCGTCTCCACGCCCATGCGGGGGCGAATGACGCGGGTCTGATCGATGCGGAACGCTATGTGCTGCAAGCCAAGGATGCCGGGGTGAAGACTTTCTATCAACGCGACACGCATTGGACGCCGGACGGTACGCATGCGCTCGCCATGGCCGTACTGGATCGGCTCGACCCGGAAGGAACGCGCCCGCGCTTCGATCCTGCGCCCCCCCGCCTGAAGACTGCCCCGCGCTTGCTCGACCTGGAAGGCATGGCCGGTTTCACGCAGACGCAGGAACCGGCCCATCCGATGATCGACATTCCGGCCGCCCATGATGGCTTCCACATTATAGAGGCATCAGAAGATCCGGCATCGCCACGCCGCGGCCAGTTCGCGACTTGGCGCATTAAGGGCACGCGCGACGCGCCCGAGGGAACGCTGGTCGTCGTAGGCGACAGTTTCGGCGATGCGGTGATCGAGCATTTGCGGCCCAGCTACGCGCGCATCGTTCGCCTGCATCACGGGGCGCACCTGTTCGATGTCTCGCTTGCAGACGTGCTGGCGGAGCGGCCCGACGCCGTGCTGTTCGCAACCGCGGAACGGCAGGCTTTCCAGAAAGAGCGGCCTTTCGCGACGATGGCAGCTCCCTGAAGAGCGCGAACCCAGCGACTGACGATGCGCGGTTGTCCGATAGGGTCGGATTTTGCTAGGAAACATGCCAGGCGCGGCACAGGGGTGCGCCATTTTCACTCGGATCCGCTCATCATGCAAAAATGGACCCCATCCAGCTGGCGCGGAAAGCCGGCCAAGCACATACCCGCCGACTATCCCGATCTGGTCGCGCTCGA
Source organism: Pseudomonadota bacterium (assembly GCA_039033275.1). Taxonomy (GTDB): domain Bacteria; phylum Pseudomonadota; class Alphaproteobacteria; order Caulobacterales; family Maricaulaceae; genus Litorimonas. Next base: position 2,276 of record JBCCCX010000245.1, on the reverse strand, counting down.
AGCCGTGGAAACGACGCTTCGCGGCTATCCGCCCCTCGTTTTTGCGGGAGAGGCGCGCCGGCTGAAAGCGCGTCTGGCCGACGTGTCCAGAGGCGAGGCGTTCCTGCTCCAAGGGGGCGACTGCGCGGAGAGCTTCAAGGAGTTTCATCCGGACAATCTGCGCGACATGTTCCGCGTGATGATGCAGATGGCCGTCGTCCTCACCTATGGCGGTGGGCAGCCGGTCGTGAAGGTCGGCCGCATCGCGGGTCAGTTTGGCAAGCCACGAAGCTCCCCGGTCGAAGTGCGCGACGGCATCGAGCTACCTAGCTACCGGGGCGACAACATCAACGGGATGGAATTCGACCCGGCGGCGCGCCTGCCCGACCCGGAGCGCCTGCTGAAAGCCTATGGCCAGTCGGCCGCGACGCTGAACCTGCTGCGCGCCTTCTCGACAGGTGGCTACGCCAATCTGCGCAACATCCACAAATGGACGCTGGGTTTCGTGTCCGACACGGAAGCCAGCCAGCGCTATGCGGAGCTGTGCGACACGATCAGCGACTCGCTCGACTTCATGGAAGCGTGCGGCGTCACGCCGGAATCGACGCCGCAAATGGCGCAGACGGATTATTACACGTCCCACGAGGGACTGTTGCTGGGCTATGAGGAAGCCATGACCCGGATCGATTCCACGACCGGGCGCTGGTACGACACGTCGGCGCACATGCTGTGGATCGGCAACCGTACGCGCCAGCTCGACCACGCCCATGTCGAGTTTTTCCGAGGTATCGAGAACCCGATCGCCATGAAGATCGGGGAAGGGCTGGATCCGGACGAGCTACTGCGCCTGACCGACGTGCTGAACCCGGAGAACGAGCCGGGCCGCCTGACGCTGATCGCGCGCTACGGCCACGACAAGGTCGCGAAAGGCCTGCCCGTGCTGGCCCGCGCCATCCAAGCGGCCGGGAAACACGTCGTCTGGTCCTGCGACCCGATGCACGGCAACACCATCAAGACCGCATCTGGCTACAAGACCCGGCCCGTCGACAACATCCTGTCGGAAGTCCGCAGCTTCATGCAGGTGCTGCATAGCGAAGGCTGCTGGCCCGGCGGCGTCCACTTCGAAATGACCGGTCAGAACGTGACGGAGTGCATCGGCGGCTCGGCCCGTGTCGTGCGCGAAGAAGACCTGTCGTCCCGCTACCACACACATTGCGATCCGCGGCTCAACGCCGACCAGGCGCTCGAACTCGCCTTCCTCGTCGCAGAAGAGCTCAACCGCTATCGCAAGGGCGATGCCGCGCGCCTGGCAGTTTAGGGGAAGGGTGTTTCTCGTCCGATTCAGATTCTGAACGCACAGGCTCTGTCCCGGCATTCAATGCCGGGGCTTCCCTCGATCACTGTCCCACAATCACCAAACCCGTGCTGGCTTTAAAAGGCTTGAGGCCCCGGGCAGCAAGTACCGAGGATGGAGGGGTGAGGAAGGCTTGAATTGAAAGAGCGGCAAGACCTCCTCCCACTTTCGTCCCCGGACTTTACCCGGGGTCTAGGGCGGCGTGGTACAACGCCGACTGCACTCCACGATAGCTCTGGATCCCGGGTAAAGCCCGGGAACATCTGGTTTGAGGGCCTCCAGAGGTGTTCTTGTTTCTCTTTGCGTTGACCGGATGAAAAGAACGATCGCCCACAAAAAAAGCCGCTCCCGTGAGGGAGCGGCTGGGGTGGTTCGTCTAAAACCGTATCGGGTGGAGACTAGAGGTCCTTCAGGCCGACGCTCGGCTTGAACTGAGCGGAGGTCTTGGCCTTGCTCATCATTTTCTCGCCGGTCTGCGGGTTGCGCATTTCGCGCGACGGGCGGTGCTTGGCGACGAACTTGCCGAAGCCGGGCAGGTTCACTTCGCTGCCGTCGCCCTGCTTGAGTTCGTTGGTGATGATGTCCAGCATGCCGTTGACCATATCGCCTGCGGCGGATTGGCTGGTGTCGAGGTGGTCGGCCAGTTTGGCGACGAGTTCTTTCTTGTTCATCGTGGTCTTCCTTCGATGTCTGCCCCGTGACGACGTGTCCAAGGCCGGTGCGGAATATGTAGAGGTTTAATCACGTGAGTCACGGAAATGCCCGTAAAATGGGCGTTTTTGGGCTGTATAAAGCCGATTCCGGGCTTCATAACCGCTTCCGGCCCGGCAATTTCGGGCGAAATGGAATGGATTCATGCCGAATCGCTTTCAACACGAAAGACGGTTCCGCCACCTCGTTTCCATCCCTAAGGGGCATGGATGACTGCCAAGTTCAGAGTCGG
>JBCCCX010000244.1:0-5080 GCA_039033275.1 Pseudomonadota bacterium | reverse complement strand
TGCGGATGCGATCGACCGGATGGGCGGTATCGACGTGGGCTGGAACAATGCGGGCATTATGGGGGTGTCCTCGCCCCTTCAAGACCTGGGCTGGTCCGACTACCGCGCGCTGATGGAGGTCAATCTGGATGCGGTGTTCCGCGGCAGCCAGCGCTTCGCACAGGCGATGATCCGGCAGGGCACACCCGCCTTGATTCTCAATACGGGTTCGGAAAACTCGCTGTTCCACGGCGTGCCCGGCGGCGGGGCCTATGTGGCGACGAAGGCGGCGGTGCGCGCCCTGACCCGGTCGCTGGACGAGGACACGCCGCGGCACATCCAGGCGCAGCTGATCTGTCCGGGCTTCGTCCATACCCAGCTAGGTCCCGATGAACAGTTCCGCCACGGCATGCACGCGGACCGTTTCGCCGACATCGCCTTTCCGCAGATCGGCGCGGACCGGTTCTTCATCCTGACCCATGGCTACAACGCTGTGCGCGTTCGGGAAGAGACGGACCGGCTGCTCGGCGAGTTTGAGACCAGCGGCGCGGCCAGCGCCGAAGACACGGCCCGCTACGACGTGCGCAGCATCTATGAGAGCCTGACATGACCCGCATCCCCCGCGACCGCGATAACGACTACACTCAAGAGATGATGGCGGCGCGGCGCGACTTCGTACGCGACCGGACGGGGGAGGGGCTGGACCATGTCGGGCGGACGAGCTTCGACCCGGCCGGGCTGCCCGGCAATATCGAGCATGCCATGGGCGCGGCGCAAGTGCCCATCGGGCTGGCCGGACCGCTCACGATCCACGGCGAACATGTCGGCCCGGACGAGGATATCTACGTCCCCATGGCCACGACCGAAGGCACGCTGGTCGCCAGCTACAATCGGGGCATGCGGCTGCTGCGCGAATGCGGCGGGGCGCGCGTGACCATCGTGGAGCGATTCATGCAGCGCGCGCCCGTCTTCCACTTTGACGGCGCGCGGGATGCGCGCGACTTCGGGCTCTGGCTGGACGCGAATTTCGACGGCGTAAAGCGCGCGGCCGAGACCACCACATCGGTCGGCAAGCTCTCCCATATCGAGACATATAGCGTCGGCGCGATGCTCTACACGCGCATGAACTTCACGACCGGAGACGCGGCCGGGCAGAACATGTCGGGCAAGGCGGCTTTCGCCGCCTGCCAGTGGATCGCGGCGAACTACCCTGGCCCGATGCGGGGCTACACGCTGTCCGGCGCCATCGACACGGACAAGAAGCACAGCCAGCTCAACACGCTCCATTCGCGCGGGGCGCGGGTGATCGCCGAAGTCGTGCTGGAGCCGGAAAAGACGAAGGCCCTGATGCGCGCAACCACGGCGCAGCTCTTCCGCGTGCGAAACGTCAGCCACACGGGCGGGATGCTGGCGGGGACCAGCTCCAACGGGCTGCACGCCGCCAACGGTCTCGCCGCCCTGTTCATCGCCACGGGCCAGGACGCGGCCAATGTGGCGGAAAGCCAGGCGTCGATCTCCTTCGTGGACCTGCGCGACGACGGCTCTCTCTACTGGTCGCTGACCCTGCCGAGCCTCATCATGGCGACGTTCGGCGGCGGGACGGGTTTGCCGACGCAGCGCGAATGCCTGTCCATGCTGGGCTGCGTCGGGCCGGAGAACGGGAAAGGGAAGGTCGGCCGCCTGCTGGAAATCACGGCGGCGACGGTGCTGGCCGGTGAATTGTCCCTCTCCTCGGCCATCGTGGCGGGCGACTGGGTGTCTTCGCATGACGAACTGGGTCGAAACCGCTAAGGCTGGGGCCATGTCAGATCTCGTTCTCGTCACCGGCATCACCGGATACATCGCCAGCCACGTCGCGGCGAAGCTGATCGAGCGCGGCTACCGCGTGCGCGGCACGGTCCGCAACAAGGCCAAGGGGCGGCGCGTTCTGGACGCCATGGCCGTGTCGGGCGTGGACGTCTCCGGCGTGGAACTGGTCGAGGCAGATCTGGGGTCAGATGCGGGCTGGCGCGACGCGGTGGAGGATTGCCGGTTCGTCCAGCATCTCGCCTCGCCCTTTCCGTTCGAAGCGCCGTCCGACCGCGAAGCGCTCGTGCCCGAAGCCCGCGCCGGGACGCAGCGCGTGCTGGAGAACGGCTTCTCGGCCGGCGCGGAGCGGATCGTGATGACGTCGTCCGTCGCGGCGATGATGTATCAGCCGGGCCGGGGGCGCGAGCGCACCTACGGCGAAGACGACTGGTCGGACCCGGACTGGAAGGCCCTGACCGCCTATCCCGTGTCCAAGACGCGCGCCGAATTGTCGGCCTGGGCCTATGCGGAGGCGCAAGGTTTGCGCGACCGGCTTGTCACGGTCAATCCGGGCCTCGTGCTGGGGCCCGACCCTTACGACAATGGCGGGGCGTCGCTGTCGGCGATCCGCGACATGATGAACGGCGACTTTCCGGCCGTGCCGAAGCTCGCCTTTCCCGTCGTGGACGTGCGGGACTGCGCGGCGATCCACGTGGCCGCCATGGACGCGACCGGCGCGGCCGGGCGGCGCCTGATCGCGGCCGGTGAGACACTGTCCTTCGCGCGCATCGGCGAGATCCTGGAAACCGAATACCCCACGGCCAAGCTGCCCAAGTTCGAGGCGCCCAGCCTGCTGCTGCGCGCCCTGTCCCTGGTCGACGACCGCATCAAGACCATCCTGCCCGATCTGGGCCACACGCCGCGCGTGGATGCCGCCTACGTCACCAGCCTGACCGGCGTCGTCCCGCGCCCCGCGCGCGAGAGCGTGCTGGCGAGCGCGCGGGATCTGGTGGAGAATGGGAATGTGGTGCTGGGGGCGTGAGTGGGTGTCTTGATTTATCTTGATGTGTCTTGACCAAACTTGATGCGGTCGTTATCGAGCCGTTTCTAGATGGAGTTGTACATGTCGATCCAGCGTCAGAAATTCGCGACCCAGATGGATGCGGTCCTTCTCGAAGACCTGCGCAAGCTTGCGAAGAAGGAAGGGCGGCAGTTGCAGTCGGTTTTGGAGGAAGCGGTCCAGCTTCTGATCAAGGACAGGCGCGGTTATGTGATGCGCAGTGAGGTGCGCGAGGCTTACGAGAGTAGCGTTGAGCAGTTTGACGATCTTTACAAGCGTCTGTCTCAATAGCATTCATCATGATTACAAAATATTTGACGATGGAAGACGTTCTCGCCTTCCACGCCGATCAATTACGCCGTTACGGCGGCGCCACAGGCATACGCGACAAGGGTCAACTTGAAGCTGCGCTTTTTCGTTCGCAAACAGGATATTATGACGATCTGATCGCTGAGGCGGCAGCTCTCTGGGAAAGCTTTATGATGAACCATCCGTTCGTTGACGGAAACAAGCGCGTAGCGTTTGCCGTCACGGACTCCTTCCTACGAATAAACGGGTCGCATATCGCCGTAACGTCGTCGGAGGCCGGTGACTTCCTCTACGGTTTGTTCGACGGAAACGCCGTGACGTTCAATGCTCTGGAGGGCTGGCTCCGAACCAACACAGCGCCGCTCTAGCTCACGCCGCGCGCACGGCTTCGGCAAACCGGTCGAACAGATAGAAACTATCCTGCGGGCCGGGGCTGGCTTCGGGGTGGTGCTGGACTGAGAAGACGGGTTTTCCCTTCAGGCGGATGCCGCAATTCGTGCCGTCGAACAGGCTGACATGGGTCTGTTCGACCGTATCGGGCAGGCTGTCGCCGTCGACCGCGAAACCGTGGTTCATCGACACGATCTCCACCTTGTCCGTCGTGTGGTCCATGACGGGATGGTTGGCGCCGTGGTGGCCCTGCTCCATCTTCACCGTCTTACCGCCCAGCGCCAGTGCCAGCATCTGATGGCCGAGGCAGATGCCGAGCAGGGGCAGGCCCGCCTCGACCAGCGCGCGGATCACCGGGATGGCGTATTCGCCGGTCGCTTCCGGATCGCCGGGCCCATTGGACAGGACCACCCCGTCCGGATCGAGGGCCAGGATGTCGTCCGCGCCGACCGTGCCGGGCACGACCGTCACGGCCATCCCTGCACTGACCAGATTGCGCAGGATGTTGCGCTTCACACCGTAGTCGATCAGCACGACCTTTTTCGCGCCCACCTTGTCCGTGTGGCCGCCATTATGTCCCTTTGGCCATTCCCAGCGAGCCTGCGTCCAGTCGAAGGCCGCCTCCGCCGCCATGTCCTTGGCCAGATCCGCGCCAACCAGCCCGGTCCAGCTCCGCGCCCGCTCCGCCAGCGCGGCGACGTCGAAATTGCCGTCCGGGTCGTGGGCGATCACGCCGTTGGGCATGCCGTGGTCCCGGATGTGGGCCGTCAGGGCGCGCGTGTCGACGCCCGACAGGCCGATGATGTTCCGCGCGGCCAGCCAATCCCCCAATTCGGTCTCCGACCGCCAGCTGGAGGCCGGTGTGACGGAGGCGCGGAAGACTGCCCCGCGCGCCGCGCTGCGGGCCGCGTCGGTCGTGGCCTCCTCATCATCGTCCGTCGTACCGGTATTGCCGATATGCGGGAAGGTGAAGGTCACGATCTGCGCGGCATAGGACGGATCGGTCAGGATTTCCTGATAGCCCGTCATGGCCGTGTTGAAGCAGACCTCGCCAACGGCCTCTCCGGTCGCGCCGATGCCGGACCCGTAGAACGCCTCGCCGGAGGCAAGGACCAGCGCCGCCGTCGGGGCCGGGTCGGGGGTGTAGTCGTCGCTCATGCCTAAGGGTCCTAGCCGTGTGCCGCTAGAGGCGCCCTATGCGCGAGGGCCGTTCGCTTGGCAACGCGCCAGCGCCAGTCATTCACAGCCCATTTGCCGCAAATGGTCTTGCGGCTTGGCAGCCCGCGGCCGGGCGCCTATATCGGACGCTTGCACGAAATGGCTGGCCGCGCTTTCGCGGTCGCAACGAGAGCACCTTCATGAGCGACCCCCTTCGCGACCAGATCACGACGGCCACCAAGGATGCCATGCGCGAAAAGGACCGCGTGCGCCTTTCGACGCTCCGCCTTATGAGCGCTGCTATCAAGGACCGCGACATCGCCGCGCGCGCGGCGGACCGCTGCGAAGGCATCGGCGACGACGAGATCCTCGCCATCCTGACCAAGATGGTCAAGC
>JBCCCX010000243.1:0-5101 GCA_039033275.1 Pseudomonadota bacterium | reverse complement strand
TTGGGTTTTTGGCCCCCTCCCGGGCCTTTTTGCCCCCCCTGTGGGGGGGGGGGGGCGCGGGCCGGGTGGGGGGGGGGGCTTTTCGCCACAAAACGACCGCAGCGATAGAAGCAGCCCCCTCCGGCCTAACAGGCCACCTCCCCCTAAAGGGGGAGGAAATTTGTGAGGAGAACATCAGGCCCGAGCCCCCAGCCACTCGCGCACGGGCGCAAGCATGGTTTCGTCGTCTCCGACGCGTGCCGCGATGAAGGCTTCGAGCAGCATCGCGCGCGCCTGGGCTTCGGGAATGCCGCGCTGGCGCATGTAGAACAGGGCGTTTTCGTCCAGCTGGCCGATCGTATTGCCGTGAGCGCATTCCACGTCGTCAGCGTAGATTTCCAGCTCCGGCTTGGCGTTGATCCTGGCCGTGTCGGACAGCATCAGCGCGTCGTGGCGCATCTCGGCGTCGGTCAGCTGCGCCGGGCGGCGGACGTGGAACTTGCCCTGGAAGACGCCGCGCCCCTTATCCGTCACGACGCCGGCGACCGTGTCACGGATCGTGCAACCCGGAACCGCGAAGTCGATATAATGGGTGACGTCCGCATGGCGGTCGCCGTCCAGCAGATAGGCCCCGTTCATCTCGATGTCGGCAGCCCCGAGGCAGGCGATGCGAGTCTCCAGGCGCGTGAAGGCACCGCCGAAAGTCAGCTTGTTCTGGCGGTAGGTCGCGCCCTTCCAAAGCGTGACATGCGCCCGGACGTGCCGGATCATGTTGGCGCCGTCGCGGGCGATGACGGACCGGCGCAGCGTGCCGTCCGCCTTGACGACATAGGTGAGGTCGAGATTGGCGAAACCGTCCCGGCCCTCATGCACTTCGCGCACGTCGAGGCTCGCGCCCTCACCAACTTCGATGCGGATGCGCGCATTGCCGGTCGTCAGGTCCCGCAACTCCAGCGGTTTGTCATACTGCGCACCCGCCGGCACGACGATGGACGTGACACCGTCCGCATATTCCCCCGCGATGCGACCCATCAGGTCGTCGGGCGAGGCCGGTTGCGGACCGGCCAGGCTGAGGTCCGGTCCGGACAATGTCGCGTTCAGGGGCGCATCGAAGCCCTGCGGATCGCGCGCCGTCACGGCCGCGCGCAAGTCCGACCACTTCCATTCCTCGATGCCGCGATGGGGGAGCGTGTCACGCATATGCGTCATACCCCTCTTTCTCGAGCGCCTTCGCGAAGTCCGCGTTGCCACTCGCCCGGATCGACCCGGCCGCCAGCACATGCACCTTGTCCGGCACGATGTAGTCGAGGAGGCGCTGGTAGTGGGTGATGATGAGCATGCCGCGGTCCGGAGCGCGCAGGGCATTCACCCCATCCGCCACGATCCGTAGCGCGTCCACGTCCAGCCCAGAATCAGTCTCGTCCATGACGATGAAGCGGGGTTCCAGCATCATCATCTGGAAGATTTCCATGCGCTTCTTCTCTCCGCCGGAGAAACCGACATTGAGCGGCCGGCGCAGCATCTCGGCCTCGATCTTCAACTCCTTGGCGACGGCGCGGGCCCGTTTCATGAAGTCGGGCGCGCTGATTTCGTCCTCGCCGCGCGCCTTGCGCTGGGCGTTCATCGCCGTGCGCAGGAAAGTCAGCGTCGGCACGCCTGGGATTTCCAGAGGATACTGAAAGGACAGAAACACGCCCGCCGCCGCCCGCTCCTCCGGATCCATCTCCAGCAGGTCTCCGCCGTCCAGCGTCACGGACCCGCCCGTCACGTCGTAGCCATCCCGGCCTGTCAGCACGTAGGACAAGGTCGACTTCCCTGCCCCGTTCGGCCCCATGATCGCATGCACCTCGCCCGCCGGCACGGAGAGCGAGAGGTCGTTGAGGATGGTCTTCGCGCCGTCATCGACGGTCGCGGTGAGGTTGGTGATGTTGAGCATAAATCCACTTTCTATCCGCTTTCGCCGACTTGATCGGCGAACCCAACTCCTGTGCCATCGGCTATTGGGAGATGGGCAGGCCGATCAAGTCGGCCTGAGCTGGTTCAAACTATCCTTTAAAAGCCGTCACTTCGATTTCGACCTTCATGCGTTCAGCCACCAGATCGGCGATGACCATCGTCGCGGCCGGCAGGATGTTACCGTAGTGCTGACGGATGACGGGTAGCACGGCGTCGACGTGATCGCGGGAGCTCAGCGTATACTGGACCCGCACCGTGTGACCGAGTTCGAACCCGCCGCCTTTCAGCGCAGCCTGGATGTTGGCAAAGGCGTTCATGGCCTGCTGGGCCGGGTCGTCCGGCATGTCCCCGGTCGTGTAATCGTAGCCGACCGTGCCGGACACGAAACACCAGTCGCCCTGTACGAGCGCGCGGCTCATGGCGTAGGTCTTTTCGCCTTCGCTCAGCGTTATCAGCTGGCGCTTCGGATCGGTTGTCTTCTTGGGCATCAGGGACAGAGCTCCGTAGTCCATATGTTGGGCGTGTCGCCGCGGCGGCATTGCTGGCGCGAGCCGAAGTCGACCACGGATCCGGAATCGAACAGCGCGTAGGTCTCGTGCGCCGCAATGGAGTCGTCGGCCAGTCCGCTGCTGCGGATCACGAAGAGCGTGGCCCCATCGACGCTGCGTTCGGAACTGCTGACCTTGGCGCGACGGGCTCCGGCCTCTTCGGGCGCGCGGTTGTAGTAGAGCAGCAGTTCGTCCTTGGCGAGATAGCGGTCCATACCGACCTCTATGGGAATGGCCCGCGCCAAATAGCGCGAATAGTCCGACGGATCGAGACGCGTATCGGCCACGGGCATGACCGGCGTTCCGGGCACGACGGGCGTGACCATGTCACGGGCGATACGTTCTTGCTCGTCGAGCGGCTCTTCTTCCATAGACATCTGGGGTGCTCCGGCCGCCGCCATCAGATCCGGATCAATGGGCGAGAACACACTCGCCGTGAACCAGATCTTGATGACGACCATGGCCGCGATCAGGGCCGCTCCCAGACCGCCGATCAGCCAAACCAGACGTCGACGCGCCGCGCTCATCAGCCCACGCTGCCTTCTAGCGATATGGCGACGAGCTTCTGCGCCTCGACCGCAAATTCCATGGGCAGTTCCTGCAACACGTCGCGGCAGAAACCGTTGACGAGAAGCGCGACGGCATCTTCCTCGGACAGGCCGCGCTGGCGGCAGTAGAAAAGCTGTTCGTCCGAGAGTTTGGACGTCGTCGCCTCATGCTCGAACTGTGCCGTGGGCGTGCCGCTTTCGATATAGGGAACGGTGTGCGCCCCGCACTGATCGCCGATCAGGAGCGAGTCGCATTGGGTGAAGTTGCGCGCGCCCTTCGCCTTGCGGTGCGCACTGACGAGGCCGCGATAGGTCGAGTTGGACCGCCCCGCGCTGATCCCTTTGGAGATGACGCGGGACCGCGTGTTCTCGCCCAGATGGATCATCTTGGTGCCGGTATCCGCCTGCTGACGGCCATTGGTGATGGCAATGGAATAGAACTCGCCGACGCTATTGTCGCCGCGCAGGATGCAGCTTGGATACTTCCAGGTGACGGCGGAGCCCGTCTCGACCTGCGTCCAGCTGACCTTCGAGTTCTCGCCGCGGCAGTCGGCCCGTTTGGTCACGAAGTTGTAGACCCCGCCCTTGCCTTCGCTGTCGCCTGGCCACCAGTTCTGGACGGTGGAATATTTCACTTCGGCATCCTTCAGCGCCACGATTTCCACGATGGCGGCGTGGAGTTGGTTTTCATCGCGCATGGGTGCAGTGCAGCCCTCGAGGTAGGAGACATAACTCCCTTCGTCCGCGATGATGAGCGTGCGCTCGAACTGGCCCGTCCCTTGGGCGTTCATGCGAAAATAGGTCGATAGCTCCATCGGGCAACGCACCCCCGGCGGGATGTAGACGAAGGACCCGTCCGAGAAGACGGCATTGTTGAGCGTGGCGTAGTAATTGTCCGTCACGGGCACGACCGAACCCATATACTTCTTAACCAACTCCGGATGCTCGCGCACCGCCTCGCTGAAAGAACAGAAGATGACGCCGTGCTTGGCGAGCTCCTTCTTGAAGGTCGTCACGACAGAGACCGAGTCGAAAACCGCATCCACGGCCACGCGCGGCGCGCCCTTCACGCCGGCCAGCACTTCCTGCTCTTTGAGCGGGATGCCGAGCTTGTTGTAGATTTCCAGGATTTCCGGATCGACCTCGTCGAGCGACTCCAGTTCCTTCTTCTTCACCGGAGAGGCGTAGTAATACATGTCCTGGAAATCGATCTTCGGGTAGTCGACCATGGCCCATTCGGGCTCGTCCAGCGTCAGCCAGCGGCGATAGGCCTCCAGCCGCCAGTCGAGCAGCCATTGCGGCTCGCCTTTCTTCTCGGAGATGAAGCGGACGATATCCTCGTTCAGCCCCTTGGGCGCGAACTCCTGCTCGATGTCGGAATCGAAGCCGTATTTGTACTTGTCCGCTTCGAGGCTGCGCACACCCTCGACGGTTTCGGCCTCGATGCCGTCCTTGATTTTCACGTCACTCATCAGGCTGCCTTTCTCTGCCCGCGCAGCTTGGCGTAGGCGTCGGCGAATTTATCCACGTCGGTCATTGTGTTGCCGGGTCCGAAGCTGACCCGGATCGCGCCGTCGGGCGCATCCTGTATACGGCCCATGGCGCGCAGTGCGCGGCTTTCGCCGACTTTTCCGCTGCTGCACGCCGTTCCCGTGCTCACAGAAAGACCGGCCAGATCGAAGGCCATCATGGCCGTCATGGCGCGGAGGCCGGGCGCGGAGAAGAAAAGCGTATTAGGCAGGCGCGGTGCATCAGCTCCAAATACGACCGTCGCCGGGTCGATGCCGACCAGCCGAGCCTCCAGAGCATCGCGCAGTGCCGACACCTTATCGAACCGGCCGGTTCGTTTCGCGGCCGCGCCGAAACCGGCGATTCCGGGCACGTTCAAGGTTCCGGCGCGTCGCCGACGCTCCTGACCGCCACCCTGTAGAAACGACGTGAAAGGCGCTTCGGGAGAGACGTAGAGTGCGCCCACACCCTGCGGCCCGCCGATCTTGTGCGCAGAAACGGCGACGTAATCCGCAGGGTAGAGCATCGGCAACTTGCCGAGAGCCTGCACCGCGTCGATCA
>JBCCCX010000242.1:0-5130 GCA_039033275.1 Pseudomonadota bacterium | reverse complement strand
CTGTCAGCGCGTCGGCAATGAGCGACGGGTCCAGCAGCGGCAGAACGTCTTCGACCACCTCATCCTCGAGCTCGGCCAGCAACTCGCCCGTGATGAGTTCCGGCGCGCGGGCCACGAGTTCTTCGCGCTGCGGATCGCTCAGCTGTTCGAGATAATCGGAGAAATCGGCCGGATGGAGCGCCTCCAGTCGGACGCGCATTTCTGCATCGCTGGACAGGTCGAGCGCGATCACGATGGGGTTGACGTCGTTGGCCGGTTCGAGCGTATCCTCGCGGTCCAGCAGGTCGGGCGTGTCAGGCATGCGCGGCTCCCGCTTCCGTCTGCGATGATTGGCCGATGAACGCTCCGCCTATGGCCGAATTCGCCGCTTCCGTCCAAGCGCTTTTGGGATAAAGCGTGGCTGCGATGATCACCGGTGTCACCATATTGAGCGGGCTCGTCCTAATCGGCGCGCTGGTGCAGCTCGCGCGTATCGACTGGGCGACGCAAAGACTGCCCAACATCATTACCCTTCCCTTGCTCGCCGCTGGTCTGGCCTGGGCGTTCGGAACGTCTGAGGACTTCTATCTCCATCTGCTCGGCGCGGCGCTGGGCTACGGTTTTTTCTGGCTCGTCGAGACCGTCTACAGGCTTGTCCGTAAACGCGACGGGCTGGGCCGCGGCGATGCCAAGCTGCTGGCGGTCGGCGGGGCATGGTGCGGCGTCTACGCCCTGCCCGGCATCGTTCTGGCAGCCAGCGTCAGCGCTTTGGTCTACGCCCTGCCCAAAGGGGGCACACGGGATACCCGCATTCCCTTCGGGCCATTCCTCGCCATCGGCATCGGCGCCGTCTGGGTGGCGCAACAGATATTTTAGAACGCAGGGTCCGTTGCGCCCTGGCAGGTCTGCAGGACCACGAGCGGACGGACCATTTCGAACCCGTCATCCAGCGTGCGCTTGATCCGGGCGGACGTATGGCGGGTCGCGTCGGCAACCGTGTCACCTGGACCAAGCTCCAACGTGAACGGACCGTAAGTCCCAGCCGGGAAGACGCCCGCCGGTTCTAGCTCCAACACAGTGCCAGCGTCCGAATAGAGGGCCCGGTCCTGTGTGGCAAAGAACACGAAGACCGGATCGGGTGCCGCATCCCAGCCGAACAAGCCGCATTCTCCATCTGCCAGCGTTTGCGGGGCAAGACCGCGCGCTGGCGCGGCAGCCCTGTCTGTCACGGGATCGGGCGCGCTGGCACACGCCCCCAGCAGCACAGCCATTATTATAAGAGCACGCATCTCAGCGCCAGCGCCCCTGTTCCGCCAGCCGGTAGGCTCCGTCGCGTGTCGGGCTGAAACCGAACAAGGCAAGCGCATTGCCGGCGGCAGGGTCGGTCGTGTCGACGGTGACATCGGACTGGTAGACACCGTCTAAGCCCGTCGTGATGATGACGCCTACCGTCTGTGCCCCGTCGCTGCCGGACAGACGCACACGCAGTCGCCCGCCCACGCAGTCCACAGGTCCGCTCAGCGCGGGGCCCGCCCATCCGAACCGGTCGCGATTGGAGGCCAGCACATCCGTCGATGCCGTGCCCGTCGCGGACAGGCATGCGCCGTCATCGATCTGCGCTTCATCGACTCGCAAGGAAAACCGGCCCGATAGTCCAGACAGGCGCGCATCGCTCGTGGGCAGTTGGGAGACCGGCATGGACAGGACAAGGTCCTCCACGCCTCCGGGTGCGACATCGGCAGAAAAGCTGACATTGCCGGATGGCGTTGAGAGACTGGCCGAACCGAGCCCCGCCTCGACTTTCAAATCGCCGAGGAGCGGTACGCCCGAAGCTTGGCCATTCCAGATCGTGCCGGACAAGGTCGCAATGCCGTCCGGCAGAACATTACCGGCCCAAGCCAGCGGAAAGTGCCGGACCAGCGAGGCGAATCCGGCGAGTATGGCGACTAGGATGAGTAAGCGACGCATCAACGTTCCGGCTCGGCCGTGATGCCCGGCACCGGGACGGGCGCCAACGGATCGACGGGCTGCACGGGCAGCAGGTCGATCTTGGAAACGTCCCGCCCGCTTTGCAACATGTCTTCCTGGCGCATACGGTCGAGGCGGCTCTGGGTCAGAGGCCGCGCATCGGCCGCGTCGCGTATGATGGTCGGGCGCAGAAAGACCATGAGGTTCGTCTTGGTGCGTGTCCGCCCGCGTGAGCGGAACGCAGCACCGATACCAGGCAGATCGCCCAGGACCGGAATTTTCTCGATGTCGATCTGCTCATCGTCCTGCAACAGGCCGCCGAGCACAATGACTTCACCGTCATTGGCGAGGACGGTCGTCGTGATTTCACGCTTATTCGTCACGAAATCCCCGGCTGTCGAGGTGAGCACGCCGGCGATGGAGCTGACTTCCTGACTGATGGCCAGGCGGATTACATCGCCGTCGGAAATCTGGGGCGTGACGTCCAGCTGGATGCCGACCTCCTGCCGTTCGAAGGTGCGGAACGGGTTCACATTTGCCGCGCCCAGCGACTCGCCCGTCGTGATCGGGATTTCCTGGCCGACCAGGAAGGTGGCGGGCTGATTGTCCAGCGTTGTCACGAAGGGCGTCGACAGGACGTTGCTGTCGTCGTCGGTCTCGACCGCGTTCAGCACGGCGCCGAACAGCACATCGCCGCTCTGACCGCCAATGCCGATCGTGCCGCCGCCCAAGCCCGTCAGGCTTTCCACCGCAGCAGACTGCGTCTCGGCGTCGGTTATAGTTCCGGTCAGGGCACCCGCAAGTGACAGAAGGTTGGGGGCGCTGCGCGTATAGTTGGTCGATATCAACGGAACCGTGCTGCCCGACGTGTCGCCGAGCGCGAACTGCACGCCGAGTTCCTTGGCGGCCTTATCCGACACTTCGACGATGAGCGCTTCGACGAGGACCTGCGGGCGGCGCACGTCCAGACGGCGGATCAGGTTGGTGAGCTCGACCTGCGCGTCGCCTTCCGCCGTCACGACCAGCGTGTTCGACCCGACATCGTAGGCCACGGTCGGCACGGGCTGCCCGTCGCGCGCATAGCTCGGTAGCAAAGCGACGAGCATATCCAGCAGGTCCGCCCCGTTGGCGAAACGCAGAGGCACGACGCTCACCGCCCCGCGAGGCGCGGCACCGGCCGTATCGATCGACGCGATGAGCTCGCGAAGCCGTGCCATCTCTTCGTTCGTGGCCTCGACGATCAACGAGTTTGTAGCCGGCAAGGCCGCCACTTTGAAGGGTGCGTCGGCACCGCCTATGGCTTCAAGCGCGTCGCGCGCATCGGACGCCGAGAGCTGGCGAAGCTGGAAGATTTCGCGCGCCATGTCGGAGCCTTCCATGGCGGCCGCGATCTCGCGCGCCTTGCGAAGATTTTCCGGGAAGTCCGTGACGACCAGGACGCGGCCATTGGGGTTGGCCGTGACCTGCCCTTGCGTATGCATGACCGGCTTGATTAGCCGTGCGGCCTCGGCCGCGTCCGAGTCGCGGAGCTTGATAATCGCCGTCGCCATCTGGCCCGAGGCGCCGTTGCCCGCCGTCAAGGGGGCGTCCTGCGCACTGCCCTGCAACAGCGTCACGCGGTACTCCCCGCCCGGTGTCCGGACGAGGGTGAAGCCATGAACCCGCAACACCTCCTTGAAGACCGAGAAGACTTCCTGGTCGTTGAGCGCCTGTTCGCTGCTGATCGTGACCTGCCCCTCCACCCGCGGATCGACCAGGAATGTCAGGCCGGTGACGACGGCGACATCGTCGATGAAGTCGCGTATGTCCGCCCGCTGAAGGCTGATGATATGGTCGTCGGCCGCGAACGCCGGGACGGGCGCAAGCGCTGGCGCGGCGCAAAGCAGAGCGCAGAGAGCCGCACCCTGCCGGAAGGGTTTCGCGAAGGTCATGGGGTCGATCCGATCGTAATCGTCATGGGCTGTCCGTCACGCACAATGTCGAGCCGCACGGGCTGTCCGGATGAAACGGTCCTGCGGAGCGCGGCTATGTCGGGCGTGCCGGACGTGACGCTCTGCCCGGCGAAGCGCGTCACCACGTCCCCGTCGCGCAGGCCGTAGCTGCCGAGATCCACACCGCCGGTTCGGGCAGAAACTTCGAGTCCGATCCGCTGCCCCGCTTCGTCCGTGGCGGGAGTCAGCCGGACCTGCGACAGAAGCGTCGTGGCATCGGGTATGCGCAGGGTCTGGAGCTGCGCCGGACGTGAGGGGGCCGTGGCTCCGCCCGCAACCTGCCCTCGCTTCATGTCCTCCATGGTCAGGCGCTGAGTCTGGCCGTTCACATCGATCAATACGAAGCCTGGGAAAACGCCGCGCAGCACCACACCGGGCATGATCTCTTCGTCGGCATAATAGTTCCGGTCCTGGCCGTCCGGCGTGCGGATGAAGGCCGTGCCGTTTTCGCCGGAACGCTGTCCGGTTAATTGAAGGTCGAGCGTGGTTTCGGGTGCGTCATCGCCAGGGACGGGTTCGGGCGCGGCAATTTCCGGCGCGTCGCCTGCTTCGAACGGATTGTATGAGAAGTCGTAAGCGCGGGCGGCGGCCTGTGAAGCCTGCACGGGTCCGGCAACCAGAACGGGTTCCCAAAGGCTGGTCGGCGCGACAAGCGCTATGACCAGGCGGACCGCCAGCCAGCTCGCCATGGCAACGAGAAGGACAAGCGCCGCTCGGCCTGCAAGAGGAACCAGGCCGGAGCGCATCGACCCCCGGTTCATCACAGCGATGTCCGCAACTGAACTCGGCATACTATCGGCAATTCCCCTTCACGCCCCGTACGCCCCCAGCGTATTCGACCATAATCCGGTCTGAAAACCGCGGCCGCGAAGGGCGGCCATAGACAGAGTTTGCGACCGGTTTACGACAATCGGTCATCGTTTGGCGCGCTGCCGCGCCGCTGTCCAGATTGGACCGCACGTTACCGGGCCTGCAACGTTCCAGGCCGCGAGCGACGACTTGCATCGGATGCGCGGCCTATGGCATCGCCGCGTCACAGATTTCTTCCCGGACATGCGGTCCGGACTGGAGCAGACGGTATGAGCGGAGTCCTGATCGACGGAAAGAGCGTCGCGCAAGCCTTGCGCGAACGCGTGGGAGCCGCCGTGCGCGCGCTGCCCACTACACCCACGCTCGCCGTCGTGCTGGTCGG
>JBCCCX010000241.1:0-5160 GCA_039033275.1 Pseudomonadota bacterium | reverse complement strand
TTTTTACTTTTTTAATTTCTACAAGAAAAAGTATGGCTCTGACTTAAACTTTTATCCTGGGGTGGGCGTGGATAACATGGAGGCCCTTATATCTTTGGCGCTTGGATATGGTCGTGACTTTATAGTTCTTGCAGATGACGATGCTGCCGGGAGAGCTGCGGTTAAACGCTATAGAAGAGAGTTTCTATTGTCCAATAGTTGCTATGTTTATGGTGAGGTGGATAAGCGCTTTAAAGGCAAAAAGTTAGAGGGTCTAATATCCAATAAAACTAAAGCGGAAATAAGAAAATACTTTGGCATTAAAAAACTTCAAAAAAGGCACTTCGCATTATTTTTTGCAGAAAAGTCTAGTGTTCTAGATTATGAACTTGATGAAGAGACTAGGGGCAACGTTTCTACCTTACTGCAAAAGTTAAGGTCCATGTTCCAGGCTACTTAATGCCCCCAAACACCATACTCCCATTCGTCCCCCCAAACCCAAAGCTGTTGCTCATCGCCGTCCGGACCTCCGTCTCCACCCGCTCGCGGGCGATGTTGATAGGGGCGACGTCGGGGTCGAGGTCGACGATGTTGACGGAAGGGGCGATGAAGCCGTGTTTCATCATGAGGAGGGTGTAGACGGCTTCCTGGACGCCCGCGCCGCCGAGGGAGTGGCCGGTGAGGGCTTTGGTGGCGGAGATGAAGGGCGCGCTCTCGCCTTCGCCCCCCTCAATACCTCCAAAGACGCGGTGGATGGCGGCACTCTCGGCCACGTCGCCGACGGGTGTGCTGGTCATGTGGGGGTTGATGTAGTCGACGCGCTCCAGGCCCGCGTCTTCCAGCGCAAGACGCATGGCGCGTTCCGCGCCTTCTCCGCTCGGCGCAACCATGTCGTGGCCGTCGCTGGTGGCGGCGTAGCCCAGCACCTCGGCGTAGATGTCCGCGCCTCGGGCGAGGGCGTGCTCATATTCCTCCAGCACGAGCATGCCCGCCCCGCCCGCGATGACGAAACCGTCGCGGCTGACGTCGAAGGGGCGGGACGCGGTTTCGGGCGTGTCGTTATACTTGCTGCTCATCGCGCCCATCGCGTCGAACAGGTTGGACATGGGCCATTCCAGCTCCTCCCCTCCGCCGGCGAACATGACGTCCTGCTTGCCCCAGGCGATCTGCTCCGCGGCTGATCCGATGCAATGGAGCGAGGTCGTGCAGGCGGACGTGATGGAATAGTTGACGCCCTTTATCTTGAAGTGGGTGGCCAGCGTGGCGCTGACTGTGCTGCTCATCGCTTTGGGAACCGCGAAGGGGCCGACGCGCTTGGGCGAGCTGTTCTTGCGCGTGATGTCGGCGGCGCGCACGATCTCCAGGCTGGACGGCCCGCCGGAGCCCGCAATGATGCCGGTGCGCGGGTCGCTGACCTGTTCGGGGCTCAGGCCGCTATCCTCGATGGCTTGGGCCATGGCCAGCGCCGACCATTCCGCCGCGTCGCCCATGAAGCGAAGCGAGCGTTTGCCGATGATCTCTTTCGCCTGTTCCGACGTGTCGTCGGGGCGGCCGGAGACCTGGCTGCGAAAGCCCAGCTCGGCCATCTTCGGGTCGTGCGCGATGCCGGAGCGGCCCTGTTTCAGGGATGCAGCCACCGTGTCCGCGTCGTTGCCGATGCAGGAAATAATGCCGAGGCCGGTGACGACGACGCGTCTTTTCTGAGTCATGGTTCAGTCCCGTGTTGTGGGGAGGGGATTAGCGGCTCGGAGGGCCAGGGGAAAGGGGCGGTTTTATCCCTCCCCCGAGCAGGGGGAGGTGCCCCGAAGGGGCGGTGGGGGGTGCCTCGCGGTCTCGGTCTTGGACAGTCGCTGGCGATCCTCCCCGACGATAGGTCCGGCACCCCCCACCGTCACTCGGCCTGCGGCCGTCGTGCCACCTCCCCCTGCTCGGGGGAGGGATTTGAGAGGCGCTAGCCCGCTTCCGGCACGAACAGCCCGACGCGCAGGTCCTTCGCCTGGTAGATCAGTGCATCGTCGGCATACATGCGGCCGTCGGCGATGCCGAGCACCAGCTTGCGGCGGATGGCGCGCTTGATGTCGATCTCGTAGCGCACGCGGCGGACGTCGGGCGTGACCTGGCCGGTGAACTTGACCTCGCCCACGCCGAGCGCGCGGCCGCGGCCCTCGCCCCCCGTCCAGCCGAGCCAGAAGCCGACCAGCTGCCACATTGCGTCCAGGCCCAGGCAGCCCGGCATGACCGGATCGCCCTCGAAATGGCAGGCGAAGAACCAGAGGTCCGGCGTGATGTCCAGATGGGCGACGATCTCGCCCTTGCCGTAGGCGCCGCCCTCATCCGCGATGCGCTCGATCCGGTCGAGCATCAGCATGGGCGGCAGGGGCAGCTTGGCGTTGCCCGGCCCGAAGAGCGAGCGCTCGCCAGAGACGATCAGGTCGTCATAGTCGTAGGAGGCGGCGATCTTCTTCGCGTCCGCTGTCGTTTGAGCTGTCATGAACGCCCGTTTAGGCACTGGCGCGGCGAAGGCAAGCGGGCAGGGGCCTCTAGCTGTCGCGGCGGGACACGACGGTGAAGCGCGCCATGGTGGCCTGGGCGGCGTCCCAGTCCGGGCGCAGTTCCAGCGTGCGCCGCAGATCAAGATAGGCGGCGCGGTTGTCGTCCAGTCGCTCATGGGCGAGCGCGCGGTTGTAGAGCGCTTCCGCCTCCTTGGTGATGCCCAGCTCCAGCGAGCGCGTATAGGCGTCGCGGGCGGCGGCGAAGTCGCCCCTGTGGAACAGCGCCGTGCCGCGGTTCAAATGCGCTTCGGCCAGCTCCGGCGCGAAGTCCAGCGCGCGGTCGAAATCGGCCATGGCGCGATCGAAGTTGCCGCGGCGCACGAAGAGGAGCCCCCGGTTGGCCAGCGTCGCCGCCTGGTCGCGGCGCACCAGGCGCGGATCGTCCAGCGCCTCCGTGCAGGTCCGCACCGCCGTGACGGAGCCCATATCGCCCATCAGCGCGGACTGGTAGCAACTCTGCGCCTTGCCCTCGCCGATGATGATGCCGCTCTGCGCCGCTGCCGCAGCCGGAAGGCAAGTGAGCAGGAGGGCGGACAGGACGGCGTATTTCATGGTTTGACCTCGTGTTCTGGTTGCATCTTGCATAGCACAAAACGACCAAAGCTGGAAATCGGCCCGCGCAGCCGCTAGCACGCGACATGGCGTCCCGACCGCTCTTGTTGCTCTGTACCGTTCCAATACGCCTCTACCAGGTGCTGCTCTCGCCCGTGCTGGGCGCGCTGGGCGTGCGCTGCCGCCATAGCCCGAGCTGCTCCGCCTACATGCTGGAGGCGATGCGCCGCCACGGCGTGTGGGCGGGCGGCTGGATGGGTCTGGCGCGCTGGCTGCGCTGCAACCCGTGGGGCACGTGCGGGCTCGACCCCGTGCCGGAGCGCGCGACCGGGGCGTGGTGGCGGCCCTGGGCCTATGCGCGCTGGCGCTCGGTAGAGCCCGATCCTGCGGACTGAAACACCCATTCGCCCATTTAAAGCCAACATGTTCATTAACATCGAACAATGCTTTAGACCGGATATTAATATTCTGGGTTAACAAAGATGCTATCGTAGAAGTTTGTTTTTGGCCTGCGTTAAGGTCGGCGCGATTTCAGCTTGTAATTGTTTTCCGTCTCGTCACATTCGGGATTCATAGGCGAAGGAGGTCGATATGATGACCAACGCGTGCCGCATAGACGAGACCCTGAAACAGGGCATGGTGGTCAGCCACCAGGACGAAATAAGACTTATGACCGTGGAACGCGTGGCGCCGACCCGCTTTGGCCCGGCCGTGTCCTGCAGTTGGTTTTCCGGTGAGACGCTTCGCTTCGGCGATGTGCCCTGCCGGGTGCTGGATACCTTCCCCCACCCGGTGGTGCGGCCCAATATCTGGAAGGGCGTGGAAGTGCGCCTGCGCTCCGGCGGCCCCGTCATGACGGTGATCAGCGCCCGTCACGACACGGATACCGCCCTGTGCGAGTGGGACGGCCCCGAAGGCCATCCGCGCCGCCGCTCCTTCCCGGTGGACTGCCTGGTGACGTCCATATTGGGATAGGCTTTTCGCACGACGCGGCAGCCCACCCTTTTTTGCGAATATGGTGCCTGGATTCCGGCGGCACGGGCCTGACGGAGCGGCTAGGG
This sequence comes from Pseudomonadota bacterium, assembly GCA_039033275.1. GTDB lineage: Bacteria > Pseudomonadota > Alphaproteobacteria > Caulobacterales > Maricaulaceae > Litorimonas. Next base: position 1,016 of record JBCCCX010000241.1, on the reverse strand, counting down.
CCGGCCGTATGAGCTTCATCATCCAATCGCTGTCCTACGCGCCTTTCGAACCCCTGTTCGATCTCGACGCCACCGCATTGGCTGCGCGCGAGGCGAGGCGCGTCATCGCAGACTCCCGTCCCGGCTATCCGTGCCGCGTGAGCTTGCGCGACGCGGAGGTCGGCGAAACGCTGATCCTAGTCCAACATCTCCATCAGCCCGCGTGCGGACCCTACCGCGCCAGCCATGCCATCTATGTCCGCGAAGGGGCCGTCCGCGCTCGGCCCGGCGTGGGCACCGTGCCGGACATGCTCCGCCACCGGCAGCTCTCAGTCCGCGCCTTCGGGCGCGACCACGCCATGCGCGCCGCCCGGCTTGCGGATGGCTGGGGTCTGGAAGAGGCGATCGACGCGCTGTTCGCGGATGAGGAGACGGATTATCTCCACATCCACAACGCCGCGCCGGGATGCTATGCCTGCGCGGTGTTGAGGGCCTGACCTAGACGGCCGCCGCCTTGTTCACGAAGATGCTCTGTGGAACCATATATTCCAGCAGGCCGTCTTCGCCGTGTTCCACGCCGAAGCCAGACTGCTTGTGGCCACCGAACGGCGTGTCGGGCCGGGTGTTGAGGTTGTGGTTGACCCAGACCGTGCCGGTCTCCAGCCGCCGCGCGATCTCCACCGCCTGCTCCGTGTTCCTGGACCAGACCGCCCCGGCCAGGCCGTAGATCGTGTCGTTGGCGCGCTCCACCACCTCGTCCACGTCGGAAAACTTCATCATCGGCAGGATCGGGCCGAACGCCTCTTCCTGGACGACGCGGCTGTCCTCCGGCGGGTTGTCCACGATGGTCACGGGAATGAAATAACCGCCATTGTCGGGAACGTCGGATCCCTCGATCAGGGTCAGCTCGTTGGCCTTGGCGTCGTCCAGCAGGTCCATGACGCGGTCGAACTGCCGCTTGTTCTGGATCGGGCCCATATTGGTGCCCTGTTCCGCGCCGTCGCCGACCTTTGTCGCCCGGGCGATGGCGGCGAGCC
>JBCCCX010000240.1:0-5165 GCA_039033275.1 Pseudomonadota bacterium | reverse complement strand
TGAGGTCAAAAACGCGAAAGACTGGGGCCACGACCTGTTCGACAGGATCGACCGGATGATGACTAGCAGTCTCGTCGTCAAATACACGGCCGTGATTTCGAGCATCGTCGCGGCCTGCGTCATCCTGCTCGGCCTGTTCTATTTCATGCAGTTCCGGGAACTTGTCGTCGAAACGGATGCGGCGACACAGACCATCGTGGCCGAGAAACTCGCTACGCGCGACCTGGAACGGGCTGCCAATCTGGCCGAACAGGCGACTACGCTGTTCGCTCCGCCTCTGGCGCGGGGCGAAGGTGGGAACATGAAACGAAGGATCGACTTTTTCGTCGATAGCAACGCCCTGTCGGAGCTGCGCATATACGACGCCAACGGGCACGCGCTCGGACTGGATCATCCCTTGGGCCTACGGTCCGCCTCGAATGTCCTGCCCGATGAGGACCCCAGAACCTTGAAAACGATCCGGACCGAATTGGACGGAGGCGCACTCGTCGCCCAGGGTCCCCTAACCCATGACGGCGTTCGTGTCGGATCCTTCCGCCTGTCCCATCCCATCGAGGATACGGGCGAAACGCTTCAACACATCCATGATTCCTTCGTGCAGGCCCGAGCGGAAAACTATCGCCGGATCCTCACGGCCATCGTTTTGGCGGGCGGCCTCGCCATCGCGATCGGCATCTTCGCCGCAACCCGTATCGCACGCTATCTCAGCCGCCCCATCCAGCAATTGGTGACGGAAGCCGGGCACATCAGCCGCGAGGAATTCGGCCGCGAACTTGTCGTGGAACATAGGGACGAGATCGGCGACTTGTTCGTCGCCTTCAACGAGATGAGCCGCAACCTGGCCGATGGACGCGAAGCCATGCGCCAGGCCAACGAAAACGAGATCGCCCGACTCGAAGCCGAACAGACCAGCAAGGCCAAAAGCGAATTTCTAGCCAATATGAGCCACGAGATCCGCACGCCCATGAATGGCGTGCTCGGCATGGCGCAACTGCTCGGCATGGGGCCGCTGAGCGCAGCGCAGCGCCAGCAGGTGGACATCATCCTGCGCTCGGGCGAGGCGTTGATGACGGTCATCAACGACATACTGGACTTCTCGAAGCTGCAATCCGGGCAGCTGCGCATCGATGCGCATCCGTTCGAGTTGCGGGACACGGTGGACGACGTCATGGCCTTGCTGGGTCATACGGCGCGCGGCAAACAGCTGGAACTGCTGGCCGACATGCCGCTGTCCATTCCCTCGCAGATCGTCGGGGACGAAGGCCGGGTCCGCCAGATCCTGATCAATCTGGTCGGCAACGCGCTCAAATTCACGCATGACGGCTACGTCGCCCTGACCCTCCGCTCGGTGGAAGACGCCGAAACCGGTCATGCGCGCTTGCGTTTCGAGATCGCCGACACGGGCATCGGCATTCCCGAAGATAAGCTAGCGACCATCTTTAACCAGTTCGAACAGGCCGACAACACCACCACGCGGCGCTACGGCGGGACCGGTCTCGGCCTGACCATCACCCAACAGCTCATCGAAGCGATGGGCGGCCATATCGTCGTGACCTCCACAGTGGGCGAGGGGTCGACTTTCACCGTCGAACTCGGTTTCCCCCTGTCCGACCAGCCGAGCCGACCCAAATCGGAGCCGTCGAACCGTCTGTCGAGCAAGACGCCCGTGCTGATCGTGGACGATCTCGACACGCCCCGGAAGATATTGAGCCAGCAACTCGAGCGTTTCGGCGCGAGTCCGGTCTGTGCCTCGGATGCAGACGAAGCGTTCGGGATCATGATGCGGGCCAAGAGCGTGCACGACTTCCAATTCCCGCTGGTCATCGCCGACCATATCATGCCCGGACAGACCGGCCTGGATCTGGTGAAACGCGTCCGCGCCACGCCCGAAATCGCCGGCACGCATTTCATGATCACCACCTGCACCCACGCCGACAAGGTCGCCGACGACTATGCCCGCTACGGCGTGGTCGATATCCTGGAAAAGCCCTACCCGACGCAGCGTATTACGGATGTCATCCTGACCCATCTCTCGGAAGGGCGGGCGCAAAGCCCGAAGCGCATGATCCCGGCGGAGCGCCAACCTGGCGAAGACCAACCCATCGAAGACCAACCCATGCCGCTACTCCGAACGGGGTAGGTCGCCTTGGCGCGGGACGCTCTTTGCCGGAGCGTCTTCCTGTGATCGGGCCTCTTGCCCCGCCACGGCCCATTTGCCACATGCGCGGCTTCGGCAATCACTTTCACCTTAAGCGCACCTTCCCATGCTCACCCTGACCTTCCCCGACGGCAACGCTCGCGAATACGAGCCCGGCGTCACGGCGCTGGATGTCGCCAAGTCGATCTCCAAGGGCCTGATGAAGAAGACGCTTGCCGTAAAGCTGGACGGCGAGCTGAAAGACGCCAACCAACCGATCGAGCGCGATGCTGCCATCGAACTGGTCACGGCCGAGGACCCGGAAGGGCTGGAGCTGATCCGCCATGACGCCGCACACGTGCTCGCCGAAGCGGTGCAGGAGCTGTTTCCTGGCACCCAGGTCACGATCGGACCGGTCATCGAGAACGGCTTCTACTACGATTTCCACCGCGACGAGCCTTTCAGCGCGGACGATTTCGCCGCCATCGAGAAGAAGATGGCGTTCATCGTCAATCGCAACGACAAGTTCGAGCGCATGGAAATGCCGCGCGACGAGGCGATCGCACTGTTCAAGGATTTGGGTGAGGACTTCAAGGTCGAGCTGATCGAGGATCTGCCCGAGGACGAGGTGCTGTCCGTCTACAAGCAGGGTAAATGGTTCGACCTGTGCCGGGGCCCCCACCTGCCCAGCACGGGCAAGATCGGCAAGGCTTTCAAGCTGATGAAGGTGGCCGGGGCCTATTGGCGGGGCGACAGCAACAATCCGCAGCTGCAGCGCATCTACGGCACGGCCTGGGCGAACCAGGAAGACCTCGACGCGCACTTGAAGCAGATCGAAGAAGCCGAAGCGCGCGACCACCGCCGTCTCGGACGCCAACTGGAATTGTTCCACTTTCAGGAGGAAGCGCAGGGACAGGCTTTCTGGCATCCGAACGGCTGGACGCTCTACACGGTGCTGCGGTCCTACATGGCGCGCCGCCAGAAGGAGTATGGCTATCAGGAGATCAAGACGCCGCAGATGATGGACCGGAAGTTCTGGGAGAAGTCCGGACACTGGGACAAGTACCGCGAGAACATGTTCGTGGCCGAGATCGCCGACGAGGACAAGGTTCTGGCCTTCAAGCCGATGAACTGCCCGTGCCATATCCAGGTCTTCAACCAGGGCATGAAGAGCTACCGCGACCTGCCGCTGCGCTACGCCGAGTTTGGGTCTTGCCACCGATACGAGCCGTCGGGCGCGCTGCATGGGCTGATGCGCGTGCGCGGATTTACCCAGGATGACGGCCACATTTTCTGCACGCTGGAACAGGTGACGGACGAGGTGAAGGCGTTCACGGAATTGCTGAAGTCCGTCTATGCCGATCTGGGATTCGACGATGTGAAGGTGAACTTCTCCACACGGCCCGAAACGCGAGTGGGGTCGGACGAATATTGGGACAAGGCGGAGGACGCTCTGGAAGCTGCCGCCGCCGCCTCCGGTCTCGAAGTCGTGCTCAATGAAGGCGATGGCGCGTTTTACGGGCCGAAGCTCGACTTCGTGTTGCGCGATGCCATCGGTCGTGAGTGGCAAGCCGGCACGATCCAGCTCGACCCCAATATGCCCGAACGTCTCGACGCGTCCTACATCGGCGCGGACGACCAGAAACACGCGCCGCTCATGTTGCACCGCGCTGTGCTGGGCAGCTTCGAGCGGTTTCTCGGCATCCTGATCGAGAACTATGCGGGCAAGTTCCCGCTCTGGCTTTCGCCTGTCCAGGTCGTCGTCGCGACCATCACGTCGGATGCGGACGATTACGCCGAAAAGGTCGTGGCGAGGCTCAAAGCGGCAGGCCTGCGTGCGGAGACCGACACGCGCAACGAGAAGATCAACTACAAGATCCGCGAGCTTTCGGCCGAGCGCAAGGTGCCCGTCATCGCCGTGGTCGGCCGCCGCGAGGCCGAAGAGGGCAAGCTCGCCTTGCGCCGCCTCGGGAGCCAGGGCCAGGAGATCGTCACGGTCGAGGATGCCATCGCCGCGCTGACCGATGAGGCCACGCCGCCCGACATGAAGCGTTAAGACCCGGTCGTGGCCCGCAGTGGTCGGATAGAGGGGTTTGCCAGCGGCTGGCTGGTCTTCTGGCTCGGCTTCATCGCGGTCTATATCCATTTCGGCGGGCTGGCCTTTGCAGGTCTGGCGATCCTGCTGGGTTTGGCGGGCTGGACCGTGTGGGCCTTTCGCGCCGATAGACCCGACATGTCCTCGCGCCATGTCTGGCTGCCGGCACTGGCTTTCGCCCTTTTCTTCGCTTGGTTGGGTGCGAGCGGCACCTGGAGCGGGCAGGGACCCGAAACGGCCTTGCGCCTGGCCGGGCAGACGGTCCTGGCCGCCATGATCCCCTTTATGGTCCTGTCCCGGCCTGGCTGGACGCGGACCCTATTGTCGCATCTGCTCATGGCCATGGCGCTGGCGGGCGTGACCGTGCTCGCGCTGGACGTGGCGTCAGGCTACGGCATCAACACCTTTCTCGATCCGGTCGGCCCGGACGGCGACCTGAACAAGCGCCAGGGCGAAGCGGAGATGAACATCGGCCGAGGCCATGTCGTCTATGCCGTGCTGGCCCCGGTCCTCGTCGCGCTGTTCGCCACGCGCCTGCCTGCGGGCTCCGGGTCCAAAGGCGACCGGGGCGGCCGCGCCTGGCCCGTCATCATCGTCTTTTGCGCGCTGCTGCTGATCGGCACGCAGCTCAATCGGCTCGCCATCGTACCGGTCGTGCTCGTCGCCGGCCTGATCTTTGCGGCCATCGGATACCGGCATGGCCGTTGGGGCTTGCGCTTGTCCGTGGGCACGCTGGCCGGATCGATCCTGTTCGCTCCACTCGTCGGATTGGCCGCGCGCATGGCGGGACCCGGCCTGATGGAGCGCCTGCCCATGAGCTGGGACCACCGCCTGCGCATGTGGGACTATAGTTTGGGCCGCATCGCACGCTCGCCCTGGTTCGGCGAGGGACTCGACAGCTCGCGCACGTTGCAGGACGATTTCACCACGCGT
>JBCCCX010000239.1:0-5171 GCA_039033275.1 Pseudomonadota bacterium | reverse complement strand
GACAGGGATCAAGGTCCTGACGCTCTATGCCTTCTCATCGGAAAACTGGAGTCGTCCGGAGGATGAAATTTCCGATCTGATGGGTTTGCTTCGGCAGTATATCCGGTCAGATATCGACGAGTTTGTAGACAACGGCATCAAACTCAAGGTTATTGGCGATTACAAGGCTTTGGAGCCGGATATTGTCAAACTTATTGAAGGTGCGCTTGACCGTACCGCCGCCAATGACCGGATGACGCTGGCCATCGCTCTGAACTATGGGGCGCAGGACGAAATAGTCCGGGCCATGCAGAATGTAGCCAAAGCGGTCCAGCGCGGAGAAGTTGATCCCGACCAGATTGCGCCAGAGCATCTTGCGCAAGCACTTGATACAGCAGATTTGCCACCACTGGACTTGCTGATCCGCACCTCCGGCGAGATTCGCCTTTCCAATTTCCTTTTGTGGCAGGCGGCTTATTCGGAACTGTATTTCACCGACGTGCTGTGGCCGGATTTCGACAAGCGGCAATTGCAGAAAGCTCTCAAGTCTTTCGGTGACCGGCAACGCCGCTTTGGTGGCCGGTAAGGAATGACCAAACCCGTGCAGCCGGCCAAACAGAACGAACTGGGGACCCGCATCATTGTCGGTGTCGCACTGGTCGCGGTCACGGTCTTCACTCTGCTGGTGGGCGATCATTTCATCGGACGGCACGCGCTGTGGCTGCTCGTAACCTTGATGTCCCTTGGCATATTGTCCGAATGGGCGGATTTGACCGACCGCGGGGACAGCAAGAAGCTGGCACAATATACCCTGTTCGTTCCGCTGACGATGATGTCCCCCTTCGCAGCCGGGCCTTCCTTTCTGGCGCTGGGGATGATTTTCGGTGCGGCACTGTTCACCGCGGTTTTTGACCGATCTCTCAAACTTGCTGCAGGCGTTATCTACGCTGGGCTGCCGGCCCTCGCCGTGCTGTATCTGCGCGGGACTGACAATGGTCTGCTGCTGGTATTCTGGACGCTGGCGATTGTCTGGGCAACGGATGTCGGGGCCTATTTTGCGGGGCGGGCGATAGGCGGTCCCAAGCTTGCGCCGCGGTTCAGTCCTAACAAGACCTGGGCGGGGCTGATCGGCGGCATGCTGGTTGCCCTGATGTTCAGCTTTGCCCTGCATGCCTGGTGGCAATTGCCCTTCCGGCTGGTTCTGCTCAGCATGCCCCTCGCCATATTGGCGCAAATGGGTGATCTGTTCGAAAGCTGGCTGAAACGCACTGCCGGTGCCAAGGACAGCGGCACCATATTTCCCGGCCATGGCGGTGTGATGGATCGGCTGGATGGTCTGATTCCTGTCGCTCCCGTGGTGGCTGCGATCATCTTGCTGGAAAGCCAGTCATGACCGGAACTGCGCGGACCATATCGATTTTTGGCGCTACAGGATCAGTCGGCAGTTCCACGCTGGATCTCGTGCGGCTCAATCCGGACCACTACCGGATCCGGGCACTTACAGCCAATGACAATGCCCGATCTCTGGCGGCACTGGCAAAGGAGTTCGGGGCGGAGGTGGCGGTTATTGCCGATCCGGACCGCTACCAAGAACTGAAGGATCTGCTTGCTGGCACGTCAACGGAAGCGGCCTGCGGACCCGAAAAACTGGTTGAAGCCGCTGAGCTTGGCGCAGACTGGACCATGGCGGCGATTGTTGGATGCGCGGGTTTGCCGTCCACTCTGGCAGCCCTCAAATGTGGCAAAACCGTTGCACTTGCCAACAAGGAAGCGCTTGTGTCCGCCGGCGATCTGATGATGGCGGAGGCCAGATCAAGCGGCGCGGTTATGCTCCCGGTGGATTCCGAACATAACGCCATTTTCCAGTGCCTTCAGGGCGGGAAGATAGATCAGGTTCGCAAGATTACCCTGACCGCGAGCGGAGGGCCGTTTCGGACATGGACACGGGATCAGATGGTACCAGTCACGCCGGAACAGGCGGTGGCGCATCCCAACTGGGACATGGGCGCGAAGATATCTGTCGACAGTGCCACGCTGATGAACAAGGGGCTCGAATTGATCGAGGCTTTCCACCTGTTTCCGGTTGGGCTGGAGAATATCGATATCCTGGTTCATCCGCAGTCGGTCATTCACTCGATGGTGGAATATCAGGACCGCTCGACGCTGGCGCAGCTGGGTTCGCCGGACATGCGTATCCCGATCGCGAGCACGCTAGCCTGGCCGGAACGGATGAAAACACAGTCAAAACCGCTGGATCTTGCTGACATCGGACAGCTGGATTTTGAAGCGCCGGATCATGACCGCTTTCCGGCGCTGGGTCTTGCCAGGTCCGCGATTGAAGCGGGCGGGGTCAAGCCGGCCATATTGAATGCGGCGAATGAAGTGGCAGTGGCGTCCTTTCTGGACGGGGCCATTCAGTTTCTGGACATAACGGAGATTGTATCGCGGGTGCTTAGTAGTTATAGCCCCCCGCAACCCATCAGTCTTGCGGATATCTTTGCAGCAGATGAAGAATCGCGCTGTCGGGCAGAGACAGTAGTTGAGGAAATGAAAGTTTGACTGACAATCCCGGCTTCCTGCTGACGATTTTTGCCTTTCTGATTACGATTGGCGTGCTGGTATTCGTCCATGAAATGGGACATTATCTGGTCGGTCGCTGGTGCGGGGTGAAGGCTGAGACTTTTGCGATCGGGTTTGGCAAGGAATTGACCGGCTGGACCGACAAGCGCGGCACCCGCTGGCGCATCGCGCCGCTGCCGCTGGGGGGCTACGTCAAGTTCCTCGGCGACGGCGACGCCGCCTCCGCCCGCGCGGACACCAAGCAGCTGGAGGAGCTGGCGGAGGCCGACCGCGCCCGCTCCTTCCCCGGCGCCGCGCTCTGGAAACGCGCCCTCACCGTCGCCGCCGGCCCGGTCTTCAACTTCATCCTCTCCATCGTCATCTACGCCGGCCTCGCCATCGCCATCGGCGTCGGCTCCGACGAGCCGGTGGTGGGCGAGCTCTCCCAAGCCGCCGAGGACCGCCTCCCCTTCCAGCGCGGCGACCGCATCCTGGAGGTCGAGGGCCAGCCCATCGCCGTCTTCGGCGACGTGCTCGGCGCCTATACCGACGCCTCCGACGCCGAACCCGGCCGCACCGCCTACGCCGTGACGTTGGAGCGCGACGGGCGGACCCTGCAGGTCATGACCGGCCCCCTCGTGGCCCCCGAAGTCGGCGGCGTCGCCCCCGGCGGGCCCGCCGACAAGGCCGGCCTTCTGCCCGGCGACATCCTCGTCGCCGCCAACGACACGCCCCTCTCCTCCTTCCGCGACCTCCAGCGCATCGTGGAGGCCTCCGAAGGCGCCGCGGTCCAGCTCTCCGTCCGCACGCCGGGCGAAGAGCCGCGCCAGGTCCTGCTGGAGCCCACCGTCTCCCCCGCCCGCGCCGCCGACGGCGGGACGGAGCTGCGCCCCCTCATCGGCGTCACCGCCATGCCCATGCTGCAACCCAACGCCGAGACCCCCGGCCCGATCCGCGCCGTCGGCGTGGGGGTCGAGCGGACCTTCGGCGTCATCGACAGCTCCCTCACCTATATCGGCGGCATCATCGGGGGACGCGCGGATTCTTCGTCGCTCGGCGGGCCGATCCGCATCGCCTCCCTCTCCGGCGACGCGGCGGAGGCGGGGATCGTCGCCTTCCTCGGCATGATCGCCCTGATCAGCGCCTCCATCGGCATGATCAACCTCTTCCCCGTCCCGGTGCTGGACGGCGGCCACCTGCTGTTCTTCGCGCTGGAGGGGATCCGCGGCAAACCGCTGGGCGAGAAGCTGCAGGAATACGCCACCGGCCTCGGCGTGGCGCTGGTGCTGCTCCTGATGGTCTTCGTGACCTGGAACGACATCTCCAGCTTCTGAGACGGGCGGGCCCGGCCATGAGCGCGCGTCCCGACGGCGACTTCACGCCCTTCGCCGTCGAGCGCTTTCTCTCCGCCTCCGAACACGGCGTCCGCTTCAACTTCTCCGAAAGCGGCGTGCACCCGCTCAGCTACGCCGAGCTCTTCGCCCTCGCCCAGATCGACACCGAGGCGCTGTTCGACACCCTTGTCGACTACCCGCAGGTCAACGGCCTGACCTCCCTGCGGGAGAAGATCGCCGCCCTCTACCCGGGCGCGGGCCCCGAGAACGTCCTCGTCACCGTCGGCGCGACCGAGGCCAATACGCTGGCCGCCCAGACCCTCCTGCGCCCCGGCGATGCGCTTGTCCGCTTCCGACCCACCTACGAACAGCTCCCCGGCAATGCCCTCAACCTCGGGCATGAGGTCCGCTGCGTGGACCTGCTGCCGGACCAGGACTGGGCCGTCGACCACGACGCCCTGCGCCGCGCCGCCAAGGGCGCCCGCGCGATCCACGTCGTGAACCCCAACAACCCCACCGGCCGCATCCTGTCCGCCGAAGACCGCGCCGCCATCATCGACGCCGCCCAGGACAACGACGCCTGGATCATCGCCGACGAGGTCTATGCGGGGACCGAGCGCGCCGCCGACGCGCCCACCCCCTCCTTCTGGGGGGAGGCCGAGCGCGTCGTCGCGATCAACTCCATGTCCAAGGCCTATGGCCTGCCGGGCCTGCGCCTCGGCTGGATGGTCGCGCCCCCGGAGATCGTGGAGGCCGCCTGGCGCCGCCACGAGTACGCCGCCATCGCCGCCTCCATGATGTCCATGCGGCTCGCCGACGCCGCCCTCGCCCCCCAGGCGCGCGAGCGGCTCACCGCCCGCGCCCGGACCTTGATCCGCCGGGGCTTCGAGACCCTGGCGGAGCATCTCGCGCTGCGGCCGGAGGTCTTCTCCGTCGTCCCGCCCCAGGCCTCCGCCATGTCCTTCGTGCGCTTCGACCTGCCGATCTCATCGGTCGAGCTCTCCCGCCGCCTCCTCGCGGGGGCGGACGTCCTGGTGATCCCCGGCGCCCATTTCGGCCTCGAGGATCGCTTCCGCTTCAGCTCGGCCCTGCCCGAAGACCACCTGCGCGAGGGTCTCGCCCGTCTCGACGCCCTCGTCGGCCGCGTGCTTTCGGGCCGCTGAACGCGGCCCTCGCCCACGAAAAAGCCCCGCGGCGGCGCCGCGGGGCTTTTCCGTTCCAATGCGCCCCGTGGGACGCGTCGGATGCAGCTCAGGCGAAGGTCACGTCCTCGGCGGAGACGCGGCCGTCGCGGCCCGT
>JBCCCX010000238.1:0-5193 GCA_039033275.1 Pseudomonadota bacterium | reverse complement strand
GCAGATTGCCACCGAATGGCTCTGGTCTTACAACCATGAACGCCCAAACATGGGCAACGGCGGGATGACACCCGTCCAGAAACTGAAGATGGCCGCGTAAATTCTACGACCAAGCCCCCGCAAAATCGGGGGTATTACCCCTTAAGTCTTCCCAATGAAGCTGGCTGCGTTGTGCGAATTCCGCGTCTGCAGCGGTCGCAAGAAAGACTCGCTCGCGTGATAGAACAATACCGTCGCCACCATTTGCATGCGGCTCTCCTGCAGCTGCCACGATGTCGATGTGTCGGTGACTAAGCCGCGACAGCAAGTCGCTGCGATCAGACTCCACCAGAACAATGTCGACCTGCCTATGGGCCGCCATGTACTCAGAAAGTATGTGGCGGAGAGCGCCGCGCGAAAGGGAGACGATCACCCCAATTGCAAAATGACCGTTCCCGCCAGAACCCGCAGTTTGAGCCGTCTCCGTTGCAGCCCTCAACTCATCAAGGATTGTACGGGCCCGGGTGGCAAAGCATGTTCCCGCTACCGTCAGACGAGCACCATCCGTCCGACGCTCGAACAATGAAACTCCAAGCGTATCTTCCAGCCGTTGAATACGGCGGCTGACGCTCGACTGACCGATGTCCATCGAAAAGGCGGCCCGCCGGAAGCTGCCCCGCTCGGCCACGGCGAGAAAGTTGGTGAGCTGGCGGGTTTCGATGTCAGGGACCAACGTAGTCCTCCTTTCAACCCCCAAGCTTTCCCAGTTAGTTTCGCTTCATTGGTTCGCGCCGCGCGGTCGCCGACCGTCAATCCTCCTGAAACGTCCGAAAATGCGCGGGCGGCGCCCAATCGGGAATGATATCGCCGAGGGCCTGCATTCTCTCCGAAAAAGCCTCGGCACCGTAGACGATGCGTCCGTTCGTAATCGTGAGTACACTTTCAATATCGCTCAAACGGTCCGCAGGAACTTGCAGATAGTCTTCCGAGAGGACGGCGATGTCGGCAAACTGACCCGGAGCGATGCGGCCCTTGACCGCTTCTTCGCCCGAGAACCACGCGCTGCCGACGGTGTAGAGTTGAAGTGCCTCGAGGCGCGTGAGCCGGTGCCGCTCGCTTCGTGTTTCGAGTCCTCCTACAGTCTTACCGGTAACCAGCCATTCGATGGCGGGCCATGGATTATAGCTTCCGACGCGCGTGCCGTCCGTCCCAGCTCCCAGCGGAACGCCCATCTCAATAATGTCACGGATGGGAGGCGATGCTGCTGCAACGTCCGCCCCGTAGCGCTCGATGAAAAATTCGCCTGCATAGGCCATACGCGACTGTACGGCGACGCCACCGCCGAGTGCCGCGATGCGCGAGAGGTTCTCGCGGCTCACCGTCTCGGCGTGGTCGACCGCCCAACGAATGCCGGAGAAGCCGGGTCGTCCGGCCTCTCGCTCGCTTGCATGCACCTCTTCGAAGACGTCCATGATGAGGCTGATAGACTCGTCGTAGGTCGCATGGATGCGAAGCGGCCAGCCATTTTTGACGAGAAAGCGTGTTACGGCTGTAAGTTGGCGCTTGTAGCCGTCACGCCCAAGTAAGGACGGTCGCGCAGCCATGAAGTTTTCAAAGTCACCGGCCGACCATGTCAGGAACTCCCCGCCACCCTCGACGACGAATCCGTGGGACAGGTGCTCGGCCAGATTGGCGTTGAGCGCAATCTCGCTGTTCCACTGCTGAAATGAGGCCAGCTCTTCGCCCGGTTTCTGGGGAAATAGGTAATTGGACACCCGTATGTCGAGTTCGCCCCGTTCCGCAAGAATGCGCGTACCCACATAATCCTGCGCATAGGTGTGACCGCCACCACCCGCATCGATCGCGCTGGTGATGCCAAAGCGGTTGAGCTCGCGATAGAAATGACGGGTGGAGTTAACCTGCTCCTCTTCGGTAAGTCCCGGGAGCGCGCCGATTGTCTGATAGAGGATGGTCGGATTCGGCTCGGCATGAAGGATAGCCCCGCCGTCTTCAGTAAGTTCAAACCGCCCACCCAATGGAGCTTTCGTGTCTTCTGTGATCCCCAAAGCCGCGACACCGGCAGCGTTCAGGTAGCCCTGACTGTAGAGGAACAGGACGAACACCGGCACATCAGGGGATGCCTCGGTTAACTCCGCCGGGGTCGGCAGACGTCTCTCCGCGAATTGATAGGGGGACCAGCCACCGATAACGCGAACCCACTGGCCCTCGGGCGTCCGACCGGCCTGTTCAGCGATCATTTCAAGACCGCGCTCCAACGTCTCAACACCGTCCCAACGCAGTTCGGTGTTAAAGAACCGGCCGCCTCGAGTTGCGTGCAGATGGCTGTCGTTGAGGCCGGGGATGACGGTGCGACCGCCGACATTGATGATGTCAGTGTCCTCGTCGCCCAGCGCGCGCATCGACGCATCGTCACCGGTCGCGAGGATCAGGCCGTCGTCAATTGCGACAGCCGTCACTTCTGGGCGCAAGGGATCAAGCGTGACGACCTTGCCATTCAGGATCACGATGTCCGCGATACCGTCCTGCGCGTAAGCCGCACTTCCAAAGACAAGAGCGAGCGCCGAGGCGGCGATCAACGGGAATGTCGTGATTTTCGAACGCATGGTCGTCAAGCTCCCTCAGTTTCCGCCTTCGCCGCCGCCGAACATGTCCTTGGCGTAAAGGACGCCAAGGCCATAGGCGCCGCCGTGATCCATGACGATCTGGTTGGTCGCGACATAGGTCTCGCTACGGGCCCAGTCGCGCTGGAGTTCGAGCAAATATTGCATGGAGGTGATCGGCGTGGCACCGGCGTCGATCATGCGTTGAACGGCGTCGTTGTGAATCTGTGTCGTCATGCCGCCCGATGCATCAGTGATGAAGTAAACGTCAAAGCCCTGCGCGAGCGCTGAGAGCGTCGGGTAGACACCGCAGACTTCGGTCCACAGCGCGGCGATAACGAGCTTCTTGCGTCCGATCTCATTGACACGATCCGTGACGCGCTCGTCTTCCCAAGTGTTCATGCTCGTGCGGTCGATGGGGGTCTGTTCCGGGAATACCGCCTGGACACTCGGGAACAGAGGTCCAGAGAATGTCGATTCCGCAACCGTCGTCAGTATGGTCGGCACCTCGAACAGATCAGCGGACTTCGCGACAAGCGTCACGTTATTGATGAGTTGGTCGGTGGGGATCGAGTTCGCCGCAAACGCCATCTGCGGCTGATGGTCAATCAGGATCAGAGTGTGGTTATCCGGTGTCAGCAATTCTGCGGATGGAGTTGGTTGAGCTGTTGGCGTCTCCTGAGCGAGCGCGGGCACTGTCGTCACGGCGAAAGCCATCACGAGTGCAGTTAGGGCCTTACGTATTCCGGGCATGTCTGATCTCCTTGTGATCCTGTCAATGTCATGCAAACACTTCGTGCTGCCGGGTCGACGATCACAGGAATTCGAGAAACAGTCTTCTGACCCAACACCGGATTCTGGATTTCCGGGGGCCGCTCGAAAATCCAGAATCCAGTGAATGCCTAGAAGACGGCCTCTAAGGCGCGACCATAAAATGACTTCTGTTAGCGTTGCGATTTAATCGGGGCGGCGGCGTTCGCTCGCACACTCCTACCGTGACGGGAATTCAGTGCACACAATGGCGCGGAGAGGAAGTCATGAAGTTATACGCGATGCCTGGAACATGTGCGCTGGCTCCCAACATCGCGTCTCTTTGGGCCGAATTGCCGACAGAGGTGGTCAACCTCAAGCGCGGCGATCATCGCAAAGACGCCTATCTGTCGATCAATCCGCGTGGCCAGGTGCCTTCGCTAGTATTCGAGAATGGCCAAGTCCTGACCGAAGCTGCCGCAATCTTGCTCTTCATTGCCGCATCCGCTCGCCAACCATCGTTCGTTCCGTCCGACCCCCCTCGACTGGGCGCGACAGGCCGAGGCGCTTTCATTCATGACGTCTGAAGTTCATGCAGACTACGGACCCCACTTCTCGCCGGACCGCTTCGCGGCAGGCAAATCCGCGCAAGACGAAGTGAGGGCGCAGACCTATCGCAAGCTTCGTCAGCACTATCAGTTTCTCGAACAGGTACTGAGCGAAAATGGAGGCGCCAGTTATCTTGGCAAGAGAACAGTGGTCGATGCGTATCTTTATGTCCTCACCAGATGGATCGATGGCACACCACTTGAGTTGAGCGAATTTGCGTCACTTGCTTCTTTTCGAAGACAGCTCGAAAGCGAAACCGAAATTCTCGAAGCACTCCGCAGACAGGATATGGCGCTGTGATCGAATTACTCTCCAGCCATCTATTGGGAATTGGGTAGTGGCATGAAGATTGCAATCACGGGCTCGACAGGTTTCATCGGACAGGCGGCTGCGCATTGCGCCTTGTCACGCGGCCACAAGATTGTCCGGATTACCCGACCGGGCGCGACCCTTCAGGGACCAAACGATATCTCCGCTGATCTGGAGGATGCTGAACGACTAACCGAAATCGCATCCCAGGTAGACGCGGTCGTCCATTGCGCGGCAAGCGACGAACCGGCCTTTTTGCCGATCTCCAGAACTGCCATCGATGCGCTTATCTCCGGCCTGCCTCCTGGCAGCCGCTTCGCGATGCATGGTGGCAGTGTCGTTTTCGGCGACACCGGACCGGAACCGGTCGCCACGCCGGAGTTCGGACCGCCGCCGCCATTGCAAGAGAGAGCCGCTCTGGAACAGCATGTGTTGCAATCGGCGCGGTCAGACATCTCTACTCGTATCGTCTATGGTTCTCTCATCTTCGGTGGAGAAGGTGCCGCGATTCCAACGAAGATGATCCACGTTGCCATGGAACAGGGAACATCCTTCTATTTCGGCGAAGGCGATCAGGTATGGTCCAGCGCTCACGTTCATGACTTCGGCGCATTGCTCATCGACGCAGTAGAGAACGATGTTCCCCAGAATCTTGCATTGTTCGCTGCCGGTCGCGCGGTTCAGATCAAGCCTGTGGCTGACATCATTGCGCAGGTATTGGGAGTGGGGTCACGGCCTGTCGAAACTGATGAGGAGGCGGAGCTTTTCGGACCATTTGCTGGAGCGCTGTCTATCCACCAGCACTTTTCTTCGGAACCCGCGCGCAGGCTTTTTCGTTGGTGTCCAGAGATGTCCGATGAAGGCGCGGCAATTGTGCGGGCACTCACCATACAAACATCGCGAACAGTGCTATAGTGGAAATTCG
>JBCCCX010000237.1:0-5210 GCA_039033275.1 Pseudomonadota bacterium | reverse complement strand
GGATGAAGGCATCAACACCTTCCTGGAATACATGGCCGAGTACGAATGGGAGGAGAACTTCCCGATCCGGCGCGACATGCAGAACCCGCTGGATGAGATAACGCGGTACATGACGAGTACCAACCAGGTGCCGATCATGACGCAATCGGACAGCGTGTTGCAATTCGGACCCAACGCCTACGCCAAGCCTGCGGCCGCGCTGATCGTGCTGCGCGAAACCGTGATGGGCCGCGAGGCGTTCGACTTCGCCTTTCGCGAATATAGCCGCCGCTGGAAGTTCAAACGCCCCACGCCCGAGGACTTCTTCCGCACGATGGAAGATGCGTCCGCCGTGGATCTGGACTGGTTCTGGCGCGGATGGTTCTACGGCACGGACCATGTGGACATGGCCATCACGGATGTGCGGGAATACCAGATCGGCACCGGCAATCCGGATGTCGAAAACGATATTGAACGCGATGAGGACCTTGTCCGCCATCCTGAAAACATCGTGCAGCGGCGCAACCGCGAGGAAGGCCGGACGACACGCGTCGACCGGTTCGACAGTCTACGCGATTTCTACAACGACAATGACAAGTTTGCCGTGACCAACAAGGCGCGCAACGACTTCACCGAATTCCTCGACGGGCTGGAAGATTGGGAGCGTGCGGCATACGATAGGGCCATGGAAGACGGGGACTATCTCTATTTCATAGACTTCCAGAACATTGGCGGCCTCATCTCTCCCCTGCCCCTGACCCTGAATTATACGGACGGTACACGCGAAGAGGTGATGATCCCGGCTGAGATCTGGCGGCGCGACAGCGAGCGCGTGACGAAGCTCTTGGTCCGCGACAAGCCGGTCAGGTCGATCCTTCTGGACGAGGCTCACCAAACGGCGGATGCTAACTATCGCAACAATGGCTACCCGCAATCCGTCATGTCGGATCGGCTGACGATCGCGCGAAGCGATCATACGGGCCGCAGCATGATGGCCGACATGATGCGTGAAATCGCGTCCAAGGACGAGGCCGAAACCGGTGCGGGTGGCGAGGTCCCTCTCAGCCCGGCTGACGCGGCGACACCGGATGTCGAGACGAATAAGCCGGAAACCCCCACTGCGACCGATGGCGACGGTGCCGACGGCTCGGACGCGGATGGAACAAACACTCCAGGAGATGACGAAGCCCGCCGCCTAAGCCTGCGCGAGACATTGCGCCGCATGCTGGATCGGGACGAGTAGAGTGATTGATCGCCGTCTCGTTCTCGCCGGGTGCTGCGCGGCGGCATTCGCGCCCAAGGCGTTCGCCCACCGGGCCGCCCGCACGGAAACCGAATTGCGGATCGAGGCGGACGGAACGGTTGGCGTCATTCACGTCTACCATCTCCAGGACGCGCAGGACGCGCTCTACAAGGCGGGTCTGATCGACCGCCCAGACCTGACGCCTTTGCGCGCCCGCGCGCGGCTCGCTCTGTATACGCGGAGGCATTTTTCCCTATCCGAAGGCGGCGAGCCGGTGGACCTCGACGTGATCGGCGCGGAGATCGAGGGCGACAATGTCTACGTCTATCAGGAAGGACGATTGACCGGCGACGGCGCATTGGTCGTCATGGCGAACATGCTGCGAGAGTTGATGCATGACCAGACGAACAGTGTGAATGTGGTCCGGAACGGCCGGACGCAGACTCTCGACTTCCGCGGGGAGGACGGCCCAAAACCCGTTGCGTGAGGCCAAGCCCGCCCCTAGGCGGGTCGCATGCTGACCGTCCATCACCTGAACAATTCACGCTCGCAGAGGATTCTCTGGCTCTTGGAAGAGCTCGGTGCGCCCTACGATATACGCGCCTATCAGCGCGATCCGGACACGAGCCGCGCCCCGAAGGAACTGAAAGCCGTCCACGCGCTCGGCAAGAGCCCGGTGATCGAACATGATGGCCTGGTAGTTGCGGAGACCGGCGCGATCATCGTTTACCTGCTCGACAATTTCGACTCGGATCGGCGTTTTAGGCCTCTACCCGGCACGCAAAGCTATGTGGATTATGTCCATTTCCTGCACTTCGCGGAAGGGTCTGCCATGCTTCCGTTGCTGCTATCGCTTTACACCGGTTTTCTCGGCGACGCCGCGCAGCCGATCCAGCCCATGATAATGGACGAAATCCGGAAGATGTTGGACTATTGCGAACTCACACTGATCCGCGGCGAATGGTTCGCCGGCGACGCGATCAGCGGCGCGGACTTCAACATGATCTTCCCGCTTGAAGCCGCACGCGCACGGGGTCGCCTCAAAGGGTATGACGCCTGCAACGAATTCGTCGACCGCGTCTGGGCGCGACCGGCCTACCGCACGGCCCTCGCGCGCGGCGGGGATTACGATTACGGGCCGAAGACGTAGATAGCGCCGATGTCCTATTTCATCGGCAAGACGGCGACGAGTCGCAATGAACAGAAGAAGTCACTTTCGACAACATTTAGGACGATAGGATTTGGAGCTTTGGGTGTGGGCCTGTGGGAGCCCTTGAGTCAGAGGCAGTTTGATAATATATCGACGGTCATACTTCTAATACTTGTCGCAATAGTCCTGTTTCTACAGTCTCATGCAATACTCGGTCGTTTGGAGGAAGAATAATGGACGGACAGCTATTCGCTCTTATAGTCTTTGTCGCGATCGGTCTTTTTCTGTCTGCACTAGGGTGGTCGGTAGAACGCGCCGCGTCCGATGCCGCTAAGCGGTAAAACTTCACCGCTTTGATCCCCTTCCATCTCGCCGCGCCGATCCGGGACAAGGAGGAGGCTCGCACCTTCTACCGCGATGTCATCGGCTGCACGGTCGGGCGCGAAGCGGAGCACTGGATCGATTTCGACTTTTTCGGCCATCAACTCAGCCTACATGTCAGCGATGCCGAGGAGACCTTGGCGACCAATCCCGTGGACGGCAAGGATGTGCCTGTCCGGCATTTCGGCGCCGTCCTGCCGTGGGATGATTGGCACGCGCTGCGCGACCGTATGATCGAACGCGCTACGGACTTCGTGATCGACCCCTATATTCGTTTTGAAGGCAAGCCGGGGGAACAGGCGACAATGTTCTTCTATGACCCGAGCGGCAACGCGCTGGAATTCAAGAGCTTTCGCGATCCGGACCAGCTTTACGCGCGCGACTAGAAGCCCTGCGTCACCCAGAGCCGCAACTGCACGTCGCGGCTGTCCTGCGTGAGGCCCAAGAGGGGCTGGAGGCGAACCGACCGCTTCTTTCCGGCTGGTATCGATACGAACGGTCCCAGCAGAACGCCGCGTCCCTTGAAGAAGCGCATATCGTCCGTATTGCCTAATGGGACGTAGAGCTCAGCGCCGACGCTCCATCGGTCTGGCAGTCGGCGGGAGAGTTGGGCCCGCACATCCATGGCGACCGCATTGCCGGACCCGCGACCCACTTGCAGCCTGGAAAAGCCCGAAAGCCGCGCCCGCCAGCCATTGCCTAACGACCATTGATTACCCCAGTTCGCGCCCAGCTGCTCCGGGCGGCCGTCTGGGCGAAGACGCGCATCGAAGCGCAGGCCCGATTCCCACAACCCACCGCGCGGCGTGATGCGCCACCAGAGCTCGGCCTGTGCGAAATCGACTTTGACCTCCGTCGTGCCGGTTTCGCGCGTCTGTCCGATAAGCCGGTACAGAAAGCGATCGTCGAGGCTTTTCTGGTAATGAAGACGCTGCACCCAGCGCGTGTCATCGGGGTCGTAGGTTATGCGGTACTGAACTGACTCATGCTCGATGCCAAAGCCCGGCGGCATGACGCCCGCCGTCGTTTGCGCCCAAGCGGGCATGGCGATAGTTGCGCAACACAGCGCGAACAACCGGATCCATAGCCTTGCGGCTTTCATCTCGAACTGACGTCATCGCAGGACATGGGCCAGAACTCCGGACCAAGTCCGCACACCGGACGAGGTCGGATTTTGCGTAACGGAGGCTGGAAGTCGCTATTTGCGATGCCCCAAAGCGAACAGAAAGTTTTAGCGGGGTGGAGGCTTAGAAAGCGCGATCGATGAAAATCCGCAGCTGGTTGTCGTCCGACGAAGCCGTCAGCCCGTGAAGCGTGCCGATATAGATGGATACATCCTCGGTTAGCCCAAATTCCACAAAGGGGCCGATCTCCGCCTCGTCGCCTTTGAAGGCGCGTAGCTTGTCCGTGTCGCCGAACTCGACATAGCTGTGCAGACCCAGCCGCACACCGCTGTCCGGCATTTTCCGGGATAGCTCGAAACGGCCCTGGAACTGCAATTCGTCATTTGTGCGTTGCGCGACTTGCAGCGTGTTCATCAGGATAGCCCGCGCGCGCCAGCCGTCAGGCAAGGCCCACTGATTAATGAAGTTGGCGCGGATTTCTTCCGGCCCGTCAGTGCGAACGCGTCCCTCGAATCGCATGCCCATCTGGTGCTTGCGCTCATCCGGTGTCAGCTGCCAGACCGCTTCCAGCCGGACGAAGTCGAGTTCAACCTCATTGTCGGCGGTCTCCTCCGTCGCCACGACGAGCCGGGGGCGGAAGTCGTCGCTGATCGCGCGTTCGTAATGGATCCGCTGCGCCCAGAGGAAATCATCACCCGGCGCATCCAGCACGGCAGCCGCTCTGTACTCCAGCGCGTGATCATCCGCACTCACGGTCGGGCTGAACACCCCCGTCACATTCTGTGCATGTGACAAGTTCGGCAAGCCCGTGCAAAGCAGGGCTGTTAAGAGAAAAAGGCAACGCATTAGAAAATAAGCTCTTTCGGAAGCGGGATATGTTCTGTTTCATCGCCGGGCACGGTCGGGAAGTCGCCATTGCGCCATTGCTCTGCGGCCTGCGCGATGCGATCCTTGCGAGAAGAGACGAAGTTCCACCGGATATGGCGCTCCCCTAAAGGCGCGCCACCAATCACCGCGAACCGGCTGCGTCCCCCTGTCGGGCTAACGGCCGTCACGGTATGCGAGCCTTCGGAAAGCACCGAAAACTCGAACAGCTTCGACGTTGCCTCCCCGATGGCGACTTCGCCTTCGACCACGTAAAGACCGGACTCCGCGACGCTTGGCAGGACGATGGAGGCACCGTCGGGCAGGTCGATTTCGTAATAGAGCGTTTCGGAGAATGTCTCGACCGGAGAGACCAGGCCGAAACCCTGGCCCATCATCACGCGCACTTTCGCCCCATTATCGAGTGTCTTTTCGGGTATGGTGTCTGCCGGATGGTGGTGGAAGCTGG
>JBCCCX010000236.1:0-5267 GCA_039033275.1 Pseudomonadota bacterium | reverse complement strand
CTGCGGCGTCGCCTCTCGCCAAGACCGGGCAGGCTCCGCAGTCCATCATCTTCTCAGGTATCGATCGGTCAGGCCCGATTGATCGAACGGACCCTCTCGCCCCCGAGGGCGGCTTTGAGATCGCGTCGCTTCCGCTGCGAGGCAGCGGGAACGTCATCACGGACGAGTTCGGCCCGCGCAGCGTTCATCCCGTGACTGGCAAACCGTCCTTCCACGGCGGTATCGACCTTGCCGGTGATAGGGCTGGTGGGTACGGCCGCGATATTCTTGCGGCGCAAGACGGTGTTGTCGTCTCTGCCGGCTTCTCTCCGCGCGCCGGTAATACCGTCGTTATCGAGCACGACGGGGGGTGGCGCACGCAGTACCTGCATAACGAAGAGATGCTGGTGGCGCCTGGCGACCGAGTGAAGGCCGGCGACCACATCGCCGAGATGGGCAGCACGGGGCGAAGCAGAGGCCCCCACTTGGATTTCCAGATCTTGAACCCATCGCGACAGAAGGTCGATCCGAGGCCGTATCTTGAGCAGGTTGCGACAGTTGCCGAAAACGGTGGTCGCGGACGCCGGCCCGAGCTTGTCGCTAGGACGGACCCCATCGCCCCGCCGCGTCGTTTCGATGGCCGGTCCACTGCCCCCACCGGCTACACCCCTTCCCAGATCGCCGCCCTGCAACAGGAAGCGGCTGGGACGACCCCAGCGCCCTTGCGTGTCGCGGCCGGTACGCCGTTCCCGGCACAGACCGAAGCGCCGGCGCAGGTCGCCGTAGCCCCGGTATCCGCACCCGCTGCCAACCCGCCGATCGACCTCGCACAGCCGCCGCAGCGTCCGATGACGGTTGCCTCGACACCGGACCCGGCGCCCATCGTGCCCGGCACGGAGCCGCCGCCGAAGGAGACGAAGCCCCTCGGCATCGGCGGTCAGATCGCTGCGGGCGTCATCGACGCCGGCATCACCCTGGCGCCCGGTATCGGGACCATCGCGGGCGTCGCCAATGCGGGCCTCGGCCTGGCCGGCAAGGGCACGATCGGAGAGAGGATCGTGACGGCTGCGGTGAATGGTGGGCTTCCCGCTGGATCTGTCACACCTACAAACGATGGTGGCTTCGACCTTCTCTATGGCGATCGAGACCAAAGCAGCACGTCGCGTCCAGAGAGGTCTGAGAGCGTTTCCCCTGCCGGGCCTCAGGTGGCTTCAGCGCCGAAGTCGTCGGAGACAAAGACGCAGCGGGTCTTGCGTACATACATCCGGCCAGAGTTCGCCACACCAACCGAGAAGTGGGGGCGCGGCCTATTTGCCTAGTCGATTGAGGTGCAGCGGGTGAAGCTCTCTTCGTAGGTTTCTCCGCCGCCTGTCGTGAGGAGATTAAGGCGCTGGCCGTCTTCGCTGATCGTGAAGCTGATCGATTCCGACCACTGTGTCAGCGTCTCGTCGTCCTCAAACCGGAAGCATGTTGCATCACCTGAAAACGCCCCGGTGTTCTGCTGGTAGGACATGGGGCGGACGAAGTGACATTGAACGTCTGCGTCAAATCCATAGCCGAACGAGGTCATCCTCATCGGGCTCCATTCGCAGTAGCAAGGCACTTCCCCACCGCAGCGGTTGTCGCCCCAATAGTCGTCGTAGACGACCTCGGACGAGGCGGGACTTGCGGACGCCAAAAGGCCTATGGACAGGACGAGGGGAAGAGCGCGCATGATTCGTCTCTCGATTGGTTTCTAGCAGAGACATTCGCCGCTGGTAGGCTCGCCAGCTGGCCCACAATAAAGCTCCTGGCGACCGAAGCCATATCGCTCTTCACCGATCTCTACAGCGAAGCCGCCGTTGGCCCAGCACCAAGAACCGTCTCGGCCTTCTCGGTCTACCGCGTCGCATGAGCGGCCGAGATAGAGCGTTGTCGCGTCCTGCCCGCCATCAAGAACGTAGCCGTTGGAGTTGCAGGAAAGGAGGTAGGTGGTCGTGCCGTCGAAGTATGGCCGCGCCGGGCTTGATGTCGACTGCGCGTTTGCTGCGCTTAGCATCGCCAAACCCGCGAGGATCGCCACAGAGAGCCGATAGGGACCTTGCAGTGTCATTCCTCGCGCCGCGCCTGGAACGCGACCAGGGCGGCCACTACGAGGCCCACCAGCACATAGAGCGCATGCGGGGCTAGGATCGCGATCACGCATGTTCCAGTTCGCTAGCCGTGTGTGCATCCGCGTTATCGTTCGATCCCAGAGTCTTGCGCACAACATCTGGGTCGACGGCGACCATGCCGATGAGAACCCGCGTCGAGGCATCGAGCTTTGTCTTGCGCTCCCACCCCTGGACCGTGCGGACGGGCACGCCGACCCGCTCGGCGAACTGGCGCTGGCTGTCACCGATGGCCTGGCGCACCTTGGCCACGCTGATAGCCTCCGGGGCCGTCACGACGTAGGCGGAAGGGTCTGCCTCACCTCGTGCATAGGCAAGGGCTTCGCGAGCCCCCTGAAGCAGATCGCGGGCAAGATCGTCGGCATCGCTCTTCATCGCTACGGTCCTTTCGCTACGGCTTGGCGCACGTCGGTGCGGTAGGCATCCGCAATGCCTTCGACCACGGCCCGCAGCTCGTTCCGCGTGGCCTTGGACAGGTTGGCATCCTTCGCCTTCGATATGACCGTGAACAGGAATACCGGCACGTCGCCGCCACCATAGAAGGTGAAGACGCGATAGCCACCAGACTTGCCGCCTCCGTCGCGGGCGATCCGCACCTTGCGGACGCCGCCCGTTCCTTCGATCACGTCACCCGCCTTGGGGCTCGCCGCGATGATGAGAACCGCGCGTTCGCGCTCTTCGTCGGACATGCCAATCCGCTTCGCCGCCGCCAGAAAGGTCGGCGTCTGGACAACGGTATGGCCTGTGTCGGTCATGGACGGGTTGTACGCTAGCAGCGTATATGCGTCAATAGCGTATGGTTTTGGCTTCTTCGACATGGCTGCATCTCCTTGCGCGTCCTTGCGCGGAATGATGCTGCCTATTCATCCGATGCCCCGGCAAGAGTCACCATGAAAACGACTGAAGAAGGGACATCGGGGCGACGTGCAGCCGGTTGCACAGGTCATTGCACATAACCGTGCCTATCAAGACGCTATCTCCCCCATCCTCTTTGTGAGGACCTGTGTGGGAGAGGCAAGCGCCTCGTCGATCGCGCTCCGCATGGGCAAAGCGGCCACCCTATGAAGCCTCGGTATCCCGCACTGCCAGATATCGGTGGCCAGCCGTCTCCCCTGCCCGTCCGTGGTGGGCAATTCCGTCAGCTCGTCGTCGGTGAGCCAGTCCATGGGCAAGAAAGGTGCGGTTTACGTCTCAAGTCAGGTGGAAACCATTCAGACCGGCGTCTAACCCGCCGAGGCCGCCCCGCTTTGACGCTGGCGAGGTCGCGGCCGAGTTAGAGTGTCGGCACACCGGGCGGCTCATGGCACTCCTTGCGGAGCCGATCGGGGGCAGCACGCCATAGACCCGATCCGGCCTGTCCCGGATGGCGAAGCGAGGATCTGATGGCGGGAACCTCCGAGCAGTCCCATCAGGCGCTCCGCATCCTGCGGATAGGCTTTGCGAAGGGGTTGTCGGTCGTTACGCATGTGGTATTTCAATACCTGCGCAGCGCGGACTCCCCTCCGCGTTTTTAGGCCCTCGTCGTCTCTAACCGATGGCGGGGGCCGCCCCGTGTTCATGGGGCGTTCTCCCGACCACGGCAAGCCCAAGGGTGGTGCGGTCCACACTTAAACGACCGCCCCTCAACAGGAATCATCTTCTCTCGTGAGCCCTGGCAACAGCCCGCACGCCCTCCTGCCACGTCTGGGTGGGATGGTCCTGAAGGTGCTGTCGAACGGCGTCTGACAGGGCCGGCGGGTCCGCGACGAGGCTGTCGTCGTCCTGGTGCTTCTCGACCAGCTCGTCGAGCAAGTCGCGAATGCGGATCATGTCAGGCTCGATCGCACGGGCGAAACGGTGCTGGTAGGCCTCGTGTCGGTAGATGGCGGCGAGCGTGTCCTCGTCAGGAACGACCTTGCGGACACCGCCCTCCTCCAGCTTGCGCTCGATGAAACCGATGAGCTGCTGTGGTGTCATCGCATCTAATTCGATGCGGCGCTGTTGGTCGACGAGCATTTCGATCTCGTCGTCGGTCGCTCCGTAGCTCCGCAGCAGATCCCGCTTCTTCGTTTTGTTCGCTTTAGAGCTGAAGGGCTCATCTTGGAGGTCCATGGCGCGGGCCTCATCAAGGCGCAGGCCCATGTCGGATAGGCCGATGTCATTCTGGAACTGGAATCGCCGATTGTCGGTAGCGAGCGTGTTAAAGATCCTGAGCCCTGCCTCGTCCAAGTCGTGCAGGCAGAAGACGCGGATGCCGAAGCGCGCCAAGTGGTCGAATACCCTTCGGATTGATGTCGTCGGCATTCCCTTTGTAGAGCAGATCGCTACGTCATACCGCTCAGCAAGCTTTGCGTTCTCGAACAGCTCTGCATAGCCTTCCTTCTCGATGAAGATAGCGGCGCTGTAGCGGTGGCTCGGGTTGTCCGGCGTTCGCAAATGGCCTGCGCTGTGTTCTACGTGCAGCCCGTCGATAGTAGGCTCGAACTCGGTCTGTTCGTCGCTAAGGCGTGCGAGAAAGCCGTCGACCTCCCGCGTGCCGAGACCGAACCGCCTGCCGCCAGGCTCAATGAAGTTGCCCCGGTTGTCGTAGAGAAGTCGCCAGTCAGCCGTCTTCTCGGGATGGTCCTCGATGAAGTCGTGCACGGCGTTGATGAAGGTCTGATAGTCGAAGCCCTCGCGTCCCGTCATTTCGAGAATCTGAGGTCGGCAGCGATACATGAGCATGCGCGGCGGGACGCCGATGCCGGCTGCGGCGATGTCATTGTAGACGCCCTCGATGATGGCGTAGATCGCGCCCTTGATGGTAATCCGCTTCTCTGTCGGCCTGGTCCCAACCTTCCCGATTGGCCGGACGTAGGCGCGGGGCAGGACAGAGCCGAGGGCTTCCTCGATGACCTCCTCGAACACGCTCATGTCGACCGCCTTGCCGTCCGATACGAGCGGCAGCTCGGGAGCGGTGATCGCCAGCGATATGTCGAAGTTGCAAGGGCCTTTGAGGACGCCATCGACAGAGATATGCGTCTTGCCGTCGATCTGTAGGAAGAAGGATTTATCTTCTGGGTCTACCCAGCCCGTGCCGCCCGTCATGAGGGCGGGCGTGCGGTTGACGAGGACGACCTCTAGATCGACGCGGCCCGTCGACTTGCGATTGAGAACTGG
>JBCCCX010000235.1:0-5279 GCA_039033275.1 Pseudomonadota bacterium | reverse complement strand
GGGGGGGCGGGGATTTCGGTCCTTAATGTTGTATGTGTTTTCCCCCGTCTCTAACCCACCCCGCCGGGGGGCCCCACGGTTCGGCTCGCATTCCGGGCTGGGCCTCGCCATCAGCCGGCAGATCGTCACGGCGCATAAAGGGCGTATCTGGGCGGAGAATTGGACACGTAAGGACGGCACGGTGGGCGGGGCGCAATTCTTCGTCGAAGTCCCGCGTCAGACGCAGGGCGGCGGGCCGTCCGCACCTGCGAGGCGAAGTGGCCGCAAGCGCGGTTGAGCCCAAGCGGCCCGAAGCGCAGCCTTCGCGTGAAAAAGCGCTTTACGCGTGGTGTTTTTCCGGTTTTAGGCGACGGATGGATAAACGGAACCCGCAATGATCGGACTGGTCATCGTCACGCATGGCGAACTCGCCGTGGAGCTGAAACGCGCCACGGAACATGTCGTCGGGCCGCAGGATGCGATCGAGACCATCTGCATCGGTCCGGACGACGACATAGAACGCCGCCGCGACGACATTCGCAAGGCCGTGGATTCGGTCGATGGCGGGCGCGGGGTGATCCTCTTGACCGACATGTTCGGTGGAACGCCGTCCAACCTGTCCATCTCCATGTTGCGCGAGGACAAGGTGGAGGTGTTGGCGGGCGTGAACCTTCCCATGCTGATCAAGCTGGCCGAGGCGCGGCAGAGCGCGACACTGTCCGAAGCTGCGCAGAAGGCCAAGGATGCAGGCCGCCGCTATATCGCGATAGCCTCGCGCATTCTGGCGGGCGAAAGCTAGCCCGTCATGGATCTGGGTTGCGGCATACCTGATGCGGGCGATCTGCCTTCCGCTTCCGCCACGGTCGAACTTCGCAACATGCGCGGCCTGCATGCGCGGGCATCCAACAAGATCATGGACGTGGTCGGCCGCCACGATGCGCGGGTCTGGATC
The DNA here is from genome assembly GCA_039033275.1 of Pseudomonadota bacterium. Classification (GTDB taxonomy): domain Bacteria; phylum Pseudomonadota; class Alphaproteobacteria; order Caulobacterales; family Maricaulaceae; genus Litorimonas. Next base: position 4,348 of record JBCCCX010000235.1, on the reverse strand, counting down.
CGGAGCCACAATGATGTGTGCGCCGAGACCGTCGAGGCCGACAGCGTCATGGAATTGCTGCTTCTCGGCGCTGCCTGTGGCGAGAAGATCACCATCACCGCACAGGGGGAGGGGGCTGCGCGCGTCATAGAGGCGCTGAGCGCGCTCGTTGCCGACCGGTTCGGCGAAGGCGAATGAAGCGTCTGGCCTGGCTCGCTCTATCGCTTCCCATCATGGCGGGCTGCAGCACGAATGGCGTCTTCACGCCCCAGAGCGAATACCCACCAGACCCTTACGTCAAAGGCTATGCCGACCCCGAAGATTGCATTGGCGGTGAAGCGCTGGCCGCTGTGAGCCTCGATATGCCGGACTATCCTAGCCGGGCCTTCCGAACGGGGCGGCAGGGCTGGGTGCTGCTGCGGCTCGATGTCGCCGGGGACGGCTCTATCGCGGATGTCGAGGCGCAACGGGCCTTGCCGGTGGGCCTGTTCGAACGGTCGGCGGAGCGGGCGGCGCGGACCTGGCGCTTCGAGCCGCCGAAGGGCGGGGCGTTGACCGATTGCCGCGTGCTGGTCCGATACCGCCTAGGCGACGTCACGCTGGGCGGCTAAGGGCGCTCATGGACATTCTTCCCGTGATCCTGAGCGGCGGCGCGGGCAGCCGCCTCTGGCCTCTGTCGCGCCAAGCCGCCGCCAAGCAGTTCCTGGCCATAGGCAGCGATCGGACCATGATTCAGGAAACGGCTGCGCGCGTGACAGGGAAGGGATTCCTGCCACCCGCGTTCATCTGCAATCCGTCGCACGTGGACACGATCGAAGCGCAGATCGATGATTACAGCGCCATTATCGTCGAGCCCGAAGGCCGCAACACCGGACCCTGCGCCATGGTGGCTGCGCTCCACGCGCTCAACCATGGCCCCGACACGCTCCTGCTCCTGGCCGCCGCCGACCATGTGATCGAACGCCCCGATATTTTTCGCGAGGCCGTGAGAGCTGGGGCGTCCGTGGCTTCGGGCGGTCGGCACGTGACATTCGGCATGAAGCCGGATCACCCCGCCACGGGTTTCGGCTACATCCAGCAGGGCGCGGCCTTGACTGACCGCGCCTTCGAGATCGAAAGCTTCCGCGAAAAGCCGGACGCGCGGACTGCCGGAGACTATCTGGCCAGCGGGACCTATCATTGGAACAGCGGCATCTTCCTGCTCAAGCCGTCTCTCGTGATCGAAGAAATGCTGCGTTTCGCGCCCGACTGCGCCAATCCGGCGCGCAAGTCCTACATCCGTGCCGTGCGGGACGGAAAGCGCATCGCCCTCGAAGCCGCCGCCTTCGCCCGCTGCAAGCCCGAACCCGTGGATATCGCCCTGATGGAGCGCACAGCCAACGGTGCGGTCATACCGTGCGAAATCGGCTGGCAGGATATTGGCAGTTTCTCCGCCTATCGGAACCTACTGGCAGTCGATGGGGAAACCGTCGTGCGCGGCGACGGCTACGCCCACGCCAGTACGGGCGGACTGATCGATACGGACGGCCCCGTTGTGGCCTTGGTCGGCTTGGACAATGTCGGGGTCGTCGTGCGGGACGGGCGCATTCTCGTCCTGAACCTGGAGGCCTCGCAGGATGTCAAGGATATTGTCACCCGCCTGAAAGCGGACAACAGGACGGACATGCTCTGATGGGTTCTTACTTCGGGACGGACGGCATTCGCGGCCGCGCGGGCGAGGGCAAGCTGGCCCCCGCCGCGCTCGAGGCGATGGCGCAGGCTTTCGGCGCGCATTTCGGAGAAGGCGCGACGGCGGTCATCGGCATGGACACGCGCGAGTCCGGTCCGGGCATCCGGGAAGCGCTGACGCGCGGCCTTGTCCGCCAGGGTGTGGATGTCCTGCATCTCGGCATCCTTCCCACCCCGGCGACCGCGTTTGCGACACACAAGCTGGGCGGCGATTTCGGGCTTATGGTCACGGCGTCACACAATCCTTGGCAGGACAATGGCGTGAAGCTGTTCGGGCCGGATGGCCGCAAGATTTCGGACGACGCACAGTCGGCGATCGAGGCGCGGATCGAAACGGCGATATCGGGCGACATTGCGGATGCGGAAACGGAAGGCGAGGCGCGTGATGTTAGCAACATGCAGGATGCTTATGTTGAGTCGCTGCACGATGCCTTCCGCTCCACCGGCCAATCCGGTCTCGATGGGCTGTCTCTTGTGATCGATTGTGCCAATGGCGCAGCGTTTGAAACGTTACCGGCTGTCCTTCGCGGACTTGGGGCCGATATACACGTGATTGGTGCGGAGCCGGACGGCCGCAACGTAAACGACGCCTGCGGCTCGACCCACCCGGAAGCGTTGTCAGAGGCCGTTCTGTCGCAAGGTGCCGACATCGGCATCGCGATGGACGGCGATGCCGACCGTCTCATTCTCGCGGACGATACGGGCCGTGTCGTGGACGGCGACCAGATCATCGCGCGCCTCGCGACCGACTGGGATCAGCAGGGACGCTTGTACGGCAGACGCGTGGTGTCCACCGTCATGTCGAACCTCGGCCTGGAACGCTATCTGGAAGACCGCGGCATCAAGCTGCATCGCGCGGCCGTCGGCGACCGGTATGTATCTGCCATGATGGCGGAAACGGGCGCCAATCTCGGCGGGGAGCCGTCCGGGCACCTTCTGATGACCGACTATGGTCCGACAGGGGATGGCAGCCTCGCCGCGCTGATGGTTCTGGCCAGCTTGAAGGATGCAGGCGTGGCGGCATCGGAGCATCTCGCCCTTTTCGAGCCCTTCCCTCAACTGCTCGTCAATGTCCGCTATGACGGTCCGTCGCCGCTGGCCGACCCTGACGTCCTGAGTGCCGTCACGCGGGTCGACGAGCGGCTTGGGAATACGGGCCGCGTTCTCGTGCGGGCGTCGGGCACGGAACCGCTGATCCGCATCATGGCGGAGGGCAATGATGCCGAACTCGTTTCGCAGGCAGCCGAAGAACTGCGGCTTGTGATCGAATCACGGGCCGCCTAGCCGCGCTTCGCGCTTTTCTCCGCTTCTGAACCTGTCTATTCCCATGGCCGAGGGTAGGGCCTGGCCGAACAGGCGACCGGGCGAATGGGGAGATTGCGCGAATACCGTGCCCGTTATGATCGTCGATATCCAACTGGCCGCGACCGGGATCGCTATCGGGCTTGCGCTCGTCATGGGCGTGGTCGTCGTTGCGCTGCTGAGCCGGATCGGGCGGTCCGAAGCGCTTTGGAAGACGCGCGCGCGAGAGTTGGACGTGCAGCTCGGCGGCTACGATGCCGTCTTCGGCGCCTATCCCGGGCTGATGCTGGTCTGGGAAGACGGACCGGGACGGCCCGACACGGACGGCGAGTTCGGCCAGCCCCGCATTTTCGGCAGCACGGCCGCGCTGGCGTCCATGCTGCGTTTCTCCGAGCCGGTCCCGAAGTCCGACGCCGCGATGCGAGTCTTGTCCGGTCTGGCGGATCTCGACACCGTGTCGGACAAGCCCAAGCCGCCGACGTTGCGCACATTGCTCGGCGATCTGCGCCGAAACGGTGAAGGCTTTTCCACCTCCATAATACTGCCCGAAGGGAAGATCATCGAAGCGGATGGTCGCGTCGCCGGGCAACAGGTCGTCGTCTGGCTACAGGACGCCTCCATCCGGGGCGAAGACGAGCGCGAGGCCATTTCCCGCTTCGAGATTACCCGCAACACGGCCGAAGTCGAACCGGTCGCCTTCGTGGAGATGATGAGCCGCGCGCCGCATCCCGTCTGGCGTCTGTCCAGCACGCGCAAGATCAACTGGGCCAACCCCGTCTACGTCAAGGCGGTCGGTGGGCGCGACCTGGAGGATGTAGTCGACCGTCAGCTTCATCTCGATGCCACGGCGCAGTCCGATGCGATGGACGTGCTGGAGTCGGGTGAGCCGACCCGTTCGGTCCGGCCGATCGTGACGGGCGGCGGCCAGCGCATGGCGATGCGCATCGACCTGTTTCCCGTCAGCGGCGGCGTGGCGGGCATCGCCATGGACGCCTCTGAAGCCGAGACATTGAAGCGGATGCTCGACAGCCATTTGGCCGCCCACGAAGCATGGCTCGGAAAGACGGGCGAGGCGGTGATTTCCTTCGATGCGGACCGTTCGCTGCGCAGCTATAATCCGGCCTTCACGAACATGTTCAAGATCGACCCGGTCTGGCTACAAGGCGGGCCGACCCATGGCGCGCTGCTGGACCGATTGCGCGAAACCGAACAGCTCCCGCACCGTTCCGACTACCATCAATGGAAGCAGGAGGAGCTGGCCCTCTACACGGAATGGCCCGCGGAAGTGCCGGAAGAAACGTGGAACCTACCCAATGGCAATCTCTACCGGGTGGTGCGC
>JBCCCX010000234.1:0-5295 GCA_039033275.1 Pseudomonadota bacterium | reverse complement strand
GTTCTGGGCAATGGCGGACAAGGGCCTAGCCGATCAGTTTCTGCAACGCCGAGTCGGGCGTAAGGTTTTCGCGCTCACCGGACTTGCGGTTCTTCAGCTCGACGTGGCCGTCTTTCAGGCCGCGCGGACCGATGATGACCTGCCAGGGCAAGCCAATCAGATCCATCCGGGAGAACTTAACGCCCCCACGGTCCGCCGTGTCGTCATAAAGCGGATCGAGGCCGGCCTCGGACGCTTGCTTGTAGAAGTCCTCGCAAGCCGCATCGCAAGCTTCGTCGCCTTTGCGCATATTGACGATGCCTACGCCGAAGGGCGCGACGGAAGCCGGCCAGACAATGCCGTTCTCGTCATGCGACGCTTCGATGATGGCGCCGACCAGACGCGACACGCCGATGCCGTAGCTGCCGCCATGAACCGTCTGCGGCTTGCCGTCCTGCGTCATGATTTCGGCCTTCATCGGCTCGGAATATTTCGTACCGAAATAGAAGATATGCCCGACTTCGATGCCGCGGGCCGACATGCGCTTGTCTTCCGGCAAGGCGTCGAACGCGGCCTCGTCGTGCATCTCATCCGTCGCGGCGTAGAGCGCCATGCGTTTATCGACATGTTCGGAAAGGTCGGCCTCGAAATCGACCGCGCCGGGCGGGGTCATTTCCACAAGATCGCGATGGGCGAAGACGCCGCTTTCACCGCTCTCGGCAAGGATAACGAATTCGTGGCTCAAATCCCCGCCGATCGGTCCGGGATCGGCTTTGACCGGGATGGCCTGAATGCCGAGGCGCGCGAACGTATTCAGATAGGCGACGAACATCTTGTAGTAAGAGCGGCGCGCGGCCGCCTCGTCCACGTCGAAACTGTACGTGTCCTTCATCAGGAATTCGCGCCCGCGCATCACGCCGAAGCGGGGGCGGCGTTCGTCGCGGAACTTCCACTGAATGTGGTAGAGCAGCTTGGGCAGATCTTTATAGGAGCGGACAAACGAGCGGAAGATATCCGTGATCATGTCCTCATTGGTCGGACCGTAGAGCATGTCGCGGTCATGACGGTCGGTGATGCGCAACATCTCTGGGCCGTAAGCGTCATAGCGCCCCGTTTCGCGCCATAGATCCGCCGACTGTATGGTCGGCATCAGCATCTCGACCGCGCCCGCGCGGTCCTGCTCCTCACGGACGATCTGCTCGATCTTCTTCAGGACGCGGAAACCGAGCGGCAGCCATGTGTAGATGCCCGCACTGTTCTGCCGGACCATGCCGGCCCGCAGCATGAGCTGGTGGCTGGCGATCGTCGCATCTGACGGGGTCTCTTTCAACAGAGGCAGGAAGTAGCGTGAGAGTCGCATAGAAGCGCGCTTAACGACGCGAAACAGACCCGGCAAGCGAGCCGTTGCACCCAATCCGGATCAGCTCATCCGCATCCACCGTCCCAGCCGTTCCCATGTCAGCCACCCGCCCGTCACGACGAGCCAGGTCAGCGCGAAGAAGATGATAGCCAATAGCGTGGTCCACAGCATACGCTTCCACATATCGGGCTTTACGGGAGCGCCCGGTTCCGTCCCGTGTTCAACGGACTCAGTTTCGGCTTGCCCGCGAATACCGATGGGCAGGACGATGAAAAGCGATAGCCACCACAGGATGAGGAATGTGGCGAGACCCGTGAACCAGTTCATGGTCTTGCTTTAATGACCGTCTTTGGGAGTTTCCATCAACTCTATCAGCACGCCGCCGCTGTCGCCCGGATGCAGGAACACGACGAGCGTTCCGTGCGCGCCGATGCGCGGTTCGTTCAGGACGCGCATGCCGCGGCTTTCCATGAGCGCCTTGGCCTCGTGTATATCGTCCACTTCGAAACAGATATGGTGCTGCCCGCCTTTCGGATTGCGCTCCAGATATTTGGTGATCGGGGAGTTTTCGCCATAAGGCTCGATCAGTTCGACCTGCCCGGACGGCAGGTTGACGAAGGCGTAGCTGACGCCCTGCGGAGGCAACGCCTTCGGCTCCGTGATCTCGGTAGCACCCAGAATGTCCCGGTAGAAATCGATCGCTTTGGCGATATCCGGCACGGCAACACCGACATGGTTGAGGGGTCCGATCATGTCAGGCCGCTTTCTTGACGATATGGGCGTGGATTTCGACGATGGCGCGTTTGCCGGTGCGGTCTCGGATGACACGTTTCACGCGGCCCCGGATCTTGTCTTCGATGGCATCCTCGTCGCTGCGGCCACGCTTGGGAAGCTCCTCAAACGCTTCTTCCGCCGCGTCCGCGACCGCGTCCATGAGCTCGTCCATCGCTTCGCCGTTGCGGCCTTCCGGAAAGCCGGCGATACGCGGCTCGGGTCCGCTGACGAGGCGCCCACGCTCATCGACGACGACGCTGACGCCCACATGTCCGGCGAACGCCATCTTCTTGCGGAGCCTGAGGCCGTCATCCGCAGACGAGACGATCTGGCCGCTATCTTCCATCAGTCGGCCGGACGGCACGATATCCACGACTTGCGGCCCGTTCGGCGACAGGCGTATCATTTCGCCGTTTCGCCCCGGAATCGACGTTTCCGCACCGACCGTTTTCGCGAATTTCGCATGCTCCAGCAGGTGCCTGCGCTCGCCATGGACCGGAATGGCGATCTGCGGCCGGACCCATTCATACATGCGTTTCAGCTCGTCCCGGTTCGGGTGGCCGGATACATGGATCGGCCGATCCTTCTCCGTCACGATCTCGACCCCGTCATCGGCCAGCGCGTTCTGAAGCGCGAAGATGCCGCGTTCGTTTCCGGGAATGATCTTGGAGCTGAAGATCACCACGTCGCCCTGCTTTAGCTTGACGGTGCGGTGGGACCCTTCGGCGATGCGGGACAGCGCCGCACGCGGTTCGCCTTGACTGCCCGTGCATAGGTAGAGCACGTGCCCGGCCGGCATGGCGGCCGCCTCGTCCTCGGAGAGGATGTGGCCGACATCCGACAGGAGTCCCACGGCCTTCGCCGCCGCCGTCATGCGCTTCATCGAGCGCCCGATGAGGCAGACGGACCGGTTGTTCTCCTTCGCCGCGTACATGACGGATTGAAGGCGGGCCACATTGGACGCGAATGTCGCAACGGCGATCGCCTTGCCATCATACTCGCCAATCAGCTGTGTCAGCTCCTTTCGCACGCCTTCCTCGGACCCGCTCTCGCCGGGCGAAAAGACATTGGTGCTGTCGCAAATCATGGCCAGCACGCCTTCGTCGCCCAACGCTTTGAGCGCGGCTTCGTCCACCCCGTCGCCGATCTGCGGGTTCGGGTCGATTTTCCAGTCGCCCGTATGCAGGACCGTTCCTAGATCCGTGCGGATTGCGAGCGCATTCGGCTCCGGGATGGAGTGTGTCAGCGTGATGAGGTCGAACTGGAAAGGGCCCAGCTCGAAACTTCCCTGCAAGGGGATCTCGATCAGCTCCACCTCGTCCAGCAGACCGGCCTCCGACAAACGGTCCTTGACCAGCCACATGGTGAAGGGCGTGGCGTAGACGGGACAGCGCAGACGCGGCCAGAGCCGCGCGAGCGCGCCCATATGATCTTCGTGAGCGTGGGTGAGCACGATGCCGAGCAGGTCGTGGCGGCGATCCTCGATAAACTCCGTGTCGGGCATGATCACGTCCACACCGGGCGTATCGGCATTGCCGAAGGTCACGCCGAGATCGACGATGACCCATTTTCGGCGCCCCGGTCTGCCGTGCCCGAACAGATTCAGATTCATTCCGATTTCGCCGGACCCGCCGAGCGGGAGGAAAACGAAGTCCTTTTTCGGGGCAGCCTTTTTTTTATCAACCATGGGTTCGGTTCAACTTCCATATTTCCAGCAGGCCGCGGATCGTCAGGTCCGGGTCGAAATGCTGGATGGTTTCACTCGCCCCTTCGAAAAGGCTGGCGACGCCTCCGGTTCCGACGACGGTGAAATCGCGCCTATCCTCGTCCCTTATCTTACGCACCAGGCCATCAATCAGACCGATATAACCCCAGAACACCCCGCTCTGCATGGCCGAAACCGTATCCGTGCCGATGACCTGCTCCGGCTTGCGGATGGCGATGCGCGGGAGTTGCGCCGCCGCCTCATGCAGAGCGCGCATGGACAGGTTGATGCCGGGCGCGATGATGCCGCCCTCGAAGTGGCGATCGTCCGATACGATGTCGAAGGTCGTGGCCGTGCCGCTGTCGATGAGGATCAACGGCCCGTCATAGCGAACAGCCGCGCCCAGCGCATTGACCAGCCTGTCGGCACCGACCTGCGCCGGATTGTCGAGCCGAACCTTGACGCCGAGATCGATATCCGGCTCGCCAACGATAAGCGGTTCCACTTCCATATGACGACGCACAAGATTCCGCAGGTTGAAAAGCGATTGCGGGACAACCGTCGAGATCACGCAGTCTGAGATTTCCTCGAACTTCAGGCCGGCCATGTTCATCAACTGGTAGAACCAGACCGCAAACTCGTCGGCTGTCCGGGCCGGGTCGGTCGCGATGCGCCACTCCCCCGCCCATCCGTTCCCATCATGAATGGCGAAGAGCGTGTTGGTATTTCCGCTGTCGATGACCAGGAGCATGGGCTTACCCGAACGAGACGTCGCCGGCGTGGACGCGCCGCACCGTGCCATCCGCAAGCGTCAAGCACAACGCACCGTCCAGGCCGAGATCAGCAAACGTGCCGGTCTGTCCGTTCACGGTCACGACTTTCCCGAAGTGGTGCGCGCGTTCCAACCAAACTTCACGGATCGGGGCGAACCCTTCGGCGCGGAACGTCTCTATCCGCGACATGACGTGGCTGGACAGGAGCGCGAGCAGAGCCGGCGCTCCGGTGAAACTGGGTTCCGGCCCTGCCAAGGAATCCTGAGCCATTTCAGCTACCAGATGGGTTGCCGGATAGGGTGTGTCCTGCGGATGGGAGACCAGATTGATGCCGATCCCGATCAAAAGGGCTTCGGGCTCGCGTTCCACCAGCAATCCGCTAACCTTGGCTCCTCCGATCAGTGTGTCGTTCGGCCATTTGAGTGTGACCGGCCTGACGGGCTCATAGGCGCGTAACGTATCGACAATGCCGATAGCGGCTGCAAAACCGATCAGGGCCGCCTGCCCTGGGTCGGACCTGTCGGGAAGGAGCAAGGTCGCGTAGAGATTGCCGCTATCGCTCGTCCACTTTCGATCGCGGCGTCCACGACCCGACGTCTGCATGTCTGCCCGAACCCAAAGGGGACCGCGCTCGCCATCGGAGTAGAGCTGGCGCGCCTCGTCCTGCGTCGAGCCTACCGTGTCGAGATGGATGAACTTCAAAT
>JBCCCX010000233.1:0-5325 GCA_039033275.1 Pseudomonadota bacterium | reverse complement strand
GGGGGGGCTCCCCCTACCCGCCGGAGGCGCAGCCGTTGAGGCTCCGCTTTCCGTCCATGTCCTGCCCCTGTCCGGCGGTTTGCCGTCCGATCTGGTGCCATCCGACTTGGTGCCTTGGCTGGGTGTGGTTTGGGCCGTCGGCTTCGCGGTCCTGGCCCTGCAGGCGCACCGCGCCTGGCAGCGGACGCGCACGCTCGCCCGGACCGGCCTGCACGATGTGGACGCGCCCTGGACCGCCCGCTTCGCCGCGCTCGCCGCGCGGTGCCGCGCCCCGGAACGGGTACGCCTTTTCGTGTCCGACCATGTTCCGGGGCCTCTGACGCTCGGAACCCTCAAGCCTATCGTGCTGGTGCCCGCCGGGTTCCTCGCCTCCATGCCGCCCGCACAGGTGGAGGCCATACTGCTGCACGAACTGGCGCATATCCGCCGCCACGACTTCCTGTTCGGACTGGTCCAAACCGCGATCCGCACCGTGCTCTATTTCAACCCGGCCGTGATCATGATGTCCCGGCAGGTCGACGAGGACCGCGAGGAAGCCTGCGACGACTGGTCGGTGCGGGTCACGGGCGGGCCGGGCGATCTGGTGCGCGGCCTCGCAAGGCTGCGGCTGGCCCAACCGACGCTCACCGGTGGGTTTGCCATGGCCGCAACGGGGCGGGCAGCCCTGACCCAGGCGGCGGATGGCGGGCCGTTGCTGGCGCGGCTGAACCGGTTGATGGGACGACCCGTCGCGCGGCGGTCGTCCAACCGGCTGGGCGGCGCGGTGGTGTCCGCCCTGCTGCTCGGCACGGCCGCCTGCAGCACGGTCAGCCTGGCCCAACCCCAAAGTTCCGATACGACCGCGACGGCGCTGCCCGACACGGTCGTGCGGGCGGCCTCCCCGGATCGCCCCTCCCCCGATCGCGGCGAGATTGCATCCGCCGAGCGGGCCACGCCCGAGCCCGTCCCCCTTCCCACGTCTGACAAATCCCCCAAATCTGACAAATCCCCCAAGCCGGAAAAAGCCTCCAAGCCGGACGTAGCGCCCAAGGCCGACAAGGCTTCCAAATCCGATGGGAAGACGCGCGCCCTCGTACTGAACACGGCCAAGATACCGCCCATGCCGGTCATGCCCGCCATGCCGGACGTTCCCCCCATGCCCCCGATGCCGGTCATGGCGCCCCCGCCCGCTCTCGCCGTTCCGTCGATGGACGATTTCTCCAGCGTCGCCGACTTCGAGGCCGCGATGGAAGATTGGGCCGAAGAGATGGAGGCGTGGTCCGACGACATGTCCGACCAGTTCGACCGGGAATGGGACGAACGGATGGAACAGTGGGAGCGTGAGGTGGAGAGGCGCTTCGAGGGCGACTTCGAGGCCGAGATGGACGCGTGGGGCGTGCGCATGGAAACCTGGAGCGACGCCGTCGCTGCGGCCGCGCGGAAAGGGGGCGAGTCCTATGCTCGCCCGGCAGTGGACACGGCGAAGCTGACGGCGGATACGGTGCGCAAGCAAGTCCTGGCCGGTGCGGAACGCACGGTGCGCACCGCCCGCGCCCGGGTCGAACGCGAACAGGAGCGCGTCCTACGCCTGGCGGAGAAGGCGCAGCGCGAGCGCGAACGCGCGGAACGGCGGCGCGAGCAGGCGAAGAAGCAGGGCGAGCGGGCGAAGCGATTGGCCGAACGCGAAGCCGAACGCGCCAGCCGCTATGCGGAACGGTCGGTCGAACGCGAGGCACATACCGCGTGGAGCCCGGCCGCTCCCAAAGTCTTGCACACTCCCAAAGCCCCGCGAGCCCCGCAGCCGCCGCATGTTGGATCGTCCGGGGGGCCGGACATCCTTCACCTTAACGGACGCCCCGTCGATACCGCCGATTTGCGCAAGACGCTCAAGACCGCGCTGGTCGCCGACGGGCTTGCCGAAAAGGGCGACAAGACGATCAAGCTCAGCCTCAGCGGCGACGCCATGCGCGTGAACGGCCGGCCCGTGCCGTCCGCCCGCGTCCCGCGCTACCAGGACTTGCTGGCCGAGACGGGGTTCGACCTCGATGAGGTGATCGAACTCGAATTCAAGCCGGAGGTGATGACCCTCAACCTGGCCGGAGCGGATGGGGCGTCGAGCCAAAAAATCAGCATCGGCACCGTCGAGCTCCCCGACAGATAGGTCCAGCGACATGACCGATTTCAACAGGCTGCGTTTCGCGGCCACGGCCCCGCCTTGTCGAAAATTTACGCCTGGCCCGCTCATAGCGTCCGCTCTGGCCATGATCTTCGCCGCCGTCTCCGCGGCCGCCTGGGGCGAGACCGCCAGTGCCTATACTCCCGAGTCCCAGACACCCACGTCACAACTGACCGCTCCGGCCGAGCATGTCGCCCCGCCCGTTCCCGGCGAAGGCCAGGACGTGTTTCCGGCGGACTATTTCGACATCTACGTGCCGCGCACCGCGCTCGACATGATCCGCCGCGTGCCGGGCTTCCAGATCCAGAGCGGCGATACGGGGCGCCGCGGCCTCGGCCAGGGCGGGGCGAACATCCTCATCAATGGCGAGCGGCTGACCGGCAAGGCCGACCCGTTCGACCAGCTCTCCCAGATCCAGGCCGAAAGCGTGGTTCAGATCCGTATCCGCGACGGCGCGACGCTCTCCATTCCCGGCTTGTCGGGCCGGGTCGCGGACGTGACGGTGAAACGCACGCGCGTCCTGAAAGGCACGTGGGAGTGGAACCCGCAATTCCGCCGCCGGCTGGAACCCAACTTGACCAATGCCGAACTGAACCTGTCGGGTGAACTCGGCGCGCAAGGCGCGCTGACCTACGCGCTGACCCTGCGCGATTACGGCTTCCGCTCCGGGGCGCGGGCGACGGAAACCCTGCGCGACGCGGACGGCACGCTCTTTGAGATCCGCGACGAGGACATCCAGAACAGTGCGCCCCAGCCCGGCGTGGCGCTGACCCTCGGCTGGACGCCCCGCCCCGGCCATAAGGGCAATCTGAACGCGGAATACTGGCAGTTCAACTTCAGCCGCGCCGCGCGCGCCGTCCGGACGCCGGTGACGGATGCCGGCGACGACACGTTGACCCGGACGGGCCGGGGCGAGGATGAGTGGAACCTGGAGCTGGACGCGGATTACGAGCTGCCCTTCCTGTCGGGGCAGCTGAAATTCATCGGCGTGCTGGACCGGGAAAGCTCGCCGAGCTTCAACAGCTTTTCGCGCACCAGCCCGCTCACGGGCTTCCTGGGCGCCAGCCGGTTCGTCCAGGAGGCGGAGGAAACGGAACTGGTCGGCCGGGTGGAATATGGTTGGACCCCGGCTGCGGGCCGGGACTGGCAGATCGCCGCCGAAGGCGCGTACAACGAGCTGGACATCGAGCAGGAACTCTTCGTCCAGAACCCGGCCGGATCGATGAATGGGCCGATGCCAGGGTTAATGATCGGGCAGGGTGTCTCCGCCTTCATCGTGAGCGAGGACCGGGCGGAAGCCACGCTGACCCACAACCGCCCGTTGGGGCCGCGCATCGACCTCCAAGCCTCCGCCGGGGTGGAGTATTCCAGCCTGAGCCAGGAAAGCGAGGGCCGCGCGGGAGCGGCGGCGCGCGAATTCGTCCGCCCCAAGGGCTTCGTGTCCGCCACCTACAAGGTGGACGACAGCTTCGACGTGCGCGCGCGCGTCGAGCGCGAGGTCGGGCAGCTCAACTTCTTCGATTTCGTCGCTTCGGTCGACCTGGAGGACGATCTGGGCCGCGTGCGGAATTTCGATCTGGTCCCGTCCCAGAGCTGGCTGGCCAGCCTGGAGCTCGACAAGGATTTCGGGCAGGGCAACACGTTCCGCATCGAATTCTATGCAAGCCTGATCTCCGACACAGTAGACCGCATCCCGGTCGGCGCGGACGGCGATGCGGTCGGCAATATCGGCACGGCCTACCGCTACGGCTTTGACATATTGTCCACGCTGAAGGGCGACCGCTGGGGCGTGCCCGGAACGGAGCTGAACCTGGAGCTGGAATGGCGCGACTCATCAGTGGACGACCCGCTGCTGGGTTTTTCGCGCCGCCTGAACGGCGACAAGGAAATCTATTACGAAGCCGAGTTCCGCCACGACATTCCCGACACAAACTGGGCCTGGGGCGGGTTCGTGTCGCGCTTCATCTCGGCGGAGCGCTTCCGCCTGTTCTCGATCGACCGCGACGGGGTGGACCGGCCCAATTCGCGGGCCTTCGTGGAACACAAGGACGTGCTGGGCCTGACAGTGCGCGCGTCGGTCTCCAACCTGCTCGGCCAGGAGGAGTTCTTCGAGCGCACGCGCTTCGACGGGCGCCGGGACCGGGGCGTGGTGCTCCAGACCGAGGAGATCAAGTTCAATTACGGCCCGATCCTGACCCTCTCCTTCGAGGGGAGTTTCTAGGCACACCGTCCTGGCCGCGCCCCGTCCGCGCTCTGTCCGCGCCCTGGCCGCCCGGGCGGAGCATGTCATCGCCGGGGCTTGGCGTGCGCCGCCCGGCGCTCTAGGGACGCGCGGACTGAACGGACCGGGCTTTCGACAATGAAGACACTGCTGATTTCGGGCGGCAGCGCGTCCGGCAAGACGTGGCTGGCGCGAAGGATCGCCGACACGCTGCCCGCCGCGACGCTGTTGTCGCAGGACAATTTCTACCATGATCGCCCTTCGGCTCGAGGACGCACGGACGCCGCCGCCGACCGCCACGATTTCGACTTCGACCAGCCCTACGCCATCGACTGGGAGGAGATGGCCCGGGCGGTGCGCCGTCTGCAAAGGGGAGCGGTCGCGGACGTGCCCGTCTATGACTTCACCGTGTCCCTGCGCACGGGTACACAGCCCTTGCAGCCCCGGGGCGATCTGCTGATCCTCGACGGGACGCTCGCCATGAGCCAGCCGGTCATCCGCAGCCTCGCCCAGGCCAGTGTCTATGTCAGCTGCCCCGAAGCGCTGCGCCGCGCGCGCCGGGAGCGGCGCGACGTGGAGGACCGCGGCCGCCACATCGACTTCGTCCGCGCGCAGCTAGAAGGGCAGGTCTTTCCCGCCCATGAACAGCATGTTCGCCCGTCCGCTGTGCATGCGGACCTGATCCTGCCCGCCCCGGACATCGTGGCGGATCCGGACGCGGCCGTGAAACGCGTTCTGGAACTTCCGGGTCTGGCGGTCTAGGCAGAGGGCGGGCCGAGCGCCCGCCCGGTTGTCACGGGCCGAATAGGGGACCGATCCGATGAACCATCCCGCCTTCGGGCTGATCGGCGTGGCCGCGCTGTTCGCCATCGCCGTCCTGTTCTCCAGCGACCGCCGGTCCATCTCCCTTCGCATCGTGTTGGCCAGCTTCGCGCTGCAGGTCGCGATC
>JBCCCX010000232.1:0-5381 GCA_039033275.1 Pseudomonadota bacterium | reverse complement strand
GGCCTGGCCCTTCTCGGCGCCGGCCTTGGTATCGGCAACATCTTCTCCAACTACCTGTCCGGCGCGCTCCGCAACCCGTCCGCCGCCGACAGCCAGCGCACCAACCTGCTGCTGGGCTTCGCCCTGACCGAAGCCACCGGCCTGTTCGGTTTCGTGCTCGCCATGATCATCCTGTTCGCGGCCTAAGGCCCCGGACGACCACGTAAACGGAGTTCGACGCCATGGCGGCCGAGACGACCTACACGGACGCAGAACTCGCGGCGGAAGCCGCGAGCGGTCTGCCGCAGCTCGATACCTCCACCTGGGTCGGCCAGATCTTCTGGCTGTTCCTGACATTCGCGCTTCTCTACTTCGCCCTGTCGCAGTTCATCCTGCCGCGCCTGCGTGATACGATCGCCAACCGATCCGACCGGATCGCCGACGATCTGGACGGCGCCACGCGCATGAAGCAGGAAGCCGAGGAGGCGGAAAAGGCGCACCAGCAGTCGCTGCGGGACGCGCGCGCCAAGGCGGCCAACGTGGCCGAATCCACGCGCCAGTCGCTCGATTCCGAGATTAAGGCCGAACTCGACGCCGCCGATGCCGAAGTGGAACGCGACGGAGAGGCGGCGGAAGCCCGTATCCGCGAGATCAAGGCTGCCGCCCTCTCCAACATCGACGCGGTAGCCGTCGATGTGGCCGGGACGCTCATCGCCGAGCTCACGGGTAAGACGGTGGCCCCGGCCAAGATCGAAACCGCCTTGAAGGAGGCTTGATCGGCATGATGACCAACCTCGTTCTCGCCGGCGGCAAGGCCTGGTACCTATCATCCGAATTCTGGGTGCTGGTGCCGCTCCTGCTCTTCTTCGCGCTCGTCGCGTGGAAGGGCGGTTTCCAAGCCATGGGCAACGCGCTCGACAAGCGTGCGCTGGCGATCTCCGACGAACTGGACGAGGCCCGGCGTCTTCGCGAGGAAGCGCAGGCCTTGCTCGCATCTTATCAACGCCAACAGGCCGAAGCCGAGGCGCAAGCCGTCGAGATCGTGGAGCGGGCGCGACGCGATGCCGAGTCCATGGCCGCGAAAGCCCGGGCGGATCTGGCAGAGCGCCTGCAGCGCCGGGCCGCACAGGCGGAGGCGAAGATTGCCAGCGCCGAGGCGCAGGCCCTCTCCGAAGTTCGCTCTCGGGCGGCCGATATGGCCGTCGATGCAGCACGCGACCTGATCGCGACGGAATTGACGGCTGCGGACAGGACGCGCCTGTTCAAGGAAGGTCTGTCTCAGATGGACGGCGCGATGAACTGACCAATATAAGGGTCATAAATCAAAAAAGCCCCGGACGATTGTCCGGGGCTTTTTTTTGCTTGTATGAACGCGATCTACGCCTTCCTGACGAAATGCATGATCAGTCCGATCACGAACAACGCGATGAAGATGTAGAACAGAATCGTCGCAATGCCCGAAGCGGCTCCGGCTATGCCGCCAAATCCGAGGACGGCGGCGACGATCGCGATTACAAAGAAAATGATGGCCCAACGTAACATTGGCTCTCTCCCAGTTTGCCGAGCAGTATCGCTCTTGGGAAGATTAACGGGTCGGCGGGCGAGTCCGTTCCCGCGGGTTTGAGACATCAAAACCCGCGGGAACGGTATTGCTTTACATATCCGGCTCAGACGTGGTCCAGCCATCGTCCTTATCGTCGGCATCATCGTCAGCGCTCGCCTCCGCTTTTAGCTCGACCTCGGTCAGACGACCGTCTTCATCCGTGTCGAGTTTGCGGAAATGCGCGTCATAGTCGCCAGCCGTTACCAGAGCACCGGCGGCGTCGTCACCCGCCTGCGCCATGGCGACGGAGTAGGACACAAACTCGTCGGGATCGAGCGTCCCGTCGAGATCGAGATCGGCTTCCGTCATGTGAACCAGCATGTCGGGCTGTTCGATGACTTGGACCGTATCGGCTTCGATCGTCAGATCGGGCGTCTGGTCTTGGGCGAAAGCCGCACCGGATGCGCCGAGGGCAAGAAGGGTGGAGGCGGCGATGAGGGGGGTAAAAGTCTTGCGGGGCATGGGAGTCTCCTTTGTCGGATCAATGCCAAGCCCCCCGGCCTGATTTGAATCTAGGCGTTCGCGCCCAAGTCTCAACTTACCGGAAGTTCATGGTCCGGACAGGCGCAGCTTGCCATATTGCGGACACGATAGGCCGCTGGGCCTTGTTTTTCATCGGGCTTCGCCGTGTCGAAAATCGCCGCAATGTTGAAAGGCTGCGGAAAGGCAACATTACAAATGCGGCGCAAGGCGGCATTGCAGGTCCAGTTCGGGGCCATTCGCGGCCATCTGGCGGACAGAATCAGGTCGGAACCTACGCATCATCCAAGGCCTGCTGCATTGCCTCCACCGAGGCTTCGAAAGCCAGTAGCGTGCTCTGGTGACGGGCTGGGTAGTCACGCACCCCGGCCAATAGCTCCAACTGTCCGAACCGTCCGTCGGGAGCATCCGAGCCTTCCTTCAACATGCCTCGCAGCGCATCCCTCGCCTTGACAAGCTCCTCGAGCTCGGCGCCAACGATGTGCTTCTTGAGGATAGCCGCGCTCGCCTGCCCCAACGCGCAGGCCTTCACGCGCAAGGCGGCGGCACCGACGCGCGAGCCGTCGAGCGCGATATCGATCTCGACCTCCGAGCCGCACAGTTTGCTGACCTTGCGAGAGGTTGCATCGGGGTGGTCCAACCGTTCGTTGCGCAACGAGGCGGACAGGGAGAGAATGTCTGTATTGTAGAGCCGGTCCAGCATGACACACAGGTAGGGTGCAGACAGGTCTTGGTAAAGCGCAGGCCGCCATCCGCGACGCAACCGCCCCTCGCCATGGGACGATGTTGTCCCTATGTTCCGATCCCATGCCGTCGTCCGATTCGTTCCAACCCGCGCCGCCCGCGCCTATGTCCTCATCGACCGGGCCGAGTTCCATTTCTGCGCGCGCCATGCCGGTGCGCCAGGCCGACGACATGGCTGACTATCTGGAGGGTTTGAACCCGGAACAGCGCGAGGCCGTTATGACCACGGAAGGACCGCTGCTGGTTTTGGCCGGCGCAGGCACGGGCAAGACGCGCGTACTGACGACCCGGCTGGCGCATATCATCCGCAACCGCCTCGCCTTCCCGTCACAGGTTTTGGCCGTGACGTTCACCAACAAGGCCGCTCGGGAAATGCGCGAACGTGTGGGCCATCTCATGGGTGAGCAGATGGAGGGCATGCCGTGGCTCGGCACTTTCCATTCCATCGCGGCGAAAATCTTGCGCATCCACGCGGAACTTGTGGACCTGAAAAGCAGCTTCACCATCCTCGACACGGACGATCAGAACCGCCTGCTCAAGCAGGTGATCGAAGCCGAAGGCATCGACAGCAAACGCTGGACCGCTCGCTACATGGCCTCGCTCATCGACGGGTGGAAGAATAAGGGGCTGACCCCGGACAAACTCGGCGCCGATGACGGCCATGCCTTCGCCGAAGGCAAGGGCGTCGAGATCTACGCCATCTACCAAGCGCGCCTGAAAATCCTCAATGCTGTCGATTTCGGCGATCTGCTGCTGCACAACATCACCATCTTCCAGAAGAACCCGGATGTGCTTCGGAAATTCCACGATAAGTTCCGCTACCTGCTGGTGGACGAGTATCAGGACACGAATGTCGCGCAGTATCTGTGGCTTCGCCTGCTGGCGCAGGGATCGAACAATGTGTGCTGCGTGGGCGACGACGACCAGTCCATCTATGGCTGGCGCGGTGCGGAAGTTGACAATATCCTGCGCTTCGAAGCCGACTTTCCGGGGGCCAAGGTCATTCGTCTGGAGCGCAACTACCGCTCGACGGAGCACATTCTCGGCGCGGCATCCGGGCTGATCGCGGCCAACAAGGATCGGCTCGGGAAGACGCTGTGGACCGACGATGCGGGCGGACACAAGGTCACGGTGACTGGTGTCTGGGACGGCCCGGCCGAGGCCCGTATCATCAGCGGCGAGATCGAGGACTGGAAAGCCAAGGGCCGGAGCTACAACGATGTCGCTATCTTGGTGCGCGCATCGCGCCAAATGCGCAACTTCGAGGAACGATTCATCCAGCTGGGCCTGCCCTACCGGGTCATTGGCGGGCCGCGCTTCTTCGAACGGGCGGAAATCCGCGACGCCCATGCTTATCTGCGCGTGCTGCGGTCCGACACGGACGATCTCGCCTTCGAGCGCATCGTCAACACCCCCAAGCGCGGCATCGGCGCGACGAGCCTTCGCAAGCTGCAAGAGGCTGCGCGCGCCATGAACACGTCGCTGGAACAGGCGACCCGCACCGTCATCCGCACAGACGAAATCCGCGGCAAGGCTCGCTCCGCACTACGGGCCTTCATCCTCGATGTGGACCGATGGCGCCGCGAGGCGCAGGACGCCAAGCACACGGAAATGGCCGAGCGCATCCTCGACCAGAGCGGCTACACGCAGATGTGGCGCGACAATAAGGACGCCAAGAGCCAGGGGCGGCTCGAAAACCTGAAGGAACTCATCAACGCCATGGGCGAGTTCGACACGCTCGACGCCTATATGGAGCATGTCAGCCTGGTCCTGGACGTGGAGTCCGGGCCGAGCGAGGACGAGGTCAGCCTGATGACGCTGCACAGCGCCAAGGGCCTCGAATTTCCCCTCGTTTTCCTGCCGGGATGGGAAGAAGGGACATTCCCCAGCCAGCGCGCGCTGGACGAAGCCGGCATGGCGGGCCTGGAGGAAGAACGCCGCCTTGCCTATGTGGGCATCACGCGGGCGCGCGAGATGGCCAAGATCTACTTCGCCGCCAACCGGCAGGTCTACGGCTCCTGGCAATCCTCCCTACCATCCCGCTTCATCGACGAGTTGCCCATCCAACATGTCGAGGTGGAGAGCGAGTCGAGCCAGTACAATCCGTCGCTCATCATGGACCGCGTTCAGGAAAACTTCGGGCGCACCTTCACAGAAGCGCAGAATGCGGGCCGCAAATCGCCGGGCTGGCAGCGCTACCAGAAGAATAAGGGCCGGCAGTTTGGCCGCGAACCCAAGGAGATTGAAGGCCACGCCGTGCGCCGTCCGGCCAAAGGCAAGGCGTCCAACTACAAGGTGGGCGAGCGTGTCTTCCACACCAAGTTCGGCTATGGCGAGGTCATGTCGGCCGACGGCACCAAGTTGACGGTGGAATTCGACAAGGCGGGCGAGAAGATGGTTCTGGACGGCTTTGTTCAGCACGCGTCCGAGGTCTGACATGGCGGCTGTGTGGGCGCACGAGCAATCCACAGATCCCATGTTTGATGCGCTGCCCTCGCTGCTGGAGACTCTGAAGAGAGTGGACACCTTCCGCGGCGGCTTCTACGCGGACCGACTTCGGCTGTTGACTGCGCAG
>JBCCCX010000231.1:0-5397 GCA_039033275.1 Pseudomonadota bacterium | reverse complement strand
TCCGAGATTACCCAGGGCCTGAAGGCGATCGCCAAGGAACTGGACATCCCGGTCATCGCGCTCAGCCAGCTGTCCCGCCAGGTCGAACAGCGCGACGACAAGCGCCCACAGCTCTCCGATCTACGCGAGTCCGGCTCCATCGAGCAGGATGCCGACGTCGTCATGTTCATCTACCGCGACGAATACTACCTCGCCCGCGAGCAGCCGGACGAGGACGATCCGGAAGCCGTGATGAAGTGGCAGACAAAGATGGACAATGCCGTCGGCAAGGCGGAAGTGCTGATCCAGAAACAGCGCCACGGCCCTATCGGCTCCGTCATGTTGAGCTTCCAGCCCGAACTGACGAAGTTCGGCAACCTCGCATCCGACGAGGGTGGAGGATATACGGAGTATTAAAATCCAACTCCGTCCCCGGCATTTATTGCCGGGGACGGAATTGGTTGAGGAGTCGCCACACTCCCGATCACGCACCCATCCGATTGACCGGCCGCGCCCATCCCGCCAAACCTGCCCCATGCAAGCCGCACAAGATTTCCGCGAAGAATGCGACGCTATCGACGCGCTCCTGTCACCGCTATCGTCCGAGGCGTTCGGCACAGAGACCCGGTTCAAGCGCTGGACGATCGGCCAGGTGGTGGAGCATCTTCACCTGTTCAATCTGGCCGCCGACGCGGCACTGGAAGGCGACGCGGCGTTCGAGGCTTTCGGCGCGAAACTGCTCCCGCATATGGGCAAAGGCCATCTCGGCTTGCAGCGCGAGTGGTTCGGCGACACGCCTGCGCGGGCGACCTACCAGGCGTGGCGCGATTACTATCCGGCCATGGCCGACCGGTTCGCAGCCGCCGACCCCGACCGGCGCGTCAAATGGTTCGGCCCGGACATGTCCGCGCGGTCTTCCATCATCGCCCGGCAGATGGAACACTGGGCGCACGCACAAGCTATATACGATGTGCTGGGTGTCAGGCGGCAGAACTCGGACCGGTTGCGCAATGTTGCCCATATCGGGGTCACGACCTATTCCTGGTCGCACAAGGTCAATGGATTGGAACCGCCCAAGCCGAAGCCCTACGTCCGCCTGACGGCTCCCAGTGGCGCGGTCTGGGAATGGAACGACCCGCAGGACGGCAACCGCGTCGAAGGGCCGGCGGAAGACTTCTGCCAGGTCGTGACGCAATGCCGCAATGTGGCGGATGTCGGGCTGACAACGGTGGGCGCAACGGCGACACGCTGGATGGAGATCGCGCAGTGCTTCGCCGGCCCGAAAGAAGCGCCACCCGCGCCGGGAACCAGGAGACGAGACCATGCATAGCTTCAAGACCGTTTCCGACATCCGTATCGAGTCCGGCGGCGCGACCAGGCTGGACGCCCATGTCGCTGGACTGTCGCGCAACAAGCGTATCGCCGTCATTACGGATAAGGGTGTGCGGTCCCTGGGCCTCATGGATGCCGGGATCGCCGCGCTGGAAGAGGCCGGCTATGCTGTCATGATCTTCGACGAAGTCGTGGCCGATCCCCCCGAGGATGTGGTCATCGCGGGTGCGGAGGCTGTGAAACGTTTCGATGCGGGATTGGTGATCGGCCTCGGCGGAGGCTCGCCGATGGACACGGCGAAGGTCATCGCCTTTCTCGCCGACAATGATGTGAGCCTTCCGGAAATCTACGGCGTGGACGTGGCACAAGGGCCGCGCCTGCCACTGCTGCTGATTCCGACAACGTCGGGCACGGGCAGCGAGGTGACGAATGTCGCCATCATCACGACGGGAAAGGGCAGCAAGAACGCCGTTGTGTCCGACCCGCTCTATGCCGACCGGGTGCTGCTGGATGCGGAATTGACGCTCGGCCTGCCTGGGCACATCACGGCGGCGACCGGGATCGACGCCATGGTCCATGCCATCGAAGCCTATACGTCCGTCCACAAAAAAAACCCGATCAGCGATGCGCTGGGGTTGTCCGCACTGCGCAAGCTGACCCGCGCCATCGGCCGGGCGGTGAACGCGCCAGACGACGTTGCGGCGCGCGAGGACATGCTGATCGGAGCCATGTTGGCCGGACAGGCGTTCAGCAACGCGCCGGTCGGCGCGGTCCACGGCCTGGCCTACCCGCTGGGCGGTTTCTTCCACGTGCCGCACGGGCTTTCCAACAGCTTGGTCATGGTCGAGGTGATGAAGTTCAATGCCCAGGAAGAGCGGGCGAGACGGTGGTACGGGGAAATCGCCGCGGACCTCGGCGTCGGCGAAACGCCGACCGCCCTGATTGACGAAGTCCTGCGCCTACAGGAGGTGACGCGCGTGCAGCGCCGCCTGAGAGACGTGAACATCACGGAAGACGCCATCCCGATGATGGCCGACGATGCCATCCTGAAAGACCGTGTCCTGCGCAACAACCCGCGGGAAATGACGCGGGAGGACATTGTCAGCATTTACGAGCGGATCGCGTGATCGACACCTTCACGCGAAGCACTGTCCCCGAACTTGATTCGAGGTCCAGGGCGGCAGATCTGAATGGCCGATGCGACCCGCTCTGGGTCCCGGGTCAAGCCCGGGAACGAGCCCGCTTTGCCCCTGTCGCTCTGGTCGGAGCGAGCGCGGCGACATGACCCGTCTCACCCCCGACACTCGTGCCGACTATCCGCACCACCGCGTGCTTGCCACGCGCTGGAACGACAACGACGTCTACGGCCACGTCAATAATACGGTCTATTACGAGTTCTTCGACACGGTCGTAAATCGCTGGCTGATCGAGCATGATCTGCTGACCCTCGGCGAGAGCGAGATTATTGGCCTGGTCGTGGAGACGGGCTGTCATTACTTCGCCCCGCTGGAATTCCCGCACGACGTAACGGCGGGCCTGCGCGTGGCGCATATCGGCAACAGCTCCGTGCGCTATGAGATCGGGCTGTTCGGCGAAGGCGAGGACGCTGCCGCGCGCGGCCACTTCGTGCATGTCTATGTGGGTGAAAAAACCCGTCGGCCCGTGCCGATTTCTGCTAAGATGAAAGAAAAGCTTGGGGAGTTGCAGCCATGAACTTGGATATCGATCAGGCTCAGATGGACAGCATGATGTCCGAAACTGCCGCTGCGACCGACGCGCAGGCCGGCTTCACGCGCATGCAGGACGGCACGCTGGACGACTGGAAGGTCATCGGCGCGGCGCACAAGAAGGATTTTGGTAAGACGGCCGACCGCTTCATCGCCATGCTCCGCCAGTTGGAAGACGCAACCCTCGGCTTCGCCTGCGACCAACTCCAGCACGCGCTGATGTGCGGGACACTGGCACGGCGGGCCGGCGCCTCGACCGAGCACATCGTCATCGCCCTTTGCCACGATATCGCGAAGGTGATCAACGTGCCCAACCACGGCCCCATCGCGGCGGAAATGATGCGACCCTATATCTCAGAGGACAGCTATCACGTGATCTACAATCACCAGGCGTTCCAGGGCGAGCACTACTATCACTATCTCGGCGCGCCGACCGATCTGCGTAAGCAGTGGGAGGGCGAGAGCTGGTATCCGCTGGCCGTGAAACTGGTCGATGAATGGGATGCGCCGGCTTTCGATCCGGACTTCGAGGTCGACAGTCTGGAGAGCTTCATTCCGCTGATGCGCGAAATCTTCCACGACAATCCGCGTCCGCTCTAGAATGAAACCGGCTCGGCCGTGGCGCGTTCATGGTAGGTTAAACGCGTCAGTCCGATAGTCTTGAACGATTCGACCCCATCTTGTTGGGTTGGCGGGCTTGATTCGGAATACCGGACTCACGCTATGATACGCTCCGACCCAATATCCGGTCGGGAAGTTGCACAGAGCTGGGATGGCTGCTTGATCTCTAACACGTTTTTCCCGCCCGTATCCGATTGGAACGAGGTCAATGCGCTGACGCAGCTGCTGGCATTGGACGAAGGCCCTCGGGCCGACGCCGCGCTGGAACTGTTCCTGGAAGTCCCGCACCGCCCGGCCCTGCTGCGCGATGCGTGGCGCATGACCTACGCTCACAAGCCGGCCTTCATCTACGACCGTTTCGATCTGGAACATGACAGCGCGCCAAAGGAACTCGCGGCGCGCATCGACATGATGGAAGCCGACCGCCGCGTTTGGGGCGACGACCCGTTGCGCGCCTTTCTGATTGCCGCCGATTTTCCGCGGCAGACCGACCTCGGCGACACAGTCACCATCTGGCGCGGACTCGCCTCGCCGTGGGAAGAGGGTCGGCTTGACCTATCGTGGACGCTAGACCGCGACACGGCCGCCTGGTTCGCCATGCGGCGCTCGGGACTGCGCAATGCCGAACCGCAGGTCGTGCGGATCGAAATCCCATCGGTCGCAATTCTGTGGCGGTCGGACGAACGCGGCGAGGCCGAGGTCATCCCGCGCCTGCGCAAAGGCGGATATCAGCCAGAAACCGTGGGCACGCGGCTGGAGGTGGAGGAATGGGCGGAAGCACAGGAGCGTCGCAAGGCCGCCGCCATCCTGGCCGCCGAAGCTGAAGACACCCCGTCTCCGAACGGGGCAATGGCGGCAGGTCAAGATGGTCGGGAATAACTGGCGCACCTGACAGGATTCGAACCTGTGACCTCTGCCTTCGGAGGGCAGCGCTCTATCCAGCTGAGCTACAGGTGCGCAGTCCGGCTGCTATAGCGACGGCGATGCGGCCCGGCTAGGGCTTTCGGCACGCAAGTCGGCCATGAGCGGCTGCAAGCGATTCTCCCAAATGTCTTGCGTCACAATGCCCGTATGCTTGTAGCGGATGTTGCCACGTGCATCGATCACGAAGGTTTCCGGCGCACCCGTGACCCCCAGATCGATGGCGAGGCTCGAATCGGGATCGAACAGGATGAGGTCGTAAGGGTCGCCGTGGCGGTCTAGCCAGCTTTCTGCCTTGGGGCGCGTATCCCGCCAGTTCACCCCGATCATCGTCACGTCCGGATCGCCGGCCAGTTCCATGAACAGAGGATGCTCCGACAGGCAGGCGACGCACCAAGAACCGAACACGTTGAGGAGAGCAACCTCCCCGACCAAATCGCTTGTAGCGACCGTTTCGCCCGACAGCGTCTGCATCTCGAACTCCGGCAAGGGCCGGTCGATCATCTCGGACGGGAGGATGGACGGATCGCGTGTCAGACCGATCGCCAGGAATACGGCGAGTCCGGCGAATAGCGCGAGCGGGATGAGGCCTTTGAGCAATCGCGGCATGGCCTTGATGTAGCCGGTCCGGCGGCTGGGGCAAGAGCGCAGCGCGGCTTGTCCTCCTGCTTGCCGGAACGGCCGAAGCGCACCATAAGCCGCCCATGAACTGGTTGACCAAACTCACCCCGCCTGGCGTGAAGTCCATCTTCACCAAGCGCGACACACCCGACAATCTATGGATGAAGTGTCCCAAGAGCGGAGAGATGATCTTCGC
>JBCCCX010000230.1:0-5413 GCA_039033275.1 Pseudomonadota bacterium | reverse complement strand
GCCGGGTCTGATCTCGCCGGGGTCCGCACCCGTGCGGAATTGGCGTCCGATGGCTCGGGGGACTGGATCGTGAACGGTCAGAAGATCTGGACGTCATTCGCACAACATGCAGACTGGGCTATCCTTCTGGCCCGAACCGACCCGTCACTCCCGAAGCATAAGGGTCTGACTTTCTTTTTCGTCGATATGAAATCGTCCGGGATCGAGGCCCGGCCGATACGGCAAATGTCCGGCGGATCGGATTTCAATGAAGTATTCCTTACCGACGTCCGCATTCCCGACGCGCAGCGCTTGGGGCGTGTGGGCAACGGATGGACGGTCGCCCTAACCACGCTCATGAACGAACGGGCCGTGGGCACCAGCATGTTCCCGTCCTTGTTCTCGGAGATGTATGCACTTGCGCGGGACAGCGACTATCTCGGTCAGCCGGCTCTGTCGCACCACGCGGTGAGGGGCGCACTCGCGGACTGGTTCGTGAAGTCGAACGGACTGAAGTTCGCCGAATACCGGATGATCACGGCCGAGGCGAAAGGCAGACCGCCGGGACCGGAGGCCTCGATCACGAAACTTGTGACCGGTCGAGCGCGACAGAGCATGAGCTCGCTGCTCCTGGACCTCCAGGGGGGGCTTGGAGCTTTGCAAGAACCCGACATGACCCCGCAAAACGGGCGTTTCCAGCATCTCTACCTACGCAGCGCCGGAAACCGGATCGAGGCGGGCACTGACGAGGTTCTGCGCAACATTATCGCCGAACGCATCCTCGGACTTCCCGGAGACATGCGGCACGACAAGTCAATGCCGTTCCGCGACATCCCGGCTTAATGACAGCCGCGCCTTCAACCTTCCCACCCTTCAAGATGAGACCCCGAAATGACCCGTATTCCTTATGTAGCTTTGGACGATCTGGAGCCACGCGTTCGAGACGTGGTCGAGCGGGTCGAACCCATCAACCTGATCCGCGTCATGGCCCATGCACAAGGCAGTCTGGAAAGCATTATTCGACTTTCCGATAGCGTACTGAACCGGGCGAAAATTGATCCGATCGTCCGGCAGTTGGCTCTCATCCGGCTCTGTGTCGTGATTGGGTCGGACTATGAACGCGTCCAGTTGGAAAGCGTCTCGGCTGGCTACGGCATGGATAAGGCCCTGATCGCCCAGGGCCGGATCGGCTCCACCTCGACGGAACTGACGGAACTTCAGAGAATGGGATGCAAGCTCGCGGAAGAGCTCGCGGGATCCGTCCGCCCAAGCGAGACGACCTTCCAGTATTTCATGGAGCACCTTCCGGTCCGGGAATTCGTCGAACTCATTCAGGCCATCGGTTTCTACGCGATGCAGGCCCGGATGATCGAAACCTTCGACGTCTCGTTCGAAGATCCGCCCATTGACCTGTCGGGACGAATGGACAAGGTCGACCCCGAGCATCTCCGCAAGTGGCGGAACGGAGAGGCGTGAGGCCTCCCGACGATTAACCGCGGCGAAGGCGGCTGGCGAGAATTAAAACCGCGATGCCGCCGATGAGGCTGAGGATGCCCGCGAAGATATAGTCTTCCGGGCTCGCCATCCCGGCCAGCACGGCGCCCTGCCAGATAGCTAAGCCGCCAAGCAGCGAGATGACGGGGTTTCCGATCAATCCGAAAGACCGGCTGCGGAGGAACGTGCCAAGCAGCTTTCCGCCGGTGGCTCCGGTCGTGACGGCGACGATCCAGGCAATCAGTGTAGGGGTCATGAGGTTGGGCTCCAGTAGGTGAAATCGGACGGCGTGCAGAGTGCCGTTATCAATGGCCGACGATGCAGACGGCGGAAACGCCGGGCGAACCGTAGACCTGGCTGTACCCGATACGCGCGCCCTCGACTTGGCGGGACCCCGCTTGACCGCGGAGTTGGACCACATTTTCGTAGATTTGCCGGAGGCCGGACGCCCCGACAGGTTCGCCGCAGGCCAGACAGCCCCCATCGGTGTTGATCGGCAATGCACCGCCGATCTCCGTCTCGCCGTCTGCGATCATCCGTTCCTGATCGCCGTCCGCGCAAAACCCGTTTTCGGCCATGTGAATGATCTCAGCTCCTGACTCCGTGTCCTGCAATTGAAGAACATCCATGTCCTCCGGGCCCAGGCCCGCCATCTCGAAGGTCGCCGATGCGGCCAGTTCTGTCGCAGAGCCGCCCCTGACCACGTCGAGACTGGGCGCGAAGACCTCGAATGACCCCTCCGGTCGGCTTCGCATCGCCGCCCCTCGGAGCCGAACGCCCGTCCGCCCCAACTGGCGCGCCCGCGCCTCGCTCGCGACGATCAGCGCGACACCGCCCTCGGCCGGGGAGCAGAACATGCGCTTTGTCAGAGGATCGTTCAACATCGGGGAGTCGAGAACCGTTTGTTCGTCAACGGGAGTTCGTCGCCACGCATGGTCCGTCAGCGACCCGTTTTGGGAGGCCTTGGCCGCGACACGAGCCAAGGTGCGGTCTGTGATGCCGAACATGTCCATATAGCGGCGGATCTTCATTGCGAAGAACTGGGTCGTTAACATCAATCCCGTCTCGCCGTACCAGTCGGGCAGGCCGAGATCTTGTGGCATGACATTGAAGGCACCGCGTGGATGCTTGTCGAACCCGACGACGAGGCCAAGGTCGAACTCGCCGGACTTGACGGCCCAGTAGCCGGACAGGAGCGCTGATCCTCCCGTCGCGCATCCGTTGGAGACATTGATGAACTGAATACCGGTCAGGCCCAGACTGGGCAGCATCGCATCCGCATGACCGGAAGCCACCGATCCGCCGAAGGCGAATTGGAGATCGGCCCAATCGGTGCCGGCGTCCCGAAGTGCCTCTCTGACCGCAAATACGCCCTGTTCAAGCCCGGTTTTGTCGTGCCGTCCAAACGGATGGATCCCTGCGCCGACAATGAAGACATCGCTCATGCGCCAGCCTCCCAAGCTGAGGGCTGAAAGGCGAAAGTCGTCAATGGTCGGCCTGAGCCGTCTACGGCAAAGTCTTCGGTCACGAGTTCCATGGCCATTCCGATCGCCAAGTCGGAGACGTCGACATCCACTAGACGGGACTCCACGATGACCTGACCGGGCAATTCGACATAGCCGACGGCGAACGGAACAAAGGCCTCGGGTGAAGTCTCCCCGACATAAGGCGGAGTTTTGGGAGGAAATTTTTGAGTCGTAAAGGACCAGAGAGTGCCCTGACGGTGCAGTGATACGCGTTCAAACAGGTCCGCGGCGCCGCCCGTCGGAAAGGGGAAGACATATGTCCCAGTCGATCGGCACCGACCGCCAATAAGCCTTAGGTCCTGACCTGAACCGTCCCATAGACCTTCGGCAATCTTAGGCATAATCGTATCAATCCAACCGTCCCCGCATTGTCTACGGTTAGGTACCTAACTATCATGAGGATGTATCAGGGTCAAACGCGTCGTCTGGCAGAGCTGCCCAGATACGGAGTTGCGCCTTGGCAGTTTTCCCAAGCGTCGCAACCGGAAAGCGTTGCAGGAACCGGATCGTTCTCGGTCTTTTAAAATCGGACAGACATTTTTCGCATCGGGCCCGGATCGCCTCTCGGACTGTCGCCTCATCCGCCTGCGCTCCATCGCGTATCACGAATGCCACGGGCACTTCATCGAGCATTGGATGGGGGCCTCCGACGACAGCAACCTCCGACACCCCGGACACCTCCGAGATGACCTGCTCTATTTCGCGGGACGACACGTTTTCGCCGCCGACCTTGAGCGCGTCGCCGGCCCGCTCGACGAAACGGATCGCGCCCTCATGCGTCGCTTCGACGATATCCCCGGTGATGAAGCGGCCTTCGCTATCGAAGGCATCGCGCGTGGCGATCGGATCGTCCAAGTAATGCGAGAAAAGCGAAAGGCCGGGAATGCCAACCACTCTGAGGTGACCAGCTACGCCCGCTGGCACGGGACCGCCCGCCTCGTCGACGATATCCACGCGATATCCAGGGGAGGGGCGTCCGATCGTCAAGGGGACGTTCGGGCCGTTCGGGCTGCCGATGATGGGATGGCTAACCGTTTCCGTCATTCCGTACCAGCCCAAGCTCCGGATTCGGAACGCCGTGTCATGAGGGAGGTCGGACGCGCCGTTCCCCCATATCCTATAGCTGTGGCGCGCCGGAACGGGCCGCTTCATCAGGGCACGGTAGGTGAAGCCGGTCTGGTTGGCCCAGGTGCAGTTGTGTCGGATCGATATCGCCCAGAAACGGCTTGCCGAGAAGCGCGGCGACAGGACCACGCTCGATCCAGCCCAGAGGGCGGCGAGCACACCGTACACGAGGGCATTCACGTGAAAGAGGGGCAGGAAAATGTATGAGCGATCGGACTCGGCGAGCGTCTCGTGGAGAGCACTCAGGCGCGCCCCCCAGAGAAGATTGGCGTGGGTGAGGCAAACCCCTTTTGGTGCTGAACTCGTCCCGGAGGTGAACAAGACCACGGCCAGACGCTCCGGATCTGCGGCCGTACGATTGCAAGGAGGCATCGGATCAGACGACGTATTTAGGGCGGGGAAACTTGCGTTCTTATCGTCCGGCGCGAGCCGTTCCCCGCGGTCTC
This sequence comes from Pseudomonadota bacterium, assembly GCA_039033275.1. Classification (GTDB taxonomy): domain Bacteria; phylum Pseudomonadota; class Alphaproteobacteria; order Caulobacterales; family Maricaulaceae; genus Litorimonas. The sequence goes on along the minus strand of JBCCCX010000230.1, from coordinate 843 downwards.
CGCGTCGGATGACCAGCGTCTTCGCATCGCAGGACGTATGCGCTTGGATAGAGTGCGCGAACCGCGCCTGTATCACAATGAGGGACGGGTCGATCCGCGCGACGTAATTGGAGAGCTCCGTGTCCGTTGAGCGTGTATTTATCGGAACGCAGGTCACCCCCGCGATAGCGCAACCGAACAGCGTAATGAGAAATTCAGGGGAATTGTCGGCGACCAGAAGCACGCGGTCGCCCGCGCGGAGGCCGTTCGCCATCATCCATCTAGAGAAACCCGCGGCCAGTGCCTGCATCTGTCGGTAGGAGACGCGCTCGGTCTCTTCGTCGTAGCCCTGCCAGATGAGGAACGTCTTGTCGCCATAGAAGGACGACCTCGCCTCCAGCAGGGAAGCGAGGTCCATTCCGGCGAAGGGATGATGGCTTGTCGGCATCGCGCCTTGGCGCAGGGGGCTAAGCGCCAACCAGTGTGTCCTGTTCCGACTCCGGTGTCGCGTCCGCCTGGGCAGCCATGAATGCCTCCGCCTCTGCGACGGTCATATCTTTGATGGTCTTGAAGAACTCCATGTCGAGTTCGATCACGGTCCCGTCATCGGCGCGAGCTTCGATGAAACGATGATCCCGCGAGGTAAGAATGACTAGAACGTCAGCGACGTTCCCATGCAGCGTTTCCGGGATATGGGTAGACCCATAGGGCTCGAAGCCCACATGGTGCGTCGGGAAGGGGCGTCCATCATAGCACCATTCGCCGCTGAGCGTGTAGGCCACCGCCGTGCAATAGTGAGTGTGCTGCAAATGCTGCGTGTTCTTCGCGAATCTTTGAAGAAAGACGACCTGGCGGTCTTCCTCG
>JBCCCX010000229.1:0-5413 GCA_039033275.1 Pseudomonadota bacterium | reverse complement strand
AGTCTAGTGGCTCAATACAGTACAGACTCTCTGAGATTCTCCAATCGGCCACTCTCAAGAGCGCAATTGACGTACGGCATCGAACAAGCCGGGCAACGCCTCCGGCGACCAATATCCTTCTGCGTTGCGATCGCCACGTACCTGAACGTCACTACTAACACCAAGCACACACGTTGGTTACCTGCGCCCGGGGCCGCTTAATGCCCTGCGAGCCGAGGATGAACCAACTCCGCCATCCGCTTGTTGCGCAAACAGCCCCCTCCGCCGCTTCGCGGCACCTCCCCCTGAAGGGGGAGGAAAGATGACAGACATCAATCAAACCGTGTATCCACCAAACGGATCGGTTTCTGGCGTACATCCACCTGCGTCACCTCGCCCGTCGTGCCCATCGGGACCAGCTGCACGCCCATGCCGAGGCCGAGTTTGCTTTTCAGCAGCGCTTCGAATTTCGCTTCCAGATCCGGCGTGGCGGCCACCTTGGTTTCCGCGACCACTGTCATTTCGTCCCGGCCCGCATCGTCGCGTTCGGCGCGGCAGTAGAATTCGCCGCCAAAAGCGTCGATCTCCTCCATGAGCGGTCCCAGCGCCTGCGGGAATATATTGATGCCGCGTAGCTTCACCATGTTGTCGGACCGGCCGAGGAAGCCCTCGATCCGGGTAAAGTTGAAGTCGAGGCTGCTCCGGCCCTTGCGCACGGCGGTCACGTCGTGCGTGTTGAAGCGGATGATGGGATAGACATCGTCCTTGAACAGGCAGGTCACGACCATGTCGCCGCTGTCGCCGTCCGGCACGCGCGCGCCCGTGTCGATGTCGCAGACCTCCAGATAGTGCGCGTCCTCCATGACGTAGAGCCCGTCCTGGTCCGGACCTTCGCCCGCGATCGCGCCCGTGTCGCCGACGCCGTACCAGTCATAGCAGGCCGCTCCGCCCCACATGTCGGACACGCTGCCCTTGTCCTCCCGCCCCATATGGCCGGAGATGGTGCGGATCGGAATGTCCTTGCCCGGCTCCAGCCCATGTTCGCGGGCCACGCGCGCGAGCTTCTTGATATAGTCCGCAAAACCGACAATGGCCGTGGACCGGAAATCCGCCATCATCTGCACCTGCTTGACCGACCGCGTCTCCACGCCGGTTCCGGCCGACAGGAACACGGCCTGCGTCCAGTGGGTGACGGCCTCGCGCACATAATGCCCGCCATTGATCGGGCCGTGGCCGTAGACCGAATGGACGATGTCGCCCCGCCCGATGCCTTGGAGCGTGTAGAGGCGCGCCAGGAGGAGGTTCTGGACTTCGCGGGATTTCGGTCCGAAAACAAGGACTTGCGGCTTTCCGGTCGTGCCCGACGTGGTGTGGACCTTGACGGGCGGGCGTTGGTCATCCGGATAGCTGTCCAGCCCGGTGAAGTCACCCAGAGGCGGGTCGCGGTCCAGGCTGGCCATGATATCGGATTTGTCGAACATGGGCAGCTTGCCGATGTCGCGCAGGCCGTCAATGTCGCCCGGCTCGATCCCCTGCGCGCCCCAGAGCTTTTGGTAGAACGGCGTCTTCCAAGCCCGATCCAGCATGCGGCGGAACAAACGGTCTTGATGGGCGAAGAGCGCGTCGCGGCTGGTCGTCTTGGCGAAGTCGATGAAGGCGTCGCCGATGGGATGGTCGGCGCGGATGGCGTCGGGATCGACGAAATCGAAATAGGTCGCGCTCATTCAAGGACTCCTGCCGCAAGCCGGAACAGGTTGCGCACGTCGTCGAACCGTTCCAGACTATCCGTCCGCGCGATAAGCGCATCGGCGACGGCGGCCGCCTTGTCATCGCTCAAGCCGAAGGCGACGCAACGCCGGAATTTCGCGAGGTGCGCTTCGCGAGACAGCGGGTCAGCGGGCGATCCGTAGAGCTTGGCCGTCATGGCGAGGCGTTCCGAGCCGTCTTTCAGCACGGCACGGGCCGACTGCGGTACGAAAGCGGCCGGGTCCTCGACATGGTTCGCCGTCACGGAGACACGTCCCGCCAAGGCCAGAAAGTCCGGATCGTCGAGACTGTCGCGCATAAAGTCGTCCAGTCCGACCGTGCCGCGCGTCAGGGTCACGGCGGCGAGGTAGGGAAAGCAGAGCCGGGCATAGTTGGGGCTCATACCCGTCATAGCCGGACGTGCGACGAGGCGCGGAATGATGGGTGGCGCCTGTAGGTCCAAGCTCTCAAGATTCTCTGCCGTCACGCCCTGTTCCAGCAGGCGCTGCACCAAAGGGATGCCACCCTGGGCCGCGCGTCCCGTGGGAAAGGGCTTCCAGCTGACTTCCGTTATCCGGTGGACCTTTCCGAGCGATTGCGCCGCGCCGTTCACATCGACCTCGTCCTCGAACATGGCGAAATAACCGAACGGACCTTCAAGCGAATGTTCGGGTCCATGCAGCCCGCCCTGCGACAGATCGCAAGCCACGACGGCCGCTCTTGCGGCCCCCGCGATCTGTACGGGCAAGGTCGGCTTGCCTTCCACATGAGCCTGCATCACGCCCGCACACTGCGCCAACGCGCAGCCCATGGCGGACAGGGCGGTCGCTTCGTCAAAGCCGCGTAGTCGGGCGATGCCGAGCGTCGCGCCGAACAAGCCGGCCGTGGCGGGTCGAAAAAACTTCAGGGGACTTTTGACCGCCACGCCCAGTTCGGCCGCGACATCGACCGCCACGATCAACGCTTCCATCAGTTCGAAACCGGACGTCTTGCCGCGCGCCTCAACCTCGGAAGACACGGCTGCCAGGATCGTCGCCATGGGATGCACCACGGCCGGTTCGTGGACGCAGTCATATTCCATAGAATGGATCTGGAAGCCGTTCAGATAGGCGGCGCTGGCTTGCGGCGCGGTCGTGCCGTGGCCCCAGAGGTGAGCGCCGCCCCCCTCCCCCCAACCGCGCACGACCGCGTGGACACTGTCCTGGAAGGGTGCCTTTGCGCCCGCGATTCCCACGCCGAGAGAGTCGAGTAGAAAGGTTTTGGCCGCGTCATAGGCTGAATCTGAAAAGACGGACTGGGTCAGCGCATAACGGGCGAAGGTGCTGGAAATTTGGGTCATGCTGTCTTCCATCCCCGGCATTCATTGCCGAGGTCTGGTTTAATCCTTGATCACAAGATGAGACCTTGGGAATGCCCTCGTCTTGTGAACATAACCTCTATCAGGCCCCAGCAATGAATGCCGGGGACGGTCGAGCGCAATCACGGCAATGCCTTGAAGTAGTCAGCCAGCGTCCCGCCCAAGGCGGCCTCGATCAGCGCACCGGACTCGCCCATCCCACCATGCCGCATCAACTCATTGGCCTTGCCCCTCACTTGCGCATCGCTCATCGGCACTTCCGGGTCGCCGAGCGCGTCTGCCGCCGTCCACAGCGCCCCGCCGATCTCCACGCTCGCCCCGTAATGCGCCGGATAGGCCGCGTCGAACGACGCGCCTCGCTCCACCTGCACGCGCGCCCGGGTGGCGGCGTGGCGGGCGATGGCCTCTGCCTCGAAGTCGGCCAACGTCGGCTCGCCTTTTTTCAACGCGACGGCCACGCTGTGCTGCAGGCTGAACTTGGCCTTGATCACGCTTTGCGGATCGGGCCGGTCGCAGAACTTCAGCGCGTCCGCATAGGTCCGCACGACGATGCCCCCTCCCGTGTCGGTTGCCTTCAACGCTGCATCGATGGCCGGATGGGCGTGGCGGCAGGCGGGATAGGGCTTGAGCGAAGTTTCGTGGAGCAGCCAGCCTTTCGCCTCGAACAGCACGTCGAGTGCATCGGCACCGGGGCAGAGCGCGGCGAAGAAGCCCTGTTCGCCCTCCAGAATCATACGGGGTCCCTGGAAGCCCTGCGCGGACAATAGCGCGGACTGCACGCCCACTTGCGCGGCGTGTCCGGCATGGAGCTGCTTGGCCATGCTATCCGGCTCGTGACGTGTCTGCCACAGGCCCGCTGCCTGCGTGCCCGCAAGGCCCAGTGCGCTCACGAGGTCGCTCCCCTCCAGCAAATGGCAAGCGGCAGCGGCCGCGCCGAAGGGTCCACAGGTCGCGGTGTTGTGCCAGAATGCGTAGTGGCCGGGTCCGACTGCTCGGCCCACGCGGATCGTGGCCTCGTATCCAACGACTATGGCGTCCAGCAGTGCGTCCTTGGTCGCACCCACATGCTGTGCCATCGCCAAGGCTGCCGGAATCACGGTCGGCGCGGCGTGAAGCACGGCCCTGCGGTCCACATCGTCCATCTCCAGCACATTGCCAAGACAGCCATTGTGCAGCGCGGCCATCTGAGGCGAAGCGGGCGACGCTCCGATGCGCGTGCAGCGACCGGTCTCGTCCGGGAACGCGGCGGCAACTTTACGCCCGGCAGGCTCGGCACGGCCCGCTACCGCGCAACCGGTCCAGTCGAGCAGAAGTACGGCCGCGCGAGCGCGGTCGGCGTCCGACACGGGCCGCGACAGGAGACCGGCGAGATGCTGCGTAACCGTACTCAAGGCGAGGGTACGAAGGCGATCCGCGCACCGTCCGGCGCGATGCGCACAGGCTGCGGCGTGTCCACATGGTAGCGCACTTCCGTCAGTCCGACGCTGTCATTGGAGCAGGTTGCGGAGAAATTCCGTCCCGTCAGCCCGGCCTGGGCGCCCATCACCTCGATCATCTCGAACCGCCCGGTCTCCATGCCTTCGACGGGGGACAAGATGGAGGCGCGGTAGGGCACGGTCGTCGTCAGCTCGACCGGAATGCCCAGCGGCATAAGTTCGGGTTCCTCAGATAGGTAGGGCTCGCCGTGATACCAGGTCGCAAAGCCCAGGTCCTCGGTGAAGAAGCGGTAGGTCGCATCGCGGTCGCTCGCCATCTGCATAATATTGAACGGGATGCCCAGGCGCTCGAAGTCGGGATAATTTTCGGGCAGCGGCGTGGTCAGGCGCTCGTAAAGCTGCACTTGCGCGCCGGTCGCTTGGTGGGTCAGCACGACCACATTGAGCTGGCTCGGGCCGAACTCCAGATAGGCGACCGGGGTCTTCGGCAGCCAGCCGAGCGCTTCGGCATTCGCCACAATGGACGGCACATCCTTGGCCCGCATCATCAGCGACCAATAACAGCCCGGTTCCCAGCTGGCCGCATCGGGTGGCCGCGCCATCGGGGCGTCGGGTGGCATTTGTTCCAGAATGATTTGCGCGCCCTGCCCATTCTGTCGCAGGACCATCACGTCCTCGTCGGAATGGGTCACGGCATAGCCGCCCACTTCCGTGAACAGACGGGCGAAGTCGGCATTGTCGTAGGTGCCAACCCGGACTGCGTCCCATGCTTGGGTGACGATAGGGGTGGGCACCTGCGAGGCAGTCAATTCGGGCTGCGTGGCGCAGGCAGCTAGAGTCCAGGAGGCCAATCCCATTAATAAGCCGTCCCCGGCATTTATTGCCGGGGTCTGGT
>JBCCCX010000228.1:0-5460 GCA_039033275.1 Pseudomonadota bacterium | reverse complement strand
GACCGATTTCCTCGCCCGGCAGTTCGACGCCATGGTCATGCGCCCCCTCGGGCTCGACCGGAAACCCGAACTGCGCGATCTGTATTTCGGCCATTACCGCCGCCTCGTCTTCCTGTCGCAGACGGATGACGCCGCATTGCTGGCCAAGGCGGAAGCCGCCGCGGACGCGCTGGGCCTTTCCTTCGAACACCGCCCGACCGGGCTGACCCCTTTCGCGCGCGAGCTGTCGCGCCTCGCCGCACCCCTAGCCGCTTAAGAGGAGCCGTTCATGGCCCGCACCGTTCTCGCCAGCCCGACCCGCGAAGTCGTCATCGGGTTCGATCAGCCCTTCGTCATGATCGGCGAGCGCATCAACCCGACCAACCGGCCGAAATTCGCGCGTGAACTCAAGGACGGAAACTATTGGCGGGTCGAGAAGGAAGCCAAGCGCCAGGTCGAAGCGGGCGCGCAGGTGCTGGATGTCAATGTCGGCGTGCCGCTGACCGACGAGGCCAAGATCATGTCCGAGGTCATCACCATGCTCCAGGACGGCGTGGTCGACGTGCCGCTGGTCATCGACAGTTCGGTCAAGCCCGCGCTGGAGAGCGGCCTTGCCGCTTATCGCGGCCGCCCGCTGGTCAATAGCGTGACGGGCGAGGAGGAGAGCCTGGAGTTCGTCCTGCCGCTTATCAAGAAGTACGATTGCGCGGTCGTGGCCATCTCCAATGACGATACCGGCATCAGCGAAGACCCGGACGTGCGGTTCGAGGTCGCCAAGCGCATCGTGGAGCGCGCGGCGGACCATGGCATCAAGGCCGAGGACGTGGTGGTCGATCCGCTCGTCATGCCGATCGGTGCGGTCAACAGTGCGGGCAAGGACGTGTTCCGCCTCGTCGGCCGCCTGCGCAACGAACTCGGCGTCAACACGACCTGCGGCGCGTCCAACGTCGCTTTCGGCCTGCCCAACCGCCACGCCGTCCACAACGCCTTCCTGCCCATGCTGCAGGCGGCGGGCATGACCAGTGCGATCTTGAACGTCTATGACGAAGGCCTCGTCCCCGCGATCAAGGCGGGCGACATGCTGGCGGGCAACGACCCGGACTGCGCCAACTGGATCGGCATGAACCGGCCCAAGCCCGCGGCGGGCGAGGGGGGCGAAGGACGCCGGGGCGGCGGCCGTCGAGGCGGTGGACGGCGTGGGCGCCGGGGCTGACGTCCATCCCGCTCAGGCCGACTTGATCGGCCTGTCCATCTCCTGCCGTTTCGGCTGGGCGATAGGTTTGGGTGATGGGTTCGCCGATCAAGTCGGCGAAAGCGGAACTTGATACAATGACCCACACCCTCGTCTTCACCCCGTCCGGCAAGCGCGTGTCCGCCGAACCCGGCGACTCCGTCTACGACGCCGCCTTGCGCGCGGGCGTGGACATCCAGTCCATTTGCGGCGGCAACGGCATCTGCCACCGCTGCCAATGCTCGCTCGAAACCGGCGACCACGCCAAGTTCGGCCTGTCCGTGACCGACGACGCGCTGTTCAAGCTGCGCCCGGCCGAGAAAAAAGCCATCCATGACGGCGACATGGCCGAAGGCTACCGGCTCGCCTGCCGCGCGAAGGTGATGGGCGACGCGGTCATCGACATTCCGCCCCATGCGCGCCACCGCGAGTCGGCCATCCGCAAGGCCGCCTTCGATCTGCCGGGTCCGATAGACCCGCCGGTCGCCTTGAAGATGGTGAAGCTGCCCGAGCCCACCCTGCACGACCATCTGTCCGACACGGAAAGCCTGATCGCCCAGCTCGGCGGCGGCGTGAGCGTCGATCCGCGGGTGACGCTGAAGATCCAGCCGCTGCTGGCCGCGAACGACCGGACCGTCATCGCCGTGCTCCGGGACGGGTGCGAAGTCGTCGATCTCTGGGATGCGGACCGCGACGGGCTTTACGGCGCGGCGGTCGATATCGGCTCCACCTCGGTCGCGCTCTACCTCTACGATCTGCGCTCCGGCGCGCTGGTGCACCAGGCGTCGGCTATGAACCCGCAGATCCGCTTCGGCGAGGACGTGATGAGCCGGGTCAGCTTCGTGATGATGAACAAAGACGGCCGCGAGAAGCTGACGGCTGCGATCCAGGGCCAGCTGCACGACATGCTGGCCGACGCGCGCGCGGCGGTCGGTGCGGAGGCCGACCAGGTTCTGGAGCTGGTCTGCGTCGGCAATCCCATCATGCACCACACGTTGATCGGCGTGGACCCGACCCCGCTGGGGCAAAGCCCCTTCACCCTGGCCGTCAAGGATTGGCTCGACCTGGACGGCGATGCGCTCGACCTCGGCCTGACGCGCGCAACCCGGATTTCGCTCTTGCCGCTGATCGGCGGACATGTCGGCGCGGACACGGCCGCCGCCTATCTGACGCAGATGGACCGGATGGACGGACGCTCCGTCCTGCTGGTCGATATCGGCACCAATGCGGAGATCGTGCTCAGCCATGACGGTCGGTTCGCCGCCGCCAGCTCCCCGACGGGTCCGGCACTGGAAGGCGCGGAGATCAGCTGCGGCGTGCGCGCCTGCGAGGGCGCGGTGGAGCGGCTGCGCATCGACCCGGCGACATTTGCCTGCAAGGTGAAGATCATCGGCCATGACGAGTGGCTGACCGACGCGACCATCGGCGACCACGCCGTACCGGGCCTGTGCGGCTCGGCCATCTTCGAGGTCATGGTCGAGCTGGCCCGCGCCGGCCTGCTCGACCGCTCCGGCCTGTTCCGGCCCGAGGTCGCGCCGGACCGCTTCACGGAAGAGGGCGGCGTGACCACCTACCGGCTGATCGGCGACCTCTCCCTGAAGCAGACCGACATCCGCGCCGTGCAGCTGGCCAAGGCGGCGCTGATGGCGGGCGCGCGGCTGGTCGCCGAGGAGCTGGACTGCGAGACGTTCGACGAAGTGCTGCTGGCCGGGGCGTTCGGGACCCATCTCGATCCGGCCTATGTCGCCGATATCGGCATCGTTCCGCACAATGGCGCGGACACGATCAAGGCGGTCGGCAACGCGGCCGGCATGGGCGCGGCCTTGTGCCTGACGGACAAGTCCCAGCGTCAACGCATCCGCGACGCCGTCGACCGGGTCGTCAAGATCGAGACCGCCTTGGAACCCCGCTTCCAGACCTATTTCGTGGACGCCATGGCCTTTCCGACCGCGCCGGAAGGCACGGGCAACGCCAAAGGGCGCCGGGGCGGCCGGGCGGGCGGACGCCGGAGACGCTGAGGACGGGCTTATCCGAAAAGGCGGGCGCGCGCATGGCGCGCCTGACCGATCAGGGGCGCCTCCACGAGGCGGTATGTCAGGGCGGCGGCGCCGACGGCGCTCGCGCCCGCGACGGCGAGAAACAGGACGGACGGCATGCCGGACCATCCCGCGGCCCGCCAGACCTGCCCGACGGCGGAGAGGACGAGCAGGTGGGTGAGGTAGAGCGAATAGCTCCAATCGCCCAAGCGGACGGCCGCGCGCGGTGCCTTGACCCCGTGCCGATCCAGCCAGGCCGCGCCGAGCAGAAGCGCGCAGGCCGGGAGCGTCAGCCGCCAGACGCGCGGCCCCTGATCCTCGAACGGGGCACCGATCCCGAACCAGACCGACAGCCCGGCCAGGCCCGCCAGCACGAGCACCAAGGCGATCGTCCGTGAGCCGTCCAGCTTTCGGTAGAGCAGCGCGGTGAAGGCCCCGGCGATGAATTCCAGCACGAGCGGGCTGAAGGCATGAAAGGCGAGCGCCGAGTCCGCCTGCGCGCCCAGCCCGTAACCCAGCGCGACGATGGAGGCCCAAGCCGCGAGCCCCCAGGGCCGCCATCGTGCCGGCATGATCAGGAGCACCGCGAAAGCGACGTAGAACATCACTTCGTAGACAAGCGTCCAACCGACTTCGAGCAGCGGATAGGCCTCGGCCGGGACGAGCAGGAGCGAGTTGAGCCATTGCGGCTCGTTGGGTGAACTGGAAAAGACGAGGTCCGGCCGCACCAGCCAGACGGCGAGCACCACCGCGCTGACGATCCAGTAGAGCGGGTAGATGCGCGCGGCGCGCGCGAACAGGAATTCCGGCACGCGTCGCAACCCGCCCGCCGTCCAGCCGCGCGTGACATGAACCATGATGAAACCGCTGATCACGAAAAACAGGTCCACGCCCATATAGCCCCACTCCGCACTGGCGGGCAGGATCGGATCGGCCACGCTGCGGGCTTCGATCTGGGCGAGGTGGGAGAGCATCACCAGCCCGGCCGCCAGGCCGCGCAGCGCCTGCACATGATCCAGCCGTGTCGGGGTCGCGAAGGCCATGGCGCGCCTTTGGCCCATTGCGGGCCCCTTGCAAAGCGGTGCAGTTCTTGATGACGGTTGCGTCATGGACTTCACGTCCGTGTGAGCGGCAAGTCCGGCGACGACCGCCGCCCCGTAGTCATTCCAGACCCGCATCACCGGGTCTTGCAACACTGATCCGAAGAGAGACGGATATGACCTTCAAGCCCCTCATCGCCGCGACCCTGCTCGCCACCACTGCTATCGCCGCCCCTGCCATCGCGGGCGACTATAAGAAGAAGGACACGGCCGTCATGGGCGCCATGGAAGCCGGTCCGAACATCGTCGAGACCGCCATGGACGTCGATGCGCTGTCCACGCTCGTCGCCGCCGTCAAGGCCGCCGACCTGGTCGACGCCCTGTCCGCCGAAGGTCCGTTCACGGTCTTCGCCCCGACCGACGACGCGTTCGGTGCGCTGCCGGCCGGCACGGTCGATACGCTGCTACTGCCTGAAAACCAGGCCGACCTATCCAAGATCCTCACCAGCCATGTCGTGTCCGGCTCCTTCGCCGCCGCCGTTGTGATCGCGCTGGCCTAAGCCAAGGGCGGAAAGGCCGAGCTAACGACCCTGTCCGGCGCCAAGCTGAAAGCCTACGCCAAGGACGGCAACGTCTACATCAAGGACGAAAATGGCGGCAAAGCCAAGGTCGCGACCGCCGACGTGGCCACGTCCAACGGCACGGTCCACGTCGTCAGCGCGGTGCTGCTGCCGAAGTAACCCGACACTGGCCTCCCTAGGTTTGCGTCCCCGATAGGGGTCTAAGGACGCCAACGGCGTCCGTCGCAAACCTGCGCGCCAGCGCGCGCGTCCCGAAGGGGCGCGAAGGGAACGGTGCGGCGCGAGCCCAAAAGGAGCCCCCGGCCAGACGCCGGGGGCTTTTCGTTTGCCAATTCCGTCATCGCACAGCTCGACTGTGCGATCCACGCGACTGGCCATGGGCGATCGCCTCGTGGATGGCACGGTCGAGCCGTGCCATGACGGGTGATGGTGAGGGCGTGGAAGACCTTTATGCGCAGCACTCCGTAGCAGGCTTTCGCTTTGCGAACACCCACTACCAACCAGCACAGCTTTCGTCTTGCGCACATCCGCTTCTTCCGTCCCCGGCATTTATTGCCGGGGGGGGCTGTCGTCATGGTTCACAAGAAGTAACG
>JBCCCX010000227.1:0-5507 GCA_039033275.1 Pseudomonadota bacterium | reverse complement strand
GTTGCCTAATTTTTATCCACAGGATGTGGCGTCACTGTGATTGCAATACCGCAACGCATTGTCGTGGCAGATCTTGCATCCGAAGCTCACGACGCGGTTTCGGTGGCCTCCGACCTCGCTGCGCTCGCCCACCTCCCCCTAAAGGGGGGAGGAAAAGACTGAGTCTATCCCGCCAGCGCGGCCTTGATCGCGTCCAGCGCCTGGTCGGCATTTTCCGGCTGGCTGCCGCCGGCTTGCGCCATGCCCGGCTTTCCGCCGCCGCGCCCGCCGACTTCCGCCGCGCCCGCATTGACGAGATCCACCGCCGAATGGGTGTTCGTTAGGTCATCCGACACGGCCACGGCCACGGCGACCTTGCCTTCGTCGCGCGCCACGAAAGCGGCCACGCCGGAGCCGAGCTTGGCGATCTGTTCGTTGAGCATGCCGCGCAGCTCCTTACCGCCGATGCCGTCCAAGACGCGCCCTGAGAACTTGATGCCGCCAATGTCCTCCGGACCAGCCGGCGCGCCGCCTCCACCGCCCAGTGCCAACTGCTTCCGGGCTTCCGCCAGGTCCTTCTCCAGCTGTTTGCGTTCGGCCATGAGCGTTTCGATCCGAGCGGGCACGTCCTCCGGCTTCGCCTTGAGCTGGTCGGCAGCGGCCTGCGCCAGACCCGAGCGGTCCTCCAGATAGCGGCGCGCCGCTTCGCCCGTCACGGCCTCCACGCGGCGGATGCCCGCCGCGACGGCGCCTTCATTGACGATCTTGAACAGGGCGATGTCGCCTGTGCGGTCCACGTGTGTGCCGCCGCACAGTTCGACCGAATAGTCCGATCCGTCAGCATCATGGCCGAGCGCGAGCACGCGCACCTCGTCGCCATATTTCTCACCGAACAGCGCCATGGCCCCGGCCTCGATCGCCGCGTCAGGCGACATGAGCTTGGTCGAACTGGGCGCGTTTTGCTGGATGATGGCGTTCACCTCGTCCTCGACGCGGGCCAGTTCCTCGCGCGTGATGGCGGCGCCGTGGCTGATGTCGAAGCGGATACGATCCTTGTCGACCATCTGGCCCTTCTGGGTGACATGGTTGCCGAGCACGCGGCGCAGCGCCTCATGCATGATGTGGGTGGCGGAGTGGTTGCGCTTGGTCTTCTCGCGCCAGTCGGGATCGACGCTGATCAAGGCCTCGTCGCCCACGGCGATTTCGCCTGAGAGTTCGCCGATATGAACGTGCAAGTCGCCCGCCTTCTTCTGGACGTCGGTGATCTCGATGCGCGCGCCATTGCCGAACTGCGCGACACCCCGGTCCCCGGCCTGCCCGCCGGACTCGGCGTAGAAAGGCGTTTCGCAGGTGACGAACATGACGGGACCGGGCACGGCCTGGTCGACCTTCTCGTTGTTCTGCAACAGGGCGATGACCGCGTGGGTTTCGGACAGGCGGTCATAGCCCGTGAAGGCCGTGGCTCCGCCTTCTTCGCGGATCGCCTTGAAGACATCGTCGGACTGGCTCGCATCGAACTTGCCACCATCCGCTTGGCTCAGTTTGCGCTGGGTCTCCATTGCGGCCTCGAAGCCGTCTACATCCACGCCGATCCCGCGGCCGCGCAGCGCGTCCTGCGTCAGGTCGAGCGGGAAGCCGTATGTATCGTAGAGTTTGAAGGCGGTCTGGCCGGGCAGCTCGTCGCCCTCGCCCATTCCGCTCGTCGCCTCCTCCAAGAGGCCCATGCCGCGACCCAGCGTACGGCGGAAGCGTTCTTCCTCCTGCTCGAACGTGGCCTCGAGGCTTGCCTGGGCGCGCTTCAATTCGCCGAACGCATCGCCCATTTCGTCGACTAGGGTTGGCACGAGGCGGTGCATGAGCGGATCGTCCGCGCCGAGCAGGTGAGCGTGGCGCATGGCGCGGCGCATGATGCGGCGCAGCACGTAGCCCCGGCCTTCATTGGACGGGCTGACCCCGTCCGCCATGAGGAAGGAACAGGACCGGAGATGATCGGCGATGACGCGGTGGCTGAACTTCGCCTCGCCTTCGGCCTTGGTGCCGGTCAGCTCCACGGATGCGCCGATGAGCGTTCGAAACAGGTCCGTATCGTAATTGTCGTGGTGGCCCTGCAGGATGGCCGCGATGCGCTCCAATCCCATGCCCGTGTCGATGGACGGCTTGGGCAGGTCGGTCTGGACGATCTCTCCGTCGGTCCCGAGGCTGCGCTCATACTGCATAAAGACAAGGTTCCAGATTTCGATGAAACGATCGCCGTCCTCGTCCGGCGATCCGGGCGGGCCGCCCGCCACGCCGGGGCCATGGTCGTAGAAGATCTCGCTACAGGGTCCGCAAGGACCGGTGTCGCCCATAGCCCAGAAATTGTCGCTGGTCGCGATCCGGATGATCCGGTCCTCCGGCAGGCCGGCGATCTTGCGCCAGAGCTCGTAGGCTTCGTCATCCGTGTGGTAGACCGTGACGAGAAGCCTGTCGGTCGCCAAGCCGTAATCCTGCGTCACCAGCTCCCAGGCATGGCTGATTGCGCGCTCCTTGAAATAGTCTCCGAAGCTAAAATTGCCGAGCATCTCGAAGAAGGTATGATGGCGGGCCGTGTAGCCGACATTGTCCAGGTCGTTGTGCTTGCCCCCGGCCCGGACGCACTTCTGAGAGGTCGTCGCGCGGGGGCTTTCCGGCGTGCGGGCGCCCGTGAAATTGTCCTTGAACGGTACCATGCCCGCATTGACGAATAGCAGCGTCGGATCATTGTCCGGGACCAGAGGCGCAGACGGCAGGACCGCGTGATCGTTCCGGGCGAAAAAGTCCAGAAACTGTGCCCGGATGGCGGCCAATGAGGGGGAGGAGGACGTCATGGCGCGCGCTATAGCAGGCGCGCCGGACGTGCCAAGCCGCGACTGCAACATGTGCGGGTGCGACATGTCGGTTCGGACTGCAATCGTCTGGAACCCGGATTGATAACACTCGTTAAGTTAGTGCACCCGAGGCGATCATCCCCGTCACCCCGATTGAGGCGATGGAGACGAGGCCTCGAACTGGTGCCCGGGGATCCGGCACACGGTGGACGGACCGTGCAATTTATCCAGACCCCCGGACGGAATCGACCCGCTCGCCGCAGGACGGATATGCGGTAGGCGAGTCGAAAAAGGACGCGGGCCGCTTTCGCGGTCCGCGTCCCGATTTCAAGGCCGGACCCAATGCCCGGCGAAAATTCTGGACCGGGCGATCAGCCCGCGAGACCCAATTGGGGTTCCGAGCCCTCGTCTTCAACCTGTTCATCGGTCGGCATTAGCAGTTCGTCGTCCAGCAACCCCTTTTCGCGCAGGATTTTCTGCTCGATCTCGGCCATGACGTCCGGGTTCTCCATCAGAAACTTGCGCACATTCTCCCGGCCTTGGCCGATGCGCTCGTCGCCATAGGAGTACCAGGAGCCGGACTTCTGGATGACGTCGGCCAGCACGCCCATGTCTATCAGCTCGCCCGTCTTGGAAATGCCCTCACCATACATGATGTCGAATTCGACCTGACGGAAAGGCGGGGCCACCTTGTTCTTGACCACTTTCACGCGCGTCGGGTTGCCCACAACCTCGTCGCGGTTCTTGATCGCACCGATGCGGCGAATGTCGAGGCGGACCGAGCTGTAGAATTTCAGCGCATTGCCGCCCGTCGTGGTTTCCGGGGAACCATACATCACGCCGATCTTCATGCGGATCTGATTAATGAAGATGACCATGCAGCCGGACTTTGAAATCGAACCGGTCAGCTTGCGCAGAGCCTGGCTCATCAGACGGGCCTGGAGACCTGGCAAGCTGTCACCCATATCGCCTTCCAGTTCGGCGCGCGGGGTCAATGCCGCGACCGAGTCGACCACGAGGATGTCGACCGCGCCGGAGCGCACCAGCGTGTCGGCGATTTCGAGCGATTGCTCGCCCGTGTCGGGCTGCGCGATCAGCAGCTCGTTGACGTCCACGCCCAGCTTGGCGGCATAGACCGGGTCGAGCGCGTGCTCGGCGTCGATGAAGGCCGCGACACCGCCGGCCTTCTGGCATTCGGCGATGGCGTGCAGGGTGAGCGTGGTCTTGCCGGACGACTCAGGCCCGTAGATTTCGATGATCCGACCCTTGGGAAGGCCGCCAATGCCGAGCGCGATGTCGAGGCCGAGCGAGCCAGTGGAAATGCTCTCCACATCCATCGACGTCTTGTCGCCAAGCTTCATGACCGATCCTTTGCCGAAGCTACGGTCGATCTGGGACAGGGCCGCGTCCAGCGCGGCGGAACGGTTTTTGTCGGTCGCTTTCTCGACGACCGCGAGGGGTTTGCTGTTTCTCGCCATGAGAAATCTCCAATCGCGGGGAGCCGGAGCCCATCGGGTTCCCCAAGACTATGACGGCTCTTATCGGACTGCCGCGGTAGCACTCTGTTTCACATTTGTTCTCACGCCGCAAGCGGAAAGAACAAAGAAAGAACAGTCATATTGGCACAATATGTTGTGCCATCGATAATTTTCTGCGTCTCATACATAGCATATTGTGTGCCGAGTACAAAATGTCGCAGCATCCCGTCACAGCGGCTTGCCGACGGCAAGTCGCTCCCACCGGGATATAGGCAACCGCAGCCCGGTTACGGCGTGGGCGGCGCAAATGCCGCAGACGGCGGGGGTGTCTCTGGCAGGACTTAGGCGAGCCTAACCGACGGCCTCGCCGATCTCCGACTTCACCTTCTCGGCCAGCTCGGCGAGCGTGAAGGGCTTGGGCAGGAAGGTGACGTCCGGCTCCTCGGCAAGCAGGTCGGAGAACTTCTCTTCCGCATAGCCGGAAATGAAGACGATCCGGGCATCGCCCAGCATGTCCCGGCCCTCGCGCAGCAATCCCGGCCCGTCGAGGCCGGGCATGACCACGTCGGACAGCAACAGGTCGAACGGCTCGTCCGCGTCCTCCAGGATTTCCAGCGCCTCCTCGCCATCCTCCGCCTCCACAACGTGATAGCCGCGCTTGCGCAAACTCTTTGCCGCGATGAGGCGGACCGCGGCCTCGTCCTCCACGAACAGGATGTTACCCTGCCCGGCCAGGTCGGCGGGCTTGCGCTCCGCTGCCGGTGCGGGCGCCCTGGGTTGCTCCTCGGCCGGAACATCCGGAGCGGCTGGCAGGTAGATGTTGAAGGTCGTGCCGCGGCCCAGCTCGCTGTCCACCGCGAGATGTCCGCCCGACTGCTGGATGATGCCGTAGACGGTCGCGAGACCGAGTCCTGTGCCCTTGCCCTGCTCCTTGGTCGTGAAGAAAGGCTCGAAGATCTTCGACTTGACCTTGTCGGTCATGCCCGTGCCCGTGTCCGATACAGAGATGAGCACGATGTCGTCGGACGGGAAGTCCATCAATGCCGATGCCAGCGCCTGGTCCGTGATGGCGGTGCGCGACAGGCGTTCGGACGCGATCGTGATCGTGCCGCCGCCCTGTGCCTCCATCGCGTCGCGCGCATTCACGCAAAGGTTCATCACGACATTGTCGAACTGGGACTTGTCCACCAGAACATTGGGCAGG
>JBCCCX010000226.1:0-5511 GCA_039033275.1 Pseudomonadota bacterium | reverse complement strand
GAGAATGTCGGCTTGAGTAGCGAAAACATGGGTGAGAATCCGATGCCCTGAAAACCTAAGGTTTCCTCCGGAAGGCTCGTCCGCGGGGGGTAAGTCAGGACCTAAGGCGAGGCTGAAATGCGTAGTCGATGGACCTTTTGCAATACAACAGCCGCAGCTGTAGGTGGAGCAGGCCTGCGACTTCGACTGCGACGGCCATGGCGATGGCAAAGGCGAGCAGAGCTGATGAAAAGGAGCTGCTCTTGGAACATGGCGCCGACCTCCGAAAACGGCCAGGACGACGGAGAGCAGCCAGAGAAACGGGAAGTCGAAATAGTTCGACGGATCGAGCGCATCGGGCACGATGCTCCACACGGCACTGTCGATGGTCCCGATCAGCTTGCTGAGTAGCCAGAAGACGGCAACAATGGGCAGGGCGACGAGCACGCCCGCGATGAACCGGTTGCGGAACCACCGGACCAGGCGGAAGCGCGGTGCCTTGGGCACGACTTTGATCTCGGGATGGCTGCCTGTCATGCGCGTCCTCTCCTGTCCGGTTGCCGCCCCAGCCGCGCGCGCTTATGACCACAAGGCGGGGGCGATTGGAAGCGAGAAGGAAGGTCGGCCATGAATACGCGCAAGTCCGTCCGGCTGGGCCTTCCGCTTTGGGCGAGGGCCGCTTTATCCGTCATGGCCTTGCTAGCGGTCATCGCGGCGCTCGTCTGGTTCTACCGGGACGATATCTTCCAGACGATCCAGGATCCGAGGCAGCCCTTCCAGACCTACGACCCGCCTGATGCGCCCGATTACGCCTTGGCCGAAAGCTGGCTCAGCCTGCCCGACCTCGATGTCGATCCGTTCATGCTCGACGAGCAGGGCGATGTCTTCGTCGTCGTGCCCAGCGTTTACAGGGGCGGCGAACATTATGTCCTGCCGAGCGACGATCTGAGGCGGAAGTCGAAGCTGGAGCGGATCGTCCGTCCAAACTACGTCACGCCCTACGGCGATGCCGGACGGCTGTTCGCGCCTTTCTACCGGCAGGCCTCGCTCTACAGCTACATGACCACGCGGGAAGACGCACGCCTGGCGCAGGATTTCGCCTATCAGGATGTCCGCCGCGCTTTCGAGGTCTTTCTGACGCACAGTCCGCCCGAACGGCCATTGGTCCTGGTCGGCCACAACCAAGGCGCGGCCCATCTGATCCGGCTACTGCAGGATTATTTTGGGCCGGAGTCCGACCTGCGCGCCCGTCTCGCCGTGGCCTATGTCATCGACTATCCGGTCCCGCTGGACCTGTTCGACGCCTCGCTGAGCGGTCTGGTTCCTTGTGAAAGCGCGGACGACACGAATTGCGTCGCGGCGTTCGGCACGTTCATGCCAGGGGAGACGGTGATCGCCGAGCGGTTCACGGACCGCCTGCTCGTCCATGACGGCGAGGCTTATACGAGCGTGGCCGGCCGGCCGGTCCTCTGCATCAATCCGCTCAACTGGTCGCGCGAAGAGGGCTATGTGCCCGAGCGGTTCCATCTGGGCGGTGTCGCGGCCGAAGGGCTGGAGCCCGACATCCGGCCCGCGGCCCGCCCGAACCAAGTCGGGGCGGCCTGCGACGATGGCATACTCCGGGTCGACAGACCGCGCTCGCGGTCTTTGCGGCGGCCTATGCAGGTCGGCGCGAAGTTTCGAACCCTACCTTCCAACCTGTTCTACGAAGATTTGAAGCAAAATGCCGTTACGCGCGTCGAAGCCTTGATTGCGTCGGGCCGTTTGCCGAAGCGCGCAGCGAAGCTCGATGGTTTCGATCTGGTCGACGTGGACGACGCACCCGTCGTGCCCGCGACGGACAGCCCGCCGACTTCACGTTTTCCTGAAGACGATAAGCGGTAGAAAAACTGCGCTCACGCTGGCAAAGGCTCGCTCATGCGCGCAAACTCCGTCATCGACCTCATCGGCAATACGCCCCTGCTGAAGTTGCAGGACGCCTCGAAAATGACGGGCTGCGATATCTACGGAAAAGCGGAGTTCCTGAACCCCGGCCAGTCGGTCAAGGACCGCGCCGCCTTGTGGATCGTGCGCGATGCGGAAGCGCGCGGCGTCTTGCGTCCCGGCGGCGTCGTGGTCGAAGGCACGGCCGGAAACACGGGAATTGGCCTGGCCATGGTCTGCTCCGCGCTGGGCTATCGCTGCAAGATCGTCATGCCCCGCACGCAAAGTCAGGAGAAGAAGGATGCGGTGAAACTGCTGGGCGCGGAGCTGATCGAGGTGGACGCTGTCCCCTACGCGAACCCCGGCAATTATGTGCATGTCTCGGAACGGCTCGCCGCCGAGCTGAACGAGACGGAACCGAACGGCGCGGTCTGGGCCAACCAGTTCGACAATACGGCAAACCGGCAAGCCCATGTGGAGAGCACGGCTGAAGAGGTCTGGACCCAGACGGATGGCAAGGTGGACGGTTTCGTTTGCGCGGTCGGGTCCGGCGGCACGCTGGGCGGCATGTCCATTGGGCTGAAGGCCAAGAACCCGCAAATACAGATCGGCGTGGCCGATCCGTACGGCTCCAAAATGTTCGCCTATTACGATCACGGCGAGCTGGAGACCGAAGGCAATTCGATCACGGAGGGCATCGGGCAGGGCCGTATCACGGCGAACCTGCAGGACATCGTCGTGGATCGGGCCTACCGCATCAGCGATACGGAGGCCTTGCAGATCATCTTCGAGCTCAACCAGTTGGAAGGCATCTGCCTGGGCGGATCGTCCGGTATCAACATAGCCGGCGCGATACACATGGCGCGCGAACTCGGCCCCGGCCATACGATCGTGACGATCCTGTGCGACTATGGCCAGCGATACCAGTCTAAGGTCTACAATCCAGATTTTCTGAAGGAGCGCGGCCTTCCCGTGCCCTGCTGGCTGTGATTGCGGTAGACGCACGCGACGCCGGAGGCGACTTGCGGCTCGTCGAGGCAAGCTGGGCGCTGCCCGGTCGCGAGACGCCGTTCGATCCCTATTTGCGGGGAACATTTGCCTCTGTCGATACGGATAGCATCAAGGCGGTGCCTATAACGGACCGTCTGGACGCCGCGCAATCTGCCTTTGGCAAGGCCGGTCTCGACGGAGCCGACCCCGTCGCCGTTTATGATCGCGTGGGGTTGTTTTCGTCGCCTTGGATATGGTGGCTGCTACGTTCGTTCGGATGTGATGCGCGCCTGGTGGAAGGCTGGGGCGATACGACCCTGGAGCCTCCCCTCGCCGCGCCGACGACATTTGTTCCGTCTCGTGACCCTGGCGACTACAATGCAACCCGCGACCAGGTCCTCGCCGCCTTGTGCTCGCATATTCAGATCCTGGATGCACGACCGGCCGCGCGTTTCACCGGAACGGCACCCGAACCGAGGCGGGAGTGCCGCTCCGGTCACATACCTGGCAGTCTCAATATCCCCTTTCCGAACCTGAAGGACAGACGCGCATTCAAAACAGCGGACCAGCTGTCGCAGCTCTTCGAAGACGCCGAAGTCGATCTGGGCAAACCCATCATCACCACATGCGGATCCGGTGTCACCGCATCGGGACTGGCTTTTGCGCTGACCCGTTGCGGCGCAGAGGATGTTCGCGTCTATCAAGGGTCCTGGGCGGAATGGGGTGTCGATGCCGACCTTCCGGTGGAAACGGGTCCATGAAACACCCTTCCACCCGCTTCGCTCACCTCGGACGACCGGAACCCGGCCTCGCCACACCCGTCAACCCGGCGCTGGAACGTGCTTCGACACTCTTGTTCGAAAAATCCGAAGACCTCTATCGCACGGATATTCGCGGCTATGGCCGTCACGGCTCGAACGTCCATGATGCCCTCTGCGAACTGTTCACGGCGTTAGAAGGCGGTGCCACCACGCAGCTCTACCCATCGGGCGTTATGGCCTGCACGCAACCTGCACTCGCTTTCCTCAGCCCAGGTGATCATGTGCTGCTGACCGACAGCGCCTACGGGCCGACGCGTTACTTCTGTCAGACTTACTTGAAGCAGATCGGTGTCGAGACTGAACTGTTCGACCCACGCGCCGGTGCGGAAATCGAACGCCTTTTCAGAGACGAAACGAAGGTCGTCCTGCTTGAAAGCCCCGGCTCTCTGACTTTCGAGATTCAGGACATACCCGCCATCAGCCATGCGGCCCGGCAGCGCGGCATCGTGACGATCGTGGACAATACGTGGTCTGCGGGGCTGACCTGCAATCCGCTCGCACTAGGAGCGGACATTTCCACCCATTCCGCGACGAAGTATTTTGGCGGTCACGGCGACCTGCTGTTTGGTGCTGCAATCTGCGCGAGCGAAGATGACGGCGCGCGTGTGGCTGCCGTTGCGCGCCAGATGGGCGTGGCGAGTTCTCCAGATGATGCCTATCAGGTGCTCCGGGGATTTCGCACTGTGACGACACGATTTGCGCAGCAGGAGTCGACAGCGCTCGAACTAGCGCAATATCTTTCGGGACATTCGAAGGTTTTGGACGTGTTGCACCCGGCTTTGGCGACCCACACTGACCACCATCTATGGACGCGCGACTTCAACGGTAGCGGCTGCCTTTTCGGTTTCGTCTTGCAGCCCTGCTCCAATGAAACAGTCAATGCTTTCATCGATGCGCTCGACCTCTTTGGGATCGGCTATTCCTATGGGGGCTATGAAAGCCTTGCGATCCATTGCGATCCTCAGCTTAAGCGACAATTTGGGGATCCTCTGGGCGGCCCGTTGATCCGTCTTGCCTGTGGCTTGGAACACCCCAATGATCTGAAAAACGATTTGGAACAGGCTTTTGCGCGCATTCCTTGAACCGCTTTGGTCGGTCGCGAAGCTCGGCCTGATCTTCGGCCTACTCGCCTTGGGGTCCTGCTCCACGGCACGAACCATACTCAAACAGGCACCGAACGATCTGCCGGACGGGTGGGTGGTGCAGGACTATAGACCCGCGAATGACGATGTCATCCGTATGCGTCTTCAGTCCGAAATCTACGGAGACCTCGCCCAGCCGGTGGAGGTAGAAGTCGAAGACGTCGCGGTAATGGATGGCGTGGCCAGTGAAGGGCGCGCCAGCATTACACAGTGGCGGCTGGCGATCGGTTTTGGCGGACCCTCCAGGCCACTCGATCTGGTCCTCGTTATGCCCAGCGACCACCCGCAGGCGCCCATCATCCTGTCGCAGAATTTTTGCCCGAACCACTCCGTCGTGCCGTTTGAAGGGGTTCGAGCTCCAGAACTTGACGGTTTCGATTGCTCGGGAGGTGGGCTTTTCGGGCTGGCCATGACGAATGTCTTCGGCCGTCATATCGTCGTGCCGCCGCTCGAGAAGATACTCGGCCGAGGCTACGGTTTCGCCGCCATGTATCCAAGCCAGTTCATCCCAGACAGGGCCGAAGCCGGGGAGCTTGTGCTTGAGGAGCTGTTCGGCGCGACTGTTAGTAGGCCAGGTGCGCTAGCCGCCTGGTCGCAACTTTTCGATGTGGCGGCCACCGCTATCACTGAGCAGATCGGTCCGCGGTCTTTCGTTG
>JBCCCX010000225.1:0-5533 GCA_039033275.1 Pseudomonadota bacterium | reverse complement strand
TGAGGCCTATGAAAAAGAGGCCAAACTATTCGTCCGTGAGACTTATAAAAAGGCGGAAGCACTCGGCACGGTCGAAACAGGACCGCAAGTCGATGACTTCACCATGTTCGAACAAGTCTATGCCGATCCGCCCCCGCTCCTCTTGGAGCAGGAAGAGATGTTCAAGCGGGAGCTTGGCTAATGCCCCAAATGTCGATGATCGAGGCCATCCGCGACGCGATGGACGTGAAGATGTCCCAGGACCCCAGCGTGCTGACCTTCGGCGAGGATGTGGGCTATTTCGGCGGGGTTTTTCGCTGCACGGCCGGTCTGCAGGAAAAGCACGGGCTGCACCGCTGTTTCGATACGCCGATCAGCGAGGGCGGCATTATCGGCATTGCCATCGGCATGGCGGCGAACGGGTTGCGTCCCGTCGCGGAAATCCAGTTCGCGGACTATATCTATCCCGGCTACGACCAGATCGCGTCCGAGGCCGCACGGCTGCGCCACCGCTCCAACGGCCAGTTTACCGCGCCGCTGACCATCCGCACGCCCGTCGGCGGCGGTATTTTCGGCGGACCGGTGCACAGCCAGTCGCCCGAAGCGCTGTTCACCCACATTGCCGGGCTGAAAACGATTATCCCGTCCAACCCCTATGACGCCAAGGGATTGCTGATCAGCGCTATCGAAAGCGACGATCCCGTCCTCTTCCTGGAGCCCAAACGCCTCTATAACGGCCCCTTCGACGGCGACCATGAAAGCCCGTCCGTGTCGTGGAAGGGCCATGATCTAGGCGAGGTTCCGGACGGACATTACACCGTATCGCTGGGTCAGGCGCGGCGCATCCGCGAGGGATCGGACGTGACGATGATCGCCTACGGCACCATGGTCTGGGTCGCCGAGGCGGTCGCGGAGAATCTCGGCGTGTCGGCCGATATTCTGGACTTGCGCTCGCTCGTCCCGCTCGATCTCGACGCCATCGAGGCCAGTGTGAAGAAAACGGGTCGCTGCATCATCCTGCACGAAGCGACCCGGACATCCGGCTTCGGCGCCGAGCTGATGGCTTTGGTTCAGGAACGGTGCTTCTACCACCTCGAAGCTCCCATCCGACGCGTCACCGGCTGGGACACGCCCTACCCCCACGCCCAGGAATGGGCCTATTTTCCGGGCCAGAAACGCGTTACGGCCGCCCTGATGGACGTTCTGGAAGCCGCCTGATGGGCACATACGCATTCAAGTTGCCGGATATCGGCGAAGGCGTGGTCGAGGCCGAGATCACGGCGTGGCACGTCGCGCCGGGCGACCGCGTGGAGGAAGACCAGCCGCTGGCCGACGCCATGACGGACAAGGCCACCATCGAGCTGACCAGCCCGGTGGACGGCGTGGTCCGCACCGTCGCTTGCGAAGAAGGCGAGATGGTCGCGGTGGGCGCGGAGCTGGTGGTGTTCGATGTCGAGAACGGCGCGTCCCCATCCGCAGAACCGGAGACCCCGGCGGAAGAGCCGGACGACGACGTTCAAGCCGCCCGGGCTCCCGGGTCGGGCCCGGGAACGACGGGAGGAAGCTACGATTTCAAGCTCCCCGACATCGGAGAAGGTGTCGTCGAAGCGGAGATCACGGCTTGGCACGTTGCCGTGGGCGACCAGGTGGACGAGGACGACCCGCTCGCCGACGCCATGACCGACAAGGCCACGATCGAACTGACCAGCCCGGTCGCCGGAACGGTGGTCATGGTCGCCGGCGAGGAAGGCGACACGCTCGCCGTTGGGGCGACGCTCGTGCGATTTGCAGTGGAAGGCGACGGCGATGCAGCCCCTGCCGAGGCGGCCGCTTCGTCCGCCCCGCTCGCCCCCGTTCCCGTGGTGACGCCCGGCAACCGCCCGATGGCGGACCGCGACGCTCCGCCTCCGGTGCGCGGCGGCGCGCGCCCGCTCGCGAGCCCCGCCGTCCGCCGCCGCGCGAAAGACGCCGGTCTCGACCTGTCCGCCGCCTCCCCCACGGGTCGCGAGGGCAATGTCACGCACGCCGATCTGGACGCGTTGGAGACCGCCCTCGCCGCGCCCGCTATCCCGGACCCGGTACCTGGCGAGACCCGCCTGAAAGTCATCGGCCTGCGCCGCAAAATCGCGCAGAGCATGGAAGCGTCCAAGCGGACCATTGCCCACTTCACCTATGTCGACGAGATCGACGTCACGGAGCTGGAGGCGTTGCGCAAGCGGACCAACGCAAGACACGCCAACCATCCGGATCGTCCCAAGCTGACCGTTCTGCCCTTCATCATCCGGGCGCTGGCACAGACGCTGGCCGATTGGCCGCAGTTCAACGCGCACTATATGGACGGCAGCGAGGGGTATCCGGGGGGACATATCGCCCAGTTCGCGGACCTCAATCTCGGCATCGCGACTCAGACCGATAACGGCCTTGTTGTGCCGGTCATCCAGAAGGCGCAAAGCCTGTCCGTCTGGCAGCTGGCAGAAGAGATCGCCCGGCTCGCAGGCGGGGCACGCGACAATAAGCTCGGCCCCGCTGACTTCCAGGGCGCGACCACGACCTTGACATCGCTCGGCCCGTTGGGCGGGATCGTGACCACGCCCGTCGTCAACAAGCCTGAAGTCGCCATCTTCGGCCCCAACAAGATCCGGCCCAAGCTGGAGATGCGTGATGGTGACGTCGTGGAGCGCCAGGTCATGAATTTCAGCGTCTCCTGCGACCACCGCGTCATCGACGGCTACGACGCCGCGCAGATGGTCCAGGACTTTAAGGCCCGCCTGCAGGACCCGATGGAAATGTTCCTGGTTTGACGATCCTCGCAGGGTGTCCGTTCGATAATATTGGCGGACACGACAACTGACTTCTGTTAACGAACCGTATGACACAGACGCTCATCAATCCGGCTAGCCTTTTCGACGGCACCGCGTTCTCAATGTCCCAGGCCGTCCTCGATCATGGATCGGGCCTGCTCTTCGTCTCTGGGCAGGTCGACTGGGACCTTGACCACCAGACATCGAGCGATACGATCGAAGGCCAGCTACGGAGTGCGCTGGAGAACCTGCGTACCGTCCTGGACGAAGCCGGATGCACGCCACGCGATCTACTCCACCTCCGCCTCTACATACGCGGCGAGTTCGGCGAGCATACCGAGGCCGCTGCCGGCGTCCTTGTCGAATGGCTGGATGGGGCACGCCCCGCGCTAACCGGGATCGGCGTCGCATCGCTGGCAAGCCCGGAAACCCTCGTCGAGATCGAGGCGATCGCCCGAAAGCCCGACTAGAGCGCACGCTTCTCTTTGCTGGAAAGAGGACTTGCCGCTCGCAAACCTCTTGCCTATATCGCGCGCCTTGCCGTGGTGAGGTAGCTCAGCTGGTTAGAGCGCAGGACTCATAATCCTGAGGTCGAGAGTTCAAGTCTCTCTCTCACTACGGCGATATCCCGACACATTGGCCGGTGCTGGCGACGCTGCGGTGCGACTCGCGCTTCGCGTGTGCGCTCCGAGCCGACGCAAACCGACATGATTATCCATTTGTCGCCTTGTTTTCATGCTGTTAGTCGCTCGCAACAAGGGGTCGGACAACAGTTTACACAGGCTTATTTCCATGTGCGGAATCGTCGGAATCATTGGCCGGGAAGACGTGGCCGAACGCCTCGTCTCCGGGCTCAAGCGCCTGGAATATAGGGGCTATGACAGTGCCGGCATCGCCATCATGGATGATGGCGGGATTTCCCGCCGACGCGCCAAGGGCAAGATCGCCAACCTGAAGGCCAAGCTGGCAGACGCCCCGATCGACGGGCATACGGGCATCGCGCACACGCGCTGGGCAACGCATGGCGAGCCTAACGAGCGCAACGCTCATCCCCACCATTCAGGCCGGGTCGCCGTGGTCCATAACGGCATCATCGAGAACTATGCGGATATCCGCGCCTCTCTGCCGCACCGCAGCTTCGAATCCGAGACCGACACGGAAGTGGCCGCGCATGCGATCGACGATGCGCTGGAGCGTGGCCTGAGCCCGCGCGAGGCGGTCGCCGACGCTGTAGGCCGGTTCCGCGGCGCCTATGCGCTGGGTGTGCTGATCGAAGGGGCGGAGGACGAGATCTTCTGCGCGCGGCACGGCTCCCCTCTGGCCATCGGCCTGGGCGACGGGGAAATGTATCTCGGCTCCGACGCCATGGCGCTCGCCCCGCTTACAAACCGTCTGATCTATCTGGAAGAGGGCGACTGGGCTGTGCTGGGCCGTGACACGGTCGAGATCTTCGACCGCGACGGCAACGCCGTCGAGCGCTCCATCACGGAAGTGAGCATTACAGAGGAAGTTGCCGACAAGGGTCAGTATCCGCATTATATGTTAAAGGAGATCCACGAGCAGCCAGAGACGCTGGCGCGGACCCTGTCGCACTATCTCGACCTGGCCGACCTGCAGGTCGACATGCCGGACGGTCTGGACTTCACCGGGATCGACCGCGTGACCATCGTCGCCTGCGGCACGGCCTTCTACGCCGGCATGCTGGGAAAATACATGTTCGAGCAGGTCGCGGGCATCGCCACCGAAATCGATATCGCGTCGGAGTTCCGCTACCGCAGCCCCGTGCTGACGCAGAACGGGCTGATGATCGTCGTGTCGCAGTCGGGCGAGACAGCCGACACGCTCGCCGCGCTGCGCTACGCCAAGGCTGCAGGATTGAAGACGGCCGCGCTGGTCAACGTCATGACGTCCACCATGGCGCGCGAAGCCGACATCGCCATGCCGATCAAGGCTGGACCCGAAATCGGCGTGGCCTCGACCAAGGCGTTCACCTCCCAGGCTTGCGCGCTGGCTGCGCTGGCGGTCGGTGCGGCGCGCCAGACGGGACGCATCGATGCGGATGCCGCCAGCGCGCACTGCCGGGATCTGGCCGCCCTGCCCGCCCATGTGGCGGCCACCCTGAATCAAAGCGACGCCATCGAGGCCGTCGCCAGGACGCTGACAGAAGCCCGGTCCATATTCTTCCTCGGCCGCGGCCCGCTCGTGCCCATCGCGCTGGAAGGCGCGCTCAAGCTGAAGGAAATCTCCTACATACACGCCGAAGGCTACGCGGCAGGCGAGCTGAAGCACGGCCCGATCGCCCTCATCGAGCAAGACACGCCTGTTATCGTCGTCGCCCCTGACGACGCACTCTTCGAAAAAACAGTGTCCAACCTGCAGGAGGTCGCCGCACGCGGCGCGCGGGTCGTGCTGTTCACGGACGCGCCGGGCGCGGAGGCCGCCAAGGGACTGTCGGAAGCGATCATGACGCTGCCTGACGTGCCGGACCTCATCGCACCCATCGTCCAGGTGGTCGGCCAGCAGCTCCTCGCCTACCACACCGCCGTGGCCCTGGGGACGGATGTGGACCAGCCGCGCAATCTCGCCAAATCGGTGACGGTGGAGTAACGGGCTAGACGCTCTTGAAGCGCGCACGGTCGAACACGCGCAACACCTGAACCAGCTCCTGGCCGCGTTTGAGGATCAGTCCTCCGGGCGCGACGACCGAGAACTGGCCCTGCCGGTTGCGCAAGGCGGGCACCTTCTCGATCCGG
>JBCCCX010000224.1:0-5561 GCA_039033275.1 Pseudomonadota bacterium | reverse complement strand
GTCGGTCATGTTGCAGCGTCGTTCCGTTCTCTAAAGTCCTCCCCGGCAATAAATGCCGGGGACGAAGGAAAAACGTACGCAGCGCCCACCTCTACTCTTCCCAGCCCCGGTCGGTCATCAGGTAGGTGGCGAAGCTGGCGAGCCAGTGGCTGCCGGAATAATGCTCGTCCGACACGGCCGCGACGCCGGCATCCCGGTGGATCGCAGCCGCCGCCACGAGGCTCGCGCGGCGCGGATCGCCGTCGGGCAGGGCGCGGGCGATGTTGTAGAGGTTCCAGGCGCGGCTGCTATTGACCCCGTCCAGATGGACCAGCTTGCCGTCCGATGCATCCAGCACGATGGCCGGGTCCAGCCATCCGGCCGATCCATCCACCGGAATGCCAGGCAGATAGTCCGACAGCCACTCGGCAAAGGCCGCTTCGTCCATCACCCGTCGCATCAGATCAGCGACCATCAGGCAGGGCGATAGGAAGTCCTCGCCGCTGGGTTCATACGCGATCGGGCAGTCCACATCCCCGGCGTGGAAATCGCGGGCACGGTCCTCGATCATGGCGGCGAAGTCCGCGTCTCCTGCGACGCCCGCCCAGTCATGCATCAGGGTGAAGGCAAACGCGCTCTGATTATGCGTGCCCAGCCGGATCGGATAGGCCAGCTTGGGTAGCCAGTCTTTCGTGGCGGCGACGATGTCAGACTCCAGCGGCTCCAGCGCGGCCCGCCACCGGGCGGCCGCCTGGTTTGACTCTGGGGTGCCTTGCGCTTCCCATTCGCGCAGTTCCGCCGTCAGCTGCAGCAGCCACGCCCAGCCATAGGGCCGCTCCCACGACCCGCGCGCGGGGCGGCGGAAGTTGGCCAGCTCGCCCGCAATCGTCTCGGGCGTCAGGTTCGCGTCCAGCTTGGCGACGGCCTCGTCGCGCATGGCGTTGTCCAGCCCGCCGACCCGCAGCATGCGCACCAGCAGCCAGTGGCCGTGCACGGCGCTGTGCCAGTCGAAACAGCCATAGAAGGCCGGAAACAGCTCGCGTGGCCGCCCGATCTCCTCGGCCGTGTCGGTGGTACGCGATATCTTGTTGGGGAACTCCTTCTGAACGCAATCCAGCGCCAGCCGCGAAAAGCGCGCCGCGAGCTCCGGCGCGATCCGTCCCGGAAAAATATTGTCGGTGGTGGTCATGGATTGGACCTGCGGGCGGGTAGGAGGACTGGCCTGGCCGACGGCCTCGGAACAACCGGCGAGCAGGAAGAGGGGCAGCACGATGCGTTTCATGGACGCAGCATTCGCAGCCGCGGACCTGAGGCGCAAGACCGCTCTCATTCATCCTTCCGCGTCCGGGGCAACGCTGCCGCGCCGGGAACATCCAGACTGGACCAGCCGTTGAGGGAACGGAGCCGCAACCCTGCCGCGCCCGCACCGACCCGGCAAGGAGACCCGTGCCCGATCCTTCGACCCCCACCGACCTGCCGCCGGTTCTGCGTTCCCGGCCGCCCGCACGCGGCGAAGCGGTGGTGCATCTGGATTATGGCCTGTGCCGGCTGGGGCCGCATCGCCGCATGGAGCTGTCTGACGGTCCCGTCGATACGGTGGAGCTGCGCTTTCGCGGCGGCGACACGCTGGGCGTGCCGCTGACGGATGCGGTGCGCCTCTGGGCCTACGGGGCCAGCCTACCCAAGAGCCGCCTGGACCCGATCGGCTCGCAGGACTGGAGCGATCAGCAGGACGAACGTCTGGCCGAACTGGGCGAGAGCCTGTCCGCGCTGGTCCGTCTGCAGCGGGCGCGGATAGAGGCCCAAGGGGCTGCGCTGAACATGCCGGACGCCGCGGTCGAACGCGCCGCCCAAGGCTTCGGCCACACGCTGACCGCTGGCCAGCAGGCGGCGCTGGATGCGGTGCTCGCCGACTTGCGGGCCGACCGCCCGATGAACCGCATCGTCATCGGCGATGTGGGATGCGGCAAGACGGAAGTGGCGGTGCGCGCCCTGCTGGCCGTAGCCCTGTCGGGCGGGCGCGGACGTCTGGTCGCGCCCACGCGCATGCTTGCGCGCCAGCATATGGACGAGATCGCGCCGCGCGCCAAGGCGTTGGGTCTGGTCGCGGCGCTCTGGTCGGGGGACCTCACCGAGGCCGAGCAGGCGGACACCCACGAAGCGTTCGGCCGGGGCGACATCGACATTATGGTCGGCACGCACGGGCTGGCGGGCGAGGCGTTCGACGCGGACGCCTTCGCCCTGACGATCATCGATGAGGAACAGAAATACGGCGCCAAGCTCAAGGATGCGGACGGGGCGGGCGGCAACCGGCTGCGCCTGTCCGCCACGCCCATTCCGCGCACGCTGGCCGAAGTGCGGGTCGGGCTGGCGGATGCGTCCCTGATCGAAGGCTATCCGGCCGGGCGAGGAAGGACGGACACGCACAGTCTGGACGATACGGATGACGAGGTCCGAAGGGCGGTGGAGGCGGAGCTATCGCGCGGAGGGCAGGTCATCGCCCTGTGTGCGCGCATCAAGGACACCACTCCCCTGCGCAAACGGCTGGTCGCGCTCTGCCCTGACGCGCGGATCGGGCGCGTTCACGGTCGGCGCAAGGGTCGCAAGAACCGCGCCGCGCTGGTGGACTTCCGCGCGGGGCGGATCGACATCCTCGTCGCCACGACCATGTTGGAAACGGGACTCAATGTGCCGGCGGCCAACACCATGCTGGTCTTCCAGCCGCACCGTTTCGGCCTGGCGCAGCTGCATCAGTTGCGCGGCCGGGTCGGCCGGGGCGACCGGAACGCGCATTTCCTCCTCGTGGTGGAGGACGGAGAAGGAGGCGCTTCCGACTTCGCCAAACGCGTGCGGGCGTTGGAACAGCTGGACGAACGGGGCGACGGGTTGCGCCTCGCCCTCGCCGACAGCCTGCTGCGCGGTACGGGCTCGCTGCTCGACGACGAACAGAGCGGCCATGCCTCCGCCGTGGGTCTGGAAGTATACGAATATCTGCTAGACCGCGCGGCCGACGCGCCCGGAGCGTCCCTGCCGGAACTGATGCACAGCATCCCGAAGGTGACGGGCGACGGCTCAAGGCTCTTCGGCGACGGGGAGATCGACCTGAATGCCGTGCTAGCCGACAGTCGTGCAGCACTGCGAGAGCCGGAGGCGACATTGAGGTCGGACACGGCGAGCGGCTATGCGAGGATCGTCGCGGCCTGCGGCGTGCTGGGGGCGTGGAAGGCGGGCGTGACGAAAGACGGGGTGGTGTTCGTGCGCGGCGACGGGGAGACGGTGGAGGTGAGCGGAGACCTGGCAGGGGTGTTGGAGAAGAGCGGGCGGGGTAGAGGCTGAATTTTTCCCTCTCAATGGGGGAGGTGGGCGCGCGGATGCGCGGCCGGAGGGGGCTTGGGAGCATTGGAGTGCGCCTGATCCGACAGCGGGTTCTCGCTGCCGCTCGCTGCGCTTCGCGCAGGTGACCGCAGAACCCCGTGCTCGGCTGCGCCTGCGCGCGCCGCCCTGCGGCCAGGGAAAGAGGTCGCTCCGCTACCGCGGAGTCATCCTTATGCCCCCATCCATCCGGATGCACTCCCCGTTGATGTAGTCGTTCTCCACGATCTGCTGGGACAGCATGGCGATCTCGTCCGGCTTGCCGAGGCGATTGGGATAGAGCACCGTATTCTCCAGCGCCTGGAAGATATGTTCCGGCAGCGTATCGAAGAGCGGTGTGTGGATCAGGCCCGGCACGATGGTATTGCAGCGCACGCCGACCTGGGCGAGATCGCGCGCGATGACGAGGGTCATGCCGATGACGCCGCCCTTGGACGCGGAATAGGCGACCTGGCCGATCTGGCCCTCATAGCCCGCGACGGACGCGGTGTTGATGATGACGCCGCGCTGGCCGTCCTCCGTCACTGGGTCCTGCCCCGCCATCTGCTGCGCGCACAGACGCGCCACGTTGAACGTGCCAAT
Source organism: Pseudomonadota bacterium (assembly GCA_039033275.1). Classification (GTDB taxonomy): domain Bacteria; phylum Pseudomonadota; class Alphaproteobacteria; order Caulobacterales; family Maricaulaceae; genus Litorimonas. Next base: position 1,628 of record JBCCCX010000224.1, on the reverse strand, counting down.
TAGGTTGACGTCCAGGACCTTCCTAAATGTGTCCAAAGGGTGCGGCGCATCCTTCTTCTTGTCGTATGTCTTGTGGGCCGATCCGATGCCCGCATAATTGTTGCAGATATGGACGGCGCCGAACGCGTCGACCGTCTGCTCGATGATCGACGCCACGCCGTCCTCGTCGGTGACGTTGCCGTTGAAATAGCGCACGGCGTCGCCCAGCTCCGCCGCCAGCGCCTCGCCGCGCTCGTCGTTCATGTCCAGGATCGCGCAGTTCGCGCCGTGGCGGACATAGCGCCGCACGGTCGCTTCGCCAAGGCCGCTCGCCCCGCCCGTGACGAGGGCTGTCTTGCCTTTGAGGTTCATGGCTTATCCTTTCAAAATACAACTCACCGTCATGGCACAGCTCGACTGTGCCATCCATCGAGGCGATAGCGCGGGCGAAGCCGTTTCGGCTGACGCTTCGTGGATGGCACGATCAAGTCGTGCCATGACGGGGAAGGGAGAGATGATGGGCCTTGTCCATGGTCACGACAGCATCGACTGGTAGGTCTGCGAAAACACATCCCGCCCGATGATCAGCTTCATCACCTCGGATGACCCGGCCAGAATGCGGTTGATGCGTGCGCCGGTGAACATGCGGCAAATGGGATACTCTTCCATGTAGCCTGCCCCGCCGTGCAGCTGGACGCCCTCATCCATCATCTTCCATTGGATTTCCGAGCCCAGCAGCTTGGCCTTGGCGGCCGCATTGGCCGTCAGCAGCCCCTGATTGTGCTGGTGGACCAGGTGATCGACATAGACCTGCAGCATGTCGATCTCGCTATCGAGCTCGGCCATCTTGAACTGCGTGTTCTGCATCTTGGACAGTTTCCGCCCGAACACGTCGCGCTCCATCACGTAATCGCGGGTAATGTCGAAGGCGTGGCGCGCCGACGCCGCGTAGCCCGTCGCGGCGATGAGGCGCTCCTCGGCCAGCCCTTCCATCAGGTGAATGAAGCCCATGCCCGGCGTGCCCAGCACGTTCTCGCGCGGGATAACGACCTCGTCGAAGAACAGCTCCGCCGTGTCCTGCGCGGGCAGGCCCATCTTCTTCAGGTTCTGGCCGCGGGAGAAACCTTCCATGCCGCGCTCCACGATGACCAAAGCCATTGAATGGGGGTTGGCGGGCTCCGTCTCGCCTTCCGCGATATATTTGCCTGCCACGATCACCACGTCGGCATTGATGCCGTTGGAGATATAGGTCTTGGAGCCGTTCAGGATCAGATGGTCGCCCCTATCCCGCACGGTGGATTTCATGCCCGACAGGTCCGACCCCGCGCCCGGCTCCGTCATGGCGACCGCGAGGATGGTCTCGCCCGATATGCACTTCGGCAGGAAGCGCTCGCGTTGTTCCTCGTTTCCGATGGTCTCCCGGGCGTGACGGCATTCACCTCATCATAAATTCGCATCAATTCAGGCGAATCACTCACAAGCTGACCTCCACGCACCGCGTAACGCCACTCATCATCAAGATAGTAAATCGGATTCAAGAACCCATCCCCTACGATCCCCAAACCGTCTCGCAGTGAAGAAGGGCCTAGAAGTGGGAGGACGATATATGGCACATGGCCGACTCCCCAAGTGCCTAATGTTTGCCCGAG
>JBCCCX010000223.1:0-5582 GCA_039033275.1 Pseudomonadota bacterium | reverse complement strand
CGCCCACTGCGCGGACGAGTGCACCCAGACCCGACGCGCGGGCTTGTCCCCGTCGGAAACTGGTACCCTTTTGTTTTCGCCATCGGCGGGAACAAGCCCGCGCCTCGTGCATCACGGCACGAACCGGACGCGAAGGATGAACAGGCCGAGGCCCCGATGCCCGGCAGGACGTGGGCGCTTGGGCAAGCGTCGGGGGACTCAAGACAAACACATCCCAAACAGAAAACAATGAGCCCGTCCCCGGCATTTTTTGCCGGGGTCTGGTCTCACGCTTCTCCACAAGACGATGGCGACCGGAACAGTTCGTGTTGTGGGCGGTCACGACAGCAGACCCCGGCAATAAATGCCGGGGACGGGGAAGAGGGGACGAGAGAAGGCGTGCCGGGGACAGGGAAGGGCGTACCGGGGACGAGAGAAGGTGTGCCGGGTACGGGGAAGGGAGAAAACTAGAAAAGCGGGTTCCGGAAGGCCGGTCCGACCGCATTACCCTTCCGTCATTATCCCAACCTAAACCCTTTCATAACCATGATGCCCGCCATGAGCTTTGCTCCGGCCATATCCATCTTGCGGGCCGTCGCGCTGGGCGGGCTTCTCTGCGCCTACCTTGTCGGCATGGCGGGGTTGGTCGCGCTGGCGCGGCTGAGCGCGGACCTGCCGGATCCGTCGCGTCTGTGGGAACAGAACCGGCCGCCTTCCGTACAGTTCATCGACCGGCAGGGGCGCGACATCGCCGTGCGCGGGGCGCATGCGCTGGAGCCCATGCCGATCGCGGCCGTGCCGCACCATGTGCGCAAGGCCGTGCTGGCGACCGAAGACCGGCGCTTCCACGCCCATGCCGGGATCGACCCTTACGGTCTGGCGCGGGCCGTGCGGGCGAACTGGCGCGCGGGCCGCGTGGTGGAAGGCGGCTCGACCTTGACCCAACAGTTGACCAAGAACGTTTTTCTGACCCCGGAACAGACCCTCACCCGCAAGGCGCAGGAGATGATCGTCGCCGTCTGGCTGGAGCGGCGCTTCACCAAGTCCGAGCTGCTGCGCCTCTATCTCTCGCGCGTCTATTTCGGTGGCGGGGCGTGGGGGCTGGAAGCGGCGAGCCAGACCTATTTCGGGCGCTCGCCTGACGAGATCAGCCTGTCCGAGGCGGCCCTGCTGGCCGGGCTGCTCAAGGCGCCGTCCGCCCTGAACCCGGCGTCCAACCCCGACGGCGCGGCCGCGCGCATGCGCACCGTGCTGCGGGCCATGGACCGGCAGGGGCTGCTGGATGACGGCGTGCTGGCGCAGGCGCTGACCGCGCCCGTTTCGGTCCTGAGGCCCCGCCGGTCCGGCACGCCGGACGGGTTCGTCGACTGGATCTGGCCGGAAGTGGAACGCCGCGTCGGCGTGCCCAATCGCGACATGGTGATACAGGTCACGCTGGACGCCGCGCTGCAACAGGTCGCGCAGGCATCCGTCGCCGCGCGGCTCGACCCGGCGCGCGGCGCGGAGCAGGCCGCGCTCATCCTGCTGGACGGCCGGGGCGAGGTGCTCGCCCTGGTGGGCGGGGCCGATTATGGGGACAGCCAGTTCAACCGCGCCGTGCAGGCCGTGCGCCAGCCCGGCTCCGCCTTCAAGCCGGTGGTCTATCTGGCCGCGATGGAAGCCGGGCTGAAGCCCTGGACGATGAGCACGGACAGCGAAGTGACGGTGGACGGCTGGACGCCGCGCAACTTCAGTCCGCATTTTCGCGGCGCCATCTCCCTGGAGGACGCGCTGGCGCGGTCGGTCAATACGGTCGCGGTGAAACTGTCCGAACAGGTCGGGCGGGACCGGGTTGTAGCTATGGCCGAACGGCTGGGGCTGGCGGGCCTAAAGCCCTACGCGTCTATTGCGCTGGGCGCGCAAGGGGTCGGGGTGTTGGCGCTGACGCAGGCCTATCTGCCATTCGCCACGGCGGGCGAGGCCTGGCCCGCGCACGGGTTGCTCTCGATCGCGACGGCCGACGGCACGCCGCTCTACGACCGCGATCCGGGCATGCCGCGCCGCGTGCTGAGCCCGGAGGCGGTGCGGCACATGAACCGGATGCTGGTCGGGACGGTCGAACGCGGTACAGGCCGCCGGGCACGCGTGCCGGGACGGCAGGTCGCGGGCAAGACCGGCACGACCAACGATCACCGCGACGCCTGGTTCGTCGGCTACGCGCCGGATGTCGCGTTGGGCGTCTGGGTCGGCAACGACGCCAACCAGCCGATGCGGCGCGTCACGGGCGGGACCCTCCCGGCGGAGATCTTCGCCGACGTGATGGGCGCGGCCCTGGCGGACCGGCCTGCGGCACTCCTGCCACAGACGGCCAAGCCCGACGGGCTGGTGCGGCGCGACCGGCTGAACTCACTGCTGGACGCGCTGGAGGAGGCGACGGCGGCCGGGCAATGAGGTCGGCGCTGTGACCTAGTCAAGCAGGGCGATGTCCGTCGGGCAGCTGTCATTGTAGACGGCGATCGCTTCGGGCATCCAGGCGGCGAAATCGTTGATGCGCGTCTGCGGGCTGGGGTGGGTGCTCTGGAATTCCGGCGGTGTCGCGCCGCCTGCCGCCGCCATGCGCTCCCATAGGCGGGGCGATTCGCGCGGATCGTAGCAGGCGCGCGCCATCAGGATCAGCCCGATATAGTCGGCCTCGGATTCGTGCTTGCGCGAAAAGGGCAGGGCGTAGCCATACTGGCTGATGCCGCCGAACACGCCCATCACGGCGCGCTGCGCCTCATAGTCCATGCCGCCGGCGCCCATGGCGACGCCTGTGCCGACGATGCGCTGCATGTTCTGCTGGGCCATGCGCTCCGCGCCGTGATGGGCGAGCGCGTGGGCGACCTCGTGGCCCATGATGACGGCCAGCCCGTCCTCATTCTCCGCGACCGGGATGATGCCGGTATAGACGGCCGTGTAGCCGCCGGGCAGGGCGAAGGCATTGACCTGGGGGCTGTCGATCACGTTGAAAGCCCACTCGAAGCCGGGGTCCTCCGGCGCGGCGGCGCGGGCGATGCGTTCGCCGATCTCGCGCACTGCGTCGACCACGGGTCCGTCGCGCAGCACGGCCGAATCCGACAGGATCTGCTGATAGGACTGCAGGCCCAGCTGCATTTCCTGGTCCACGCTCATCGTGCGCAGCTGCTTGCGCTCCGTGAAGGGCACGGTCTCCTGGTTGGCAAAGTAGTAGACGGCCGCGCCGATGGCGAAGAGGATCATGACCGGCCAGCGAAAGCCCCCGCCGCCGCGCCTCATGCCGCCGAGATTGCGGCGACCGGGCGAGCGGCCGCCGAATGATGAACGTCGATACATGCGAACCTCCGTGTGCTGCCCCATATATATAGCGGGCAGCGGCGCGAAAGTTCCGAAGCGGGTGGCTAGATCTTGGCGTTCTGGCGCGCAAGCAGGTCGCGGATTTCGGCCAGCAGCACCTCGTTGGCGGGCGGCGCGGCCGGAGCGGCCTCTTCCTTCTTCTTCATCTTGTTCATGCCCTTGATGATCATGAACATGACGAAGGCGACGATCAGGAAGGAGATGGTCGCGGCGATGAAGTTGCCCAGGTCGACGATGGCGGCTTCCTTGATCACTTCGCCGGCCGCGTTCACTTCCGCCGGGCTGACTGTGTAGGTCACGTCGGAGAAGTCGACGCCGCCCATAACGGGCGCGAGCAACGGCATGAACACGCCGTCGATAAAGGCCGAGACGACGGTCGCGAAGGCCGAGCCCATCACGAAGCCGACGGCCATGTCCACGAGGTTGCCCTTCATGGCAAACTCTTTGAATTCCGAAATCATTCCCATTGGATCATCCCCGTTCCAGGGCCGCCCGGATATCGGACGGCCAATGGCCACTATAGGGATTGCATGCGATTGGAAAAGTCGTTTCGCCCCGGCGACGATAAGGGACAGCCGCGCCTATTTGCCGCCCTTGTCGCGCGAGGCGTCGATCTTCTCGCGCAGGTCCTTGCCCGTGCGGAAGAAAGGCACATGCTTTTCGGGCACGGCGACGGGTTCGCCCGTGCGCGGGTTCCGGCCCGCGCGCGCCTTGCGGTGGCGCACGGAGAAGGCGCCGAAACCGCGCAGCTCCACCCGGGCGCCGCGCTCCAGCGTCTGTGTGATCGTTTCCAGCACGACGGCGACCACGCGCTCCATATCCCGGCGGGTCAGGTGCGGGTTCTCTTCGTGCAGCTTGTCGATGAGCTCTGAGCGCAGCATGGTCACGTGTTAACCCTTTTGCGGCGCGGTGCGTCAAGGGCCTATGCGGGACAGGGAGCCATAAAAAAGCCCCGCCCGGCGAAACCGGACGGGGCAAGCGTAACAAAATACAATCGGGACCGCAAAAAGCGGTCCCGAAACGATCAGTCGTCGCCCTTCAGCGCGGCGCCGAGGATGTCGCCGAGCGACGCGCCGGAATCGGACGACCCGTATTGCGCGACGGCTTCCTTCTCCTGGCTGATCTCCAGCGCCTTGATCGACAGGCCGTATTGGCGCGTCTTGCGGTCGACCCGCGTGATCATGGCGTCGACCTTGTCACCAACCGCGAAGCGCTCGGGACGCTGCTCGGAGCGGTCGCGGGACAGGTCGCCCTTGCGGATGAAGGCGGCGACGGGATTGTCCTCCTCGCCGAAAGTGACGTCCAGGCCGGCGGGCTGGACGTTGGTGACCGTGCAGGTCACGACATTGCCCTTGCCGAACGACTTGGCACCGGCCGGCATGGTGTCGCGTTCCAGCTGCTTGAGGCCGAGCGAGATGCGCTCCTTCTCCACATCCACTTCGAGGATCTTGGCCTCGACCGTGTCGCCCTTGTGGTAGTCCTTGAGGGCTTCCTCGCCGGACTTCTCCCAAGACAGGTCGGACAGGTGCGCCATACCGTCAATGTCATCCTCCAGCCCGATGAACAGGCCGAATTCGGTGACGGATTTGACTTCGCCCGAAATGGTGGAGCCGACCGGGAAGCGTTCGGTGAACGTATCCCACGGATTGCTCTGGACCTGCTTGAGGCCGAGGGAGATGCGGCGCTTCTCCTGATCGACGTCCAGGACCTCGACTTCCACTTCCTGGGAGGTCGACACGATCTTGCCCGGATGGACGTTCTTCTTGGTCCAGGACATTTCGGACACGTGGACGAGACCTTCGACGCCCTCTTCCAGCTCGATGAACGCGCCGTAGTCGGCGATATTCGTGACGCGGCCCGTATGGCGCGTGCCCGGGATGTATTTGGCGGCGGCCGCATTCCACGGATCGTCCTGCAGCTGTTTCATGCCGAGGCTGATACGCTGGGTTTCCGGGTTGATGCGGATGACCTTGACCTGGACCGTGTCGCCCACATTGAGCACCTGGCTCGGATGGGACACGCGACGCCAGCTCATGTCGGTGACGTGCAGCAGGCCGTCGATTCCGCCCAGGTCCACGAACGCACCGTAATCGGTGATGTTCTTGACCACGCCTTCGCGGACTTCGCCTTCCTGCAGCTGCGAGACGAGCTCGGCACGCTGTTCGGCACGGCTTTCCTCGAGGATCGCACGGCGGGACACGACGATGTTGCCGCGTGAACGGTCCATCTTGAGGATCTGGAACGGCTGTTCG
>JBCCCX010000222.1:0-5602 GCA_039033275.1 Pseudomonadota bacterium | reverse complement strand
GTTCCGTCATCAACGTGCGGATGCGCCGGCCTTCGCGCGCATATTTATCCATGTCTCCGCGCACGACCACCGCTTCGGGGCAGAGCTTCAATGCCTTGAACATCGGCATGGCGGACCGGACGCCGTAGATTCGCGCGTGATAGCATGCGGCCGACACGACGCCCCTGCGCCCCCCGCCAACCAGCACCGGCTTGTCGCGCAGGGCAGGGTCGTCGCGCTTCTCGACAGAGCAGTAAAAAGCGTCGCAATCCACATGGGCGATGGATAGCCGGTCCAGTTCTGGGTGAAAAAGCTGACGCGTTCCGCCGCACGCCGCGCAGGGGCCATCACCTGTTAGAGGTGAGGCGCAGTCGCGGCAGAACATGTTCGCATCGGTCTGTTCGGGGTGGCTGGACACAGGTTAGGGACTCGTTAGAATGTTCGCATTATGTTCTGTTGTCGCGGGATTGTCATGGTTAAGTCAAGCTGAAGGCCCGTTCCATTGTTCCTTAAGGATGGTCTGGCAGGAAGATGGAAGTCGAACAAGACGCCGGCCGGCACCCCTTGCACACGCGATGGGGGCACGGACCGAGCGACACGGGTGATTGGAAGAAATGCTGCGAGTGATGCCTAAAAAGGTTCTCATCGTCGAAGACAATGAGCTGAACATGAAACTGTTCAGCGACCTGCTCGATGCGCATGGCTACGAGGTCCGCCAGACCCGCGAGGGGCTGAAGGCTATCAACATCGCCCGCGAATTCGAGCCCGACCTCATCCTAATGGATATTCAGCTGCCGGAAGTGTCGGGCCTCGAAGTCACCAAATGGATCAAGGACGATCGCGGCCTGTCGGACATCCCCGTGGTAGCGGTCACGGCTTTTGCCATGAAGGGCGACGAAAAGCGGATCCGCGACGGCGGCTGTGTCGGCTACATCGCCAAGCCCATCACGGTCAGCAACTTTCTGGCCACGGTGCGCAAGTACAGCCAGTCCGCCTGACCGGGCCGCAACGCCGTGTCCGCCCGCATCCTCGTCGTCGACGACCTCGCCCCGAACCGGAACCTGCTCAGCGTCAAGCTGGCGGCCGAGTATTACGACGTGCTGACCGCCAGTAGCGGGGAAGAGGCGTTGGAGATCGCCTCGCGCGAGAAGCTCGACCTCATCATGATGGATGTCGTCATGCCCGGCGGCATGAATGGATTCGAAGCGACGAAACGCATCAAAGCCGTGCCTGCCCTTTACAACCTGCCCATCATCATGGTGACGGCGTTGGAGGAGATAAAGGACCGCGTACGCGGCCTGGAGGCAGGCGCCGACGATTTCATCACCAAGCCGATCGACGACTTCAACCTGACGGCCCGGGTGCGATCGCTCCTGCGGCTCAAGATGACGACGGACCAGCTCATGTCCCATACGGGGCATGCCGCAGAGAATTGCCGCCCCATCTTCGACCAGATCAAGGGCCGCGCGGGACGCGTCTTGATCGTGGGAGACGAAGGCGGGCAACCTGCCAAGCTGGCCCGCATGATCGGCGACCGCCATGACGTCGTGCAGGAATCGGACGCCACCGAGGCCATTCGCCTGGCCAAATCCGATTTCGATCTCGTCATTGTCAGCCTGGTCGCGCGGTCCTTCGATGGCCTGCGCCTATGCGCATCGTTGCGTTTCAACGCCGAGTCCCGCGACACGCCGATCCTTGTCGTTGGCAATCCGGACGATCAACCGGTCTGCGTCCGCGCCTTCGACCTCGGCGTGAATGACAGCATTATGAGACCGGTCGAAAGCCAGGAGTTGCGTGCGCGCATGACGACGCTGCTACGGCGCAAATTCTATGCCGACGCGCTGCGCGACAATTTCAACGAGGATCTGGAGATGGTGATCTCCGATCCCTTGACGGGCCTGGGCAATCGCCGCTTCTTCGACCGGCAGGTCGAGCCTCTGTTCCAAGCCCTGTCCGAGCATGCGCGGCCCTTCTCCGTCCTCGTTTTCGACATCGACCATTTCAAGCGCGTCAACGACATGCTGGGCCACGATATGGGGGACCAGGTCCTGAAGGAAGTCTCCGCTCGCATTGTCACCAATATGCGCGATGTGGACATCGTCTCGCGCTATGGCGGGGAGGAATTCATGATCGCCATGCCCGACACGACCGGCGAGGCGGCCGTCCAGGCCGCCGAACGCGTGCGACGATCGGTCGGCGGCACACCCGTCTTCGTGGACGGCCGAGGTCTGATCGTGACGACGAGTTGCGGTGTGGCGCAGGCCATGCCGGGCGAACAGCTGCGCGACGTGTTCCGCCGCGCCGACTCCGCGCTCTATGGCGCCAAGCATTCGGGCCGCAATGCGGTACGGATCGCGTCCGACGCCACGCCGGCCGACGCGGCCGCATAAAAAAGCCGCCCGGAGAGGCGGCTTTCAGCTTTTTTCGGTTTTGGCAGACCTACTTGATCTTGCCTTCCTTGAACTCGACGTGCTTGCGCGCGACGGGGTCGTACTTCCGCTTGACCATCTTCTCGGTCATGGTGCGGGAGTTTTTCTTGGTGACGTAGAAATAGCCCGTGCCAGCGGTGCTGTTCAGGCGGATCTTGATGGTTGTCGGCTTCGCCATGGGACTCGTCCAGTAATCGTGTTGTGAATGAGGAAATCAGAAGCGCGGCCGATAGGGCCGGGCCAAGGCCGAGTCAAGCATGGCCGTCAGACCCGGTGAAGCCGATTTCACAACCGTCCGGTCGCGAGGAGAACGGAGCGTCCGCGCGTTTCCGGGTCCTCCGCGACAAATGTCATCGCGCCAAAACCGGACAGGGTGGTCTTGTACTCATCGGACGAAAGACTGGCATGGTAGACGGGCTCTCCATTGACGGCTCCGCCGACCTCGCCTTCGTCTGGACCTACGGTCAGCAGGATTGCGCCGCCTTGCCTTAAGCGATCACAAAGGCCCGGCAAAATGGCCCGCTGCTCCGCCGTGGACAGGTGGAAGAACGCATCCCAACTGACGATGGCGTCGAACGCTCCCAGCTCCGGCAGGTCTCGCATGTCCGCGACGCGCCAGTCCCCAGACGGTCGTGCAGCGCGCGCTTGCTCGATCATGCCTTGCGAAAAATCCACGCCTGTCACTTCGAAGCCGCTCTGGATGAGGTGACGGGCCACCGGCACACCTGTGCCACAACCGAGGTCGAGTATGCGCGCTCCGGAGGGGAGGGTCGTTGTCATGCGATCCAGCCATTTCGCTTCACAAAGCGAACGCTGGCGCACCTTGTGCCACCATGCGGCCTGCCGGTCGTAGAGTGAGCGCATGCCGACCTTGGCGGCGCGCAGGTCGTCATTCACGGAAAGCTTTCCTGCTGGAACACGCCGTGGCGCGCGCGCGAAAAGAAGATGCCGGGCGGAGGGGAAGGTCGCCGTACGTAATCCTTGAAAACCTTCATCATCATGGTCGTTGCACGTTGCAGCTCGAGGTCCCGGATCTCGTGTAGCGTGAACCAGCCGACATTCAGCAGCTCGTGCGAATCCGCGACCTCTGGCGGTGCGACGTCTCCCAAATGGCGGTGGAAGAACCAGGCGTCGAAGCGTTTGTGACGGTGCGGCGGGGTGATGGCGCGGCCGAACACTTCCAGTCTGGAGATATCCGGCAGTCGGCCCGCCTTCCTGAATGCGTCATAGGTCGGATCCTTCATGTTGCGCCCCTCCCAGTCGGCGGGTTCACCGATCATCAGGCCGGTTTCTTCGAACGTCTCCCGGATGCAACAGAGCGCAACGGCGCGGGCCTTGCGGGGACTGACGGCGGCTTCCAGCACGCGCTCCGTCCGCGCCGAAAGATCGCCCGCATAGGGGGCGTAGCTGTCGATCCGGTCCACCCGTCCGCCGGGGAAGACATAGACGCTGGGCATGAAGTCGTGCCGTGCGCTGCGTTGGCCCATGAGGATCTTCGGGTCGCGCGGGTCGCCGATGGTCAGCACGACCGTTGCGGCGATCTTAGGCCGCGGGGCGCGGTCGAGACGTTTGCGCGCGGCGCGTTCGACATTTGTCAGGTGCATGCCGTCGACCTTGGTGGGCCGCATGGGGTCGGATTGACTCATGGCCCGCCCCTAGCGGCAAGCCTCGGACCAGGCCACCCTCCGGACCAGCCAGCACGTATCTGGGCCGCGCGCCTGTTATCCGCACTCCCGCCGCCATTCGAATTCATATAGTCCCCATGCAAACAAGGCTCCGCAAGAGAGCTCGCAACAGGGGGAGGCGTGCCGTGCACCCACTCGATTTCGAAGCCGAACCGCTGTCCGAGGGCGGGCGGAGGCGCATCCGCCGCACGCTCATGTCGGCCTTTCTCGATGCTTGCCGCACACAGGGTCCCGACATGGCGGTCATTACGGACGGCGATGGGCGCGAGCTGACATATGGCGAGCTTCGCCAGGCGGCCTTCGCCCTGTCCGGCCCCCTGCGCCGCGCGACCCGCCCGGGCGACGCGGTCGGCGTGCTGCTGCCGACCGGGGCGGGTGCGGTGATCGCCCTTCTGGCGCTGCACGCGGCGGGGCGTGTTCCGGCCATGCTGAACTTCACGGCGGGTGCGAAGAACCTGCGCGCCGCTTCGCAGACGGCACCGTTCGACACGATCGTCACGGCGCGCAAATTCGTCGAGGTGGGCGGGTTGGAGTCTCTCGTGGAGGACTTGTCCGAGTTCGCGACCATTCTGTACCTTGAGGACGTGCGCGAGACGCTGAAGCCCATGGACAAGCTGCGCGCCGTCGCGGGACCCGTCCTGCCAGGGTTGTTCCTGCCGCGCGGCACGCCGGACGACACCGCTATCATTTTGTTCACGTCAGGTACGGAAGGCGCGCCCAAGGGCGTCGTGCTGTCCCACGCCAATATTCTCGCCAACGTCGAGCAGATCGAAGAGCATGTCGAAATCCTGCCGACCGACATCTTCTTCAACCCGCTGCCGACTTTCCACTGCTACGGGCTGACGGCGGGCACGCTCTGGCCCGTTTTTTCGGGACGCCCGGTCGTGCTGCACCCGTCGCCTTTGCAGACGAAGACGATCGCGCAACGCATCAGCGATACGAAAGCGACCGTTCTGTTCGCGACCGACACATTCCTGCAACAATACATGCGCGCCAGCCGCGACGGCGGCATGGACAGCCTTCGCATCGCCGTATGCGGTGCGGAGCGTGTGCGCGAGGAGACCCGCACGACGGCCGAGCGCCGCTTCGGCTTCGAGGTGCTGGAAGGCTACGGCGTGACCGAATGCGCGCCCGTCCTCGCCGCGAACCAGCCGGGCCAGATCCGCGCGGGCACGATTGGGCGGATGCTGCCCGGCCTCCAGGGCCGGCTCGTGCCGGTCGAGGGGCTGGAAGAGGGCGGCCGCCTCCTCGTGCGCGGCCCCAACGTGATGAAGGGCTATATCCGCCCCGACGCGCCCGGCCAGGTCGTGTCACCCGAAGACGGATGGCATGATACGGGCGATGTAGTTTCCCGCGACGAAGACGGCCATCTGGTCGTGCGCGGCCGGATCAAGCGGTTCGCCAAGATCGGCGGGGAAATGGTGTCCCTTGCCGTGGTGGAGAACAATGCGTCGGCCCTCTGGCCCGACCAGATGCACGCCGCGGCCATCTTGCCCGATCCGAAGCGCG
>JBCCCX010000221.1:0-5648 GCA_039033275.1 Pseudomonadota bacterium | reverse complement strand
CGGTGGCGGCGATCCACCCCGGCATCGTGTTGGCGTTCGTCGATTGGTTCCGTCCCAGCGACCCCCACCTGCTGGTCTTCAACCGTGGCGGCGCCCAGGTGGCGCGCTTGGAGGGACCCGCCTACCCCGACGGCCTCCGGCACGCCGAGCATCTCGCACAGGGTGAAGAGCGGCAGTTGGGAGGAGAAATGCTCCACCCAGTTCAGGCGCGGTCCCGCTGCCTCGACACCGTCCAGCAGGCGGGTCACTTCGGCGTCCACCTTGGCTTTCAGGTCCGCGACGTAGCCCGGCTTGACGAACTGCATGTGCTCGCGGCGCAGCTGCATGTGGTGCGGCGCATCGAGGCAGATCATGGTGTTGAGCGAGGCGGAGTGGAGCTTGGGATGGCGGCGCTGGTCGTTGGCGTAGGCCATCATGATCCCGCCCATCTGGGAGGACCAGTTTTGCGTGTCGAGGCTGACCGACCGGATGTCGTCGTAGCGCGTCAGCGCCCAGAAGCCCTCCAGATCCTTATCGGACATGCTGTGCCACATGACCGGCGCCTGCTCGCGCATCGTCTTGAAGGCGTCGAAGGGCTGCTCGCCCGCGAACGTCATGGAGCTGGCCAGGTCCACGGGCGGCTGGAGCGGGTAGCGGATCGGGTGGACGGGATCGCGCGGGCCGCGGTCCGGCTGGACGGTTTCCGTGACGAGGGGCAGTCCCATGGGCGTATCCTTATTGTCCGTCGGGTCGTCCGATCACGAGCTTGAACGGACGGATGTCGATGTCGGCGGACAGACCGGCCTTGGCGTAGGGGTCGTCCGCCATCCACGCATCCAATGCCTCGCGCGACGGCGCTTTGACAATGAGGAGCGACCCACGCATCACATCCGTGTCGTCCAGCCACGGCCCCGCCGACAGGACCGTGCAGTCGGACGGTGCCTTGAGCCAATCGAGATGGTCCTGGCGGACGGCGGCGCGGATGGACGCGCCGTCGGCGACGTCGCGGGATAGGATCATGAAGTCGGGCATGGGCCGAGCATAGACGCGATGGGCGGTGGGTTCAATCGCGCCGATCTCCGTCGCAGCTGCGCCGCGTCAGGACCCCGCTTCAGCCCGCATCCGGAAGAACCAGTCGGCCGCGGCGCAGCGTTGTGCAAAATCGGGCGAAGCGGTGAGCGCAAAGACGGGCTGAGTGTGCGAAGCCGCTACAAGTTCCGGTTTGCGCAAGGCCCGCGATGCGGTTTCGGGGCGAACATAGCCTGCCACGGCGTCGCCATAGTCGCGCAAGTTCAGTTCGTGTTTCAAGATCTTGGTGACGCAAAGGCAGGTTGCCTTCCCGCCGCCGTCGCGCACGCACTGGTTGGTGAGGGCGATATCCTCGGCATAGGTGTCGGCGTGACGGGCGGCGAGCATGGCCGGGGACGGCGCCGGGCCGGCCTGCGCGGCCATGTCGGGCGCGGCGGCCGGTCCGGGCAGCACGGCGGCGCTCAGCAGTGTGCCGAATGCGAGGGCGGTCATGGACGTCCGGATGGACATGGCGTCGGGTCTCCGTAAGGCGACCTCCCGTCCTGCCATATGCATGGGCGAAGTCGGGGCGGACGCGGTGCAAGCGCGGCTCAACCAATGGAAGACGAATCGGTTCCCAGGTCGGCTGCGGATATGGAGGGTCGCCTATGGCGCGAGCGGGCGGACGCGAATGCCCCATATGGGACAAGGGGTGCGGAAAACCTGTCCAAACGGCAAGGTTCACGGGATGGGCGGCTCGCGCTTTGTGCAGGAAAAGGTGGAAGGGGCGCAAAACAAAGGCCCGCCGACAATGCCGACGGGCCCCGTTTTGAAGTTTGGGTCTCACGGGACGCCATGCCCGCTTCGTTGTGGTTCACCCTATGGACGCATCCGGCGGGTGAACCCTACCCAGTTTCGCGTTTACGAAAGGCTGAGCTAACAGCTCCGGGCAGACCCCTCAAAAAAGATAGACAAATCACACCTCCTTTCTCAACGCGGCCCCACTATGGGACGGCTAACGATGAAACGTATCTGATGCGACTCCGCTCCCGGAGCAAGCGTGAAATTATGTGAAATTGCAGCCCCGGTTAAGAGTCCTGAAACCGTGCCTCCAGCCGCGAATCAGGCCTCGTCCGGGATGAAGTCCAGCGCCACCCCGTTATTGCAGTAGCGAAGGCCCGTCGGGGCCGGTCCGTCCTTGAAGACGTGGCCCTGGTGGCCACCGCAGCGCGCGCAGTGATATTCCGTGCGTGGCACGACCAGCTTGAAGTCCCGCTTCGTGTCGACCGCCCCGTCGATCGTGTCGAAGAAACTCGGCCAGCCCGTGCCGGAGTCGAATTTGGTATCGCTCTTGAACAGCGGCAGCCCGCAGCCCGCACACGCATAGGTGCCGGCGCGTTTTTCATCGTTGAGCGGGCTCGTGAAGGGGCGCTCCGTGCCTTCGCGGCGCAGCACGTAGAACTCCTCTTCCGTGAGGCGCTCCTGCCACTCGGCGCGGGACAGGTTCGCCCAGTTGGTATCGGTGGCGGTATCGGCGGCGATGTTCGTGTCGGTTGCGCTCATGGCATCGGTCTTTCTGCTGGTTGTCGTGTCGGGGGTCGCGCGGCTCTCAGTGGCCGCCGCTCCGCAGCCCGCCAACAGGGCGGCCGTGCCGCCGGCGGCGAATGTCCGTCTGTCGATCATGTCGGTCTCCATTCCGGTTCATCGCCCCGATGCAGGATTTACGCGCGGGCGGCCAATCAGGTTTCCCTCACGCTCCGGTGATCGACGGGGTGAGCCAAGACAAGGCGGCCAATCCGATCACCAGCAAGAACGCCGCGGGGACGTTGGACTTGAACAGTGGGAGAGCCCGGTCGGGCCGAGCCGGGTCCAGCGCGCGCACCTGCCACGCCAGATGCAAAGCGAAGGGCAGTACGGCGAATGCCGACCACGCATTCTGGGACATTAGCAGGCCAAGCCCGATCGATGCGACCGAGATCGCGTACGAGACCGCGACCCCGCTCCGGACGCGACCGCCGAAGCGCCGCGCCGTGCTGCGGATGCCGATCACCGCATCGTCTTCCAGGTCCTGCAGCGCGTAGATCGTGTCGTAGCCGACCGTCCATGCCGCCAGTCCCAGATAGACGAGGGCGACCGTCGCATCGAGCCCGCCCGTCTTGATCGCGTAGGCCACGAGGACGGCCCAGTTGAAGGTTAGCCCCAGCCAGACCTGCGGCCACCAGGTGATACGCTTCATGAAAGGGTAGGCGGCGACCAGCGGAATCGAGGCGAGCGCGACGAGCTTCGCCCCCCATGGCAACGCCAACCAGACCGCGAAGCCGACCGCGAGTTGCGCGGCCAACCATATCCAGGCCATGCGGAGGCTCCCCCGGCCCGAGGGCAGGGGGCGCGAGCGCGTTCGCTCGACCTGCGTGTCGAGATCGCGGTCCACAATGTCGTTATAGGTGCAGCCGGCCCCGCGCATCGCTATCGCGCCGATCAGGATCAATCCGCCCCAATAGAGAGGCGACCAGGCTTGCCAGTCCGGGCGGCACAGCCATGACGGCACAGTCAGCCCGATCCAGCCGGGCAGGGCCAGCAGCCAGTAGCCGACTGGCCGGTCGAGACGGGAGAGTTGCAGATAGGGTCGGATGGAGGCCGGGCTTCGGTTCACCCAGTGGGCGGAACTGGAATCGGAGACCTTAATCATCACGCCCAACCTTCTCTTCCCCCCGCGGCGCGGGGGGAAGTGGCGCAGGCCGCGCAGCGGACTGGGTCGATGGGGGGATGTTCTCAAATGTGGATGACGCGAGCGGGCACAAGCAGCTTGGCCGAAGATTCGCGACTGTCACCTTCGAGGATGACCATGAGAGCCTGACTCCGAAAAAACTGCTGCCGCGGATAGCTTCCCCCCATCGACCTGCCCCCGGATCAAGTCCGGGGTCCGGCCACTTCCCCCCGCGCTGCGGGGGGAAGAAAATCACGCTTTGCATCATCCGCCCCGCCGCGCCTCATAGAGCGCGATGCCAGCCGCGGTCGCCACGTTCAGGCTCTCCGCCTGACCCGGCAGGGCGGCGGACTGCATCGGGATCTGGGCCAACACGTCGCAACTCTTCGCCACCAGCTCCCGCAATCCCGGGCCTTCCGCACCCATGACGAGGGCGCGGCGGCCTTCGCCGGACAGGGCGTCGGCTATGGGGACGTCCGTTTCCCCGGCCAGGCCGACGACCGTGTAGCCGAAGCCTTGCAGCGTTTTGAGAGACTGAGAGATATTGACCTCCAGGCAGACGGGGACGGTCTCCACGCACCCCACGGCGACCTTGGCGGCGGCGCCGGACAGGGGCGGAGCCTTGCGGGTCTGCATGACCAATGCGCTGACGCCGAACGCGCTGCACAGGCGAAGCATGGCCCCGACATTGTGCGGATCGGTGATCTGGTCGAGCACGAGGATAAGCGCGTCCTCGTCCGCATCGTCGGCCAGTTGCGATAGGTCCGGCCATTCCAGCGGGGCGGCCTTGACCGCCACGCCCTGATGCGCCGCACCGCGGGGCAGGGCGTTGTCGATATAGTTCATCGCCACGATCTTCAGCCCGGCGCGCCCTTCCGACAGACCGAGTCGCTCCGCCGCCTGCTCCGTGACCATGATCTGGTGAATGGTGCGGCGCGGGTTGGCGAGCACCGCCTGGACCGCGTGCCAACCCCAGATCCACGGATTGGGGCCTGCGCCCTTATTGCTGCGCTTGTCGAAGCTGCCGCGCCGATTCGGGCTGCGGGGCTTGGACGCCGCGCCGTGCTGGCGCGCGCCCTTGGAGCGGCGCGGCGCATCCTTGGCCGCGCCCATCATCCCGCGCGAACGCAGGCCGCCCTTGCCGCCCGGCTTACCCTGCGTCTTGCCGCCATCACTGGAATCGGACGCCGATGCGCGCGGCTTGCCGTCCCGGCCGCCGCGACTCTTCCCACCGTTGCGCGCAGGGCGTTTTCCGCCCGCCCCGCCTGCGTTTTCGTTCTTGCGCGGACCATCGTCCATCGTTATATGCCCGCCTCGATCAGCATCATGTCTCTGTCTTCGGCGCGGCTAACACGAACGGCTGCGAGGGCGACAGAGCGTTTTTTGTTGGAAACAGCACTTTTACGGATGCGGACCCCTCGGCCGGGCCGGTATCCGTCACAGGAGATTCCCGGAGGGGTGGCCGAGTGGTTAAAGGCGCCAGACTGTAAATCTGGTCACTATGTGTACGTTGGTTCGAATCCAACCCCCTCCACCATTCGCCGCTCGCTGTGCGAGCTTTGGATGGCAAGTCATCCCGGGCTGACCGTCGGGATGCGTCAGTCAACGCCCCGAGCGTTTTGGCGGGTCTGCCCGCCGAAGCCCAAAGGGTGAAGGCGGGTATAGCACAATGGTAGTGCAGCAGCCTTCCAAGCTGAGTATGCGGGTTCGATTCCCGCTACCCGCTCCAGACACGCCGGTTCCGCCACCAAGGTGGGGGCGGATGGAAAAGAAAACCTTAACGGCCTGATAGGTGGGCCAGATGAGAGGACGAGCCTGATGGCAAAAGAGAAGTTCGAGCGCACCAAGCCTCACGCCAACATTGGCACGATTGGTCACGTTGACCATGGGAAGACGACTTTGACGGCGGCGATCACGAAGTATTTCGGCGACTTCAAGGCGTATGACCAGATTG
>JBCCCX010000220.1:0-5739 GCA_039033275.1 Pseudomonadota bacterium | reverse complement strand
GCGACAAAGGCGGGGCGGCCCTTGGCGAAGGCGGCCGAGAGTCGCGCGCTCATGCTTCTGTCCCTTCTGCAATGTCTTCTCCGAGCGCATCTGCTATGGTGAAGACATCCTTGTCCCCACGGCCGCACATATTCATCACGATGAGCCCGTCAGGACCGAGGTCCTTCGCGAGGTCGAGTGTGCGCGGGATGGCGTGGCTCGGTTCTAGTGCAGGCAGAATGCCTTCCAGCTTCGCGCAGAGCTGGAAATGCTCCAGTGCCTCGTCGTCCGTGGCGCTGACATATTCCGCGCGACCCGTATCGTGCAGCCAAGCATGCTCGGGACCGATGCCCGGATAGTCCAGCCCCGCGCTGATCGAATGGGCGTCCGAAATCTGGCCGTTCTCGTCCTGCAGCAGATAGGTCCGGTTACCATGGAGGATACCAGGCTGACCGCCAGTCAGGGAGGCTGCATGAAGCCCGCTCTCCACGCCACGCCCGGCCGCTTCGACCCCGATCAGACGCACATTTTTGTCCGGCACGAAGGCGTGGAACAGGCCCATCGCGTTGGACCCGCCGCCGATGCAGGCGACAACCGCGTCCGGCAGGCAGCCTTCGCGCTCTAGGATTTGGGCCTTGGCCTCGTGTCCGATGACCGCTTGAAAGTCGCGAACCATGGCGGGATAGGGGTGCGGTCCCGCGACCGTGCCGATACAGTAGAACGTGTCTTCGACGTTCGTGACCCAATCGCGCAGCGCTTCGTTCATGGCATCCTTGAGCGTCGCCGTGCCGGAATGGACCGCCCGGACTTCGGCCCCGAGCAAACGCATGCGAAAGACGTTCGGCTTTTGCCGCACGATGTCGACCGCGCCCATATAGACGATGCACTCCATCCCCAGCCGTGCGGCGACGGTGGCTGTGGCGACCCCGTGTTGGCCCGCACCGGTTTCGGCGATGATCCGACGCTTGCCCATGCGTTTGGCGAGGAGGAGCTGCCCCATGCAATTGTTGATCTTGTGTGCGCCCGTGTGGTTCAGTTCGTCGCGCTTAAAGTAGATTTTGGCACCGCCCCCATACTCGGTCAGACGCTCGGCGAAGTAGAGCGGGGAGGGGCGGCCGACATAGTGCGTCAGGAAGTCGTCCAGCTCCGCCTGGAAGCTCGGGTCTGCCTTGGCCTCGGCATAAGCCTTCTCCAGCGACAGGATCGGCGGCATCAGCGTTTCGGCCACGAACCGCCCGCCATAGTCGCCGAAGCGCCCGCGCTCGTCGGGGTAGCTTTCATTGGTCGCTTCAAGCACCGCTCGTCTCCTGCTTCACCGCCTGCACGAAGTCGCGCATGAGGGCCGCGTCCTTTATGCCGGGAGCCGCCTCCACGCCAGAGGATACGTCGACCAATGGCGGGTGCAGGGCTGCGACGGCTGCGCCCACATTGTGCGGGCCCAAACCGCCAGCCAGTCCCCAGCGCAGCGGCAGGGGTGCCCCACGCAAAACGTCCCAGTCGAAAGCCGTGCCATGCCCGCCCTTTTGCGCGACGCCCTTGGGCGGTTTGGCGTCGAAGAGCAGCCAGTCGGCCGCGCCGCTATAGATGCTCGCCCGCTTGACATCGCCGGGGTCGGAGACGGCCATCGCCTTGATCACCGTCATGCCGGTCCGGGCTTCGATTTCCGCCACGCGTTCCAGCGTTTCGGAGCCGTGCAGCTGGATGTGGGTGAAGCCCGCTATGACCAAGGCGTCGACCAGTCGATCATCGGGATCCACCGTCACGCCTACACAGGTCCGCAGCACGCGCGACTTCAGCGCGGCCGCCGCCTCGACGGAAAGCCGCCGCGACGAGTCGGCTTCGACGATGAAGCCAAGCCAGTCCGCGCCGGCGGAGATGGCTGCGCTCACATCTTGCGCGCGGGTCAGCCCGCAAATCTTCACCTTGGTCGTCATGGACGCCGCTTAGGACAGCGCGGCCAGGATTGCATCCGCCGCGTTTTCCGTATCCGCATCCATGAAGCCGAAGCCCCATTCCGGATGATCCTCGATCCGGCCGTTTTGCAGCAGGTCCGCGACGCGGGGCGTGAGGTCGTAGAGCATGTCCTTTGGGTTCAAAACGACGATCCGGTGGGGCAGCGCCGCGACACGGTCGGGGAAGTGTTCGTTATAGGCAAACGCCGCCTTGTGCCCCCACTCATAGGCTTCGCCCGCGCGGAGGTTCTCCGCGAAGCTCGCCGCCAAATCCTCCAGCGACACGCCCGGCCCGCGATGCTCCACCGACTTCTCCCACATTGTCGAGAAGCGGGTCCCCGCTTCGTCCAACGGGATCTCCTGGAACTGGTCCTGGAATGCCGCGACTTCCTCCGGCGTCAGGACGAGTGCGGAGACCATGACGATGACGCCTACATCGTCCGGACGTTGGAACGCCATTTCGGTCGCGACCTTGGCGCCGGTGTGATGGCCGAGCAGGTCCACGCGACCCAGTTCGAGCGCATCCACGGCCGCCCAGGCGGAGCGGGCGAAACCCTCTATCGTCGCATCGTCTTCCGACGGCGGCAGGTCGCTTTCGCCGTGGCCGGGACTGTCGATGGCTACGACACGCCGGTCCCGCGCCAGATGCGGCAGGATCTTCGCGAACTCCCGCCCGCTCTTGGGCGATTGGTGCAGGCAGACGAGCGGCCGGTGCGCGCCCCCGGCGCCGCCCGCATCGCGCAGATGGACCTGCCCGAACGGACCGTCCACGAAGCGGCGTCTCACTCCGCTCAAGGCGTGCGGCCCTGCAGGCGGCGGATGTCCGCCAAGTCGGCGGGCGGCGCGGCCCAGAGCGGCGCTTCCGCCTCGACATAGTCGCGCAAGCTCGCCGGCACGTCCTCATAGTCCTCGATCCGCCAGGTCTGCATGTGCATCGCGCCCATCTCGGCCTGGTCCGTCTTGGCGAAGCCGGGCAGCGGTCCGTAGCGCATGAAGGTGATGATGGCCGGGCCGTCATCGTCTTCCTCCGGGATGATGAAATCGTAGTTTTCGAACGTCTGATACTGCGACCCGTCCGGCAGCGGGAAGTCGAGGAAGAGCGGCGCGGTGTAGAGCTGCAGCTCGCCGAACTGCCGCACCGTGATGTCCGTGCCGGGTCCGATCTCCTGGACGCGCGGCTCCACGCCCTGCTCCACGAAGGTTTCCAGATAGGCTTCGCCGTCCGCATTCTCCTTTAGCTCGTAGGTGATGAACTGGTAGGGGTAGGCGATGGGCTCCACCGGTTCTCCGTTCACCTCGTCCACCACCGCGCCGGTTTCCGCGTCGCGGTAGATGTAGATCTTGCGCGAATATTGCTCCGCCTTGGTCGGCGAGACGCGCCGCGCATTGGAGATGTCGTAGCCCTCCAGCGTGTAGAGCATGTCCCCGCCGGGGAAGGCGCGCAGCGTGCCGAGCGAATACCAGTAGACGGGATCGCCGCTTTCCCCGACCGTGGCCGGCGCCCCGGCGCGCGACTCCACCCAGGCGTCGAAGCGGTCCTGCGTCCAGCCGGAGGCCGCCGCGCTCGCCGGGTCGGGCCAGTCCGCTTGTTCGGCCGCCGTCGCGCAGGCGGCCAGCGCGAGCGCCGCCGTGCCGAGGGCGAGCGCCGCGGCTCCGTTCCGTGTCAGTCGGGTGTCGTTTTTCGTTTCCATGAATCGGGTCCTCCGGGCTCGCTCATAGCAAGCCGGGAGGCGTGTTCCATGTCTTTGCGCAAAGGCGGGGACACGCCGCCGGACGCGACAGCCGGCGGGAAGATCAGGCTGTCATGGTCGCCGGACAGATAGTCGTGCCGTTCCATCTCGAAGAGCGGCAGCACGCAGGGCAGTTTGACGTTGCCGCACGCCTCGCACGTGCCGAACAGCGTCTTGCCCTTGGCGACCAGCCGTTCGATCGGGTGCCAGAGCGTGTCGAGAAAGGCGGCATAGTCGCCGGCGCTGGGCAGGACGGGCGGGCGGTCGCGCCGTCCGCGTCGCAGCTCGCGCTTCGTCGCGCGTAGCTCCGCGCGCAAGCGCTCTATGGTGGCGGCCTGCCGGACTTCGGTGGGCGTGGCGAGACGCTGGCGGCGGCCGCGATGGTCGAGATGGGTGGTGCGTCGGGTCATGGGGGGCGTCCTGTGAAAAGGCAGCCGGACACGTCCTGCCGGGCATCGGGGCCGCGGCCTTGGGGGCGTCATCGCGGCTGGCGTCGAATAAGATGACACGAGCGCGGACCGTGTTCCCCGAAGGAAACACATTGGGTAATACCTTTTTACGGCGAACAGCGGTCCGCGCATCCGAGGTCTCGGTCCATCGTCCGGAAGGATCGTCGCCGGGCCCCGAGGGCGCACCGGCCAATGGCGGACGTCACTCCGCACGAGGCGGCAGAGGCCGGGCGGGCTTTCGGCCCCTCCGGCTTGCGCGCCGGGACGAAGAGGGGTGCATCACGCGGCCCTCAAGGCCACCCGACTCACGGCGCACTCTCCGCCCCGATCCTCCCGGGTCCGGACCGGGGACCGGGTCGCTACGCAGAGGCAACCCCATCCCGGACAACGCAGTTCCCCCGCGCCAACAGACCCCGGACCCACCCAAACCGAGATCTGCGTGACCTCTCGTGTCTGGGGGTGGGACGCCCAATATGGCCGAGTATTCGGTGGCGGGGATTATTTTGTTGGAGATCGTGCGAAAATAATGGCTTCGAAGCGGTTTGGTGGAGGATCACCTCTCCCATCGGCAAAAGGGCAACGCGCGCAGCGCAGCGAGCACGATGTTCTTTTGTCGCCGCGCGCGACTCCAGCGCGCCGAGCGGCGGCGAGAGGCGGTCTATACTGGCCGGACTCTAAGACCAAGCCACACCCTCAACCCAAGTATCGCACAGCTCGATAGCCTGCACCCGGCCCGATCCGGTCTGCGATCCAAGGCAGCGACCCATCGGCCCAAGAACCTGTCACGAAGGCCGACCCGCCCCCTCATGGATCGCACAATCGAGTTGTGCGATGACGGAAGAAGGGGAGGCCACGCCTCTCCCCACACCGCTCAGCCCGGCTCGACCGGCCTGTCCATCACCCATTGTTTGCGTCTGTCGAGGACGGCTACTGCGACAAAGTCAGCACCAACAAGGGCGGGATTCTCAACGTACTGACCTGCGTCGAAGCCTTCGGCCCCAACGAGTTCCCGCTGGCCGAGGTCTATGCGTTTGAGAACAAGCTGTCGGCATTGCATTCTGGAAACAACAATATGTGGCCGAAGATATGGCAACAGTTGCAGGTGCTTAGGGATGCGGGGCTGGTGGAGTTTTTGGGGCGGGGGCGTTACACTTCACTATCTCCGCTTAATAACATCATTTGAGTTACGCGTCCAAGATGCTCATCGTTCTCAACTAAGGTCCTGAAAAAGGTATCTCCGTCTGTCTGAAAAAGTGCTCTGCGCTCATCAAGCATGCGTTTGGCTTCAGCCATCGCCGCACTCTTCGGTTTGAAAGACTTCTTTAAGGATAAATAAACAGTCTGGATTGCTACAGGGTCCCACTTTTCCCGAAAATCTACGGTAGGTAGCTCCATACGCAATTTGGGGCCTCGGTTCCCTACAATCTGCTCTCCTTTTTCGCCATGACTTAGGAAAGCAGTCTCGGCACTCAAAATGCCTTCTATAAGCCCTATGTGCTCACGTCGGTTGAAGGCTATTATAGTTTTCACTTCAATGCCTGCACTCAAAGTGAGAAAAAGGAGTTGATGCTTAGTTCGTGGAAGCGGTTTTCCCCACGCAAAATCCACACGCCCAATTTCTTGACCATC
>JBCCCX010000219.1:0-5750 GCA_039033275.1 Pseudomonadota bacterium | reverse complement strand
GGGCATCCGAGACGACGAGCTTTCCGCACGAGGTATGCGAGATGGCGCTGGCGCACACCATCCGGAACAAGGCCGAGGCGGCTTACCGCCGGGGCGACCTTCTGGCCAAGCGACGCGAACTGATGTTGAAGTGGGCTGAGCACTGCGAGTTCCATGCCGATCAGTCTGGTCATCCGCGGTCGGCCCGATGACGATTCAAGACCACACTTCAGATGTTGAGCCAGTGCTTGATACTTCGTCGAGCTCGCCTGCCGTGATCGATCACGGCTCGATTGGTGGTCTGACGCTATCCGATGAGGCCTGCCAAGGTATTCTAGATGCAGCAGGCCTTCACATACTCTTGAAAGGCATCAACAGCGAGACGGAACATGCGTTTGCCACGCTGCAACGGGCGTTCAACATGATGATGAACACATCCTACGATGGACAAGTGTCCGCGAAGGATGTGAAGCGCATAGCTGAGAGACTGACGCGCATTGAGAACGAGCCCGACGAGGAGATGCGCGCGAAACTCATCAACCGGCTTAGGCCGATGCTACGCCGCCATAGTCACGTCAGCGATCCGCCGCACAATGGCAGTGACTTTAACGTGAGCCTGCTACGCGCTTGGGTCGACTTCCACCTTGAACGCGTCAAGCACCAGAAAAGTGGCGGTCCCCAAAAGTCCTTTGCCATCGAAGGCACGGTCCGCTGGGCGCTAGGCGCGTATGTCCTAATCTACAAACGCAAGGCAGCGGAGACTGAGCACGGGCCCGCCGCGCGGTTCGTGGTTGCGCTTCTTCATGAAGGGCGGCGTGAGCTCGATCGCCACGAGTTCGCGGATCGCAAGCAGAGGAGCGAGCTTCGCGCGCTATGGGGCGTGGGAAATCCCCATACTATCCGGACGCATATACGAAATGCCATCGCTGGTCGCGGTCGCGCAATTCCCACCGACGACGCTGTTGGCGACGCCGCACGGCAACTTGCTCTGATGCTACCAACTCTGAACTTGGACAGTTACTCACCACATACGACAGAGCATTGATTGGGTTTCTCTGCCTCTTGCCGGACGATTTCGCCGGCAAGAAGGAGTTCCCAAATGCCCAAACCAAGAGACGGTTGTCCGAAGGCGATACCGGACTACCGGTTGGATGCGATAACCGGTCCGATTTACCGCCCCGCCCGCGCCGCAGTCTATCTCGGCATCGGCTTGTCGACATTCTACGAAGGCGTCGCGGCCGGCACCCTCCCGCCGCTCATCAAGATCGGCGCGCGGGCGTCCGGTGTCCCGAAGCCCTGGCTCGACGCGTATCTCGCGAACCAAGCCGCGAAGGTGGAGCGCTGAGATGGCCGACCTTCACAACATCGGCTTCGGCATGAACCACCTCGGGTGGGTGGATAACCAAGCCGCTTCCTTCTCCGAATTCGCCGCCCGCTGCCAACTGCCGGGCGTCCTAGAATGCACACGCAAGAAGTATGACGAGTTGAGTCGTGAGACCGGGAACGCGGCGCTGGATCGCGCCAATGAGAAGAGACGGCTGCGCATGAAAGCCAGCGCCGGCTTCTTCACGACCGCCCCGATGAGGAACGGCGTGCGGCGAGCCGGAAACGTCGGCGACAGTACGCTGATCGCCTTCGACATCGACAAGGGCGTTCCCGGTACCATCGCTGCCTTGCGCGACGGCAGCCATCCTCTCAGCCGATACCAAGGCGTCTGGTACACCACGTTCAGCAATCCCATCAGCGAGTTCGATAGGGTTCGCATCGTGATGCCCGTTTTCCGTCCCCTCAGTCCGATCGAGGCCGAAGGACTGAAGCGGCACCTCGCACACGCGGTGTTTGATCCTATGGAGCAGGTCGACGTGGCGTCGTTCAGGCCCACGCAGCTCATGTTCTTCCCCGTGACCCTGAGCGACGAGCGCGACGCGTTCGAGGCAGGTGTGCTGTGAGCGGTGCGTCCGATCCACTTACCTGGGCTGACGACCTCGGCCTGGCGCTGGAGGAGGTCAGCCTTTGGCCTCGGCATCCCAAGGACGTGAGCCGACGCCGCATCGCTGACGGTCCGAGAGTAGACCCGCGCAGCAAACCGGGGCCGATCGGCGCGTGGAACCGCGTCTTCGATCCTGGGCAGGCCATCGCCGAGTTCGAGTTGCCCTACGACTTGAAGGAACGCGGCCCGACAGAGGACCGCTACAACTACGAAGGCACCGACAGCGGGCCGGGCGGCATCCACAACAAGCGGGATGGGATGTTCATAAGCTTCCACGGCTCCGATCCCTTGCGCAGGGTGACCGATAAGCCCGTCAACTCGTTCGACCTCGTGCGCATCCATCTCTTCGGCGAGCTGGACGAGGGTATGCCTGACGACGCGCCCATACGGATGCTCCCGAGCCAGAAGGCGATGCTCGACTTCGCGCGGGCGAACGAGGAGGTCGCCGATGCTATGCAGGCTGAAGCGGATGCGGAGATTGATCGGTATGTCGCAATGCTGGACGAGGAGGACGAAGCGTGACGGCGCGGGCGCATGCAAATGGACCGCCCGCGCTTCGTACGTTCGCACCCGAGACCGAGGCACTTGTCGGGCCGGCTTCGGTTGAGGCTCAGCCGAACACAACTCGCAAGCAGCGGAAAGGCCCGCACCTCTTCAGCTACGCCGAAGCCGTCCGCTATCCGCAAGAGCCGTATCTCATCAAGCACCTGATCGCCCGTGGGGATTACGTCGCCGTGTTGGGCGATCCCGGCACGGGCAAATCGACATGGACGGCACGTCTGGCCCATGCGCTTGCCCGGGGTGCGTCGTTCTTCGGGCGGCGCACTAGGGCCGCTAAGGTGCTCTATGTTGCGGCGGAAGACTCCACCGGGGTCCGCCGCCGCCTCTGCGCACTTGACAAGCTGTATGGGCCGGCCCCGAACCTGAAGCTCGCCACTGATATTGGCGATCTGAAAGACCCAAAGTGCGAAGATCGTATGATGCTACGTGCGTTGATCCGCCGAGAGAAGCCGGACCTCGTGATCCTCGATACACTGGCCATGGCCTTTGCGGGCATGGACGAGAACAGTTCCGAAGGCATGGGGTCGGTCAATGCGTTCTACGCGGAGGTCGCGAAAGAAGGCGCGGCCCTCATGCTCGTGCATCACCCGGCGAAAAATGGCAGCAACACCCCGCGCGGCCACAGTTCGCTTCACGGTGCCCTCTACACGTCGATCTTTATGAAGAAGGCGGACGGCGGCGTAGTCGAGTGGTCGCCGATCAAGAACCGCAACGGGCAGCCCTTCGGCCGCTACTACTTCAAGATCGAAACCGTCGATGACAGCGTCGATGAGGACGGGGACGCGATCAAGCTCCCCTACGTGGAGGAACTGGACGAGGAGAGTGCACCGAAGCGCTCTGGTAAGCTAACCGCTCGTCTCTCTGCGGCGTTCGGAATTGTCCACACTGAACTGAAACGACGCGAGAAGGTTGGCGGTGCTCCCCTAACGCGATCCGACGCGGTCGAACTATTACTCGACGGAGGCAGCGTCTCGGGCGCGAGCACAGAGGCCAACAGGCGCCGAGGGTGTAGCGACGCCATCGTCGCCCTAGTTCAAAAGCACCGTTTGGCACAAACCGACGACGTGCTCATGCTCGGGAGTGCCGCCGACGAACTGCGGAATGATCCGGAATAATTCCGGAACGTTCTGGGGGTGTCTAGGGGAAGGAACGGAAGACACCCTTAGGGGTCTTCCGTTCCTTCCCCACGCCGAAGTATCAAATTGGCGAGACGGCTTAGGAGAAATGGACGACTGCGGCTCAGCGCCATCCCCGCGACACGGCACCCCACCCGGACGGACCCAAGCGACCTAATCCCGTTCCTTCATAAAACTGCCCGGTATTACCCTTGCAGCGCCGGCGCGAAGATCGGTTTCAGCGGTAGGAGTTGTTTGGTCTCCAAATCGAAGGCATCGTAATGCTCCTGGATGGCGTGGACCAGTTCCTCGAAGTCCATCAAGGTCGTCGGTACGTTGGCGCGTTCGGCTTCGTAATAGGCGTCTTTGGTGAAGCCGCCTGTGCTCACGTAGAGGCCCTTGTCGCCCGGCCGGCGGCCTCCGAGAAAGCTACGAATGTCTTGGCTGCCCATGGTTTGATTGGTGCGGTGCTTCACCTCGACGAAGATGCGCGGCTCGCGAAACCCGAACCCGTCTGGCGAGGCAACGACATCTTTCCCCCGGTCGCTGCCCTTGCCGGAGATGCGCGTCTTGAAGCCCATCGCGCGCAACAAGCCGGCAACCAGTTCTTGCATGTCATCCCAGCTTAGGGCCGCTAGCATGTCCTTGATGGCTTCGTTGGCAAGCGTCTCAAGATCGGGCGCTTGATCGGCCCTACCGTCGTCGTCGCTGCCGGACGCCGCCGGTGCGGGTTTCGACTCTTTCCACAGCTCGGCCGACACGTCGGTACGGACGGAAAAGATGGCCGATATGGAGCCGAGGCTCGCGCGGGCTGCCGCACTCAAGTCGTCGCGGCCCGTGCGATGCGTCCAGCTCACAGGCCGCGTATAGGTCAGCACTTCAGTTCCGGCGTCCGGGTCGTAGACGGGTGCGCCGTCAATCGTGCCACACAGATAGACGCGGGTGGACGGATCGTAGGTGACGACGCGGTCGCCCGGAGCAAAGCGGTTCATGAAGCGATCGATTTGGCCAGCATCCATGCGCGCCCGCTGTTCCCGAGCGCCCTTATATATGTCGTGGTAACGCGCTAACACAGCATCGCGCCGCTTGAGGCCCGAGACGTTGCCCATCTCGCTCCAGCCAATGCCGACGACACTGTTGTCCTCGAAGTCCGCGAAGGCAGTGCCGCTCTTATCGGCGCGGACCATCCAGGTCGGTTTGTCGCTCAAGATGCTTCATCCTCCGTGCTGGCCTTGGCCGCTTCAATGCCGCTCTCCACACGGGCGGTCAGGACGAAAAGAAAATCACCCAAGGCGCGGGCGAAATCGAGCACTTGTTCGGCGTCTTGCCGGGTCATATGGGGACGGTCTTCATCGGCGTGGCGAACGTTGTTGCCTTCCAGCCGGACGGCGTGCGCCCACCGGCCCATGTCTTCGGTCAGCAAATGGTCTTCGACGGCCCGTTCGATGCGCTTGAAGAGCGAGCCGCTCTCGTACTCTTTGGCCTTGAGCATAGCATCGACAGCCGAGCCGGACATGACGACGGAGGCGTCCGGTGCGTGAAGCGTTTCCATAGCTTGGCGAAGGTAGTTCTGCGCGGACGACGGGAGGGCCTCGTCGACGCTCTCGGCTTGAGGGTAGAGGCGCGCGATCTCTGCACATCCCTCGCTTTTTGGATAAGGAGGCGACTCGGCCATAACCATACGGTCGCAGGCGCTACAGACGAAGAAGCACCAATTTACGGTCGTCCCTTTGGTTGGGCCTCTGTTTGTCACCATCGGATTGGCAGGATTCAGAAGGCGGAGATAGGGATTTGCGACGCCGCATTGCGGGCAGCGATCTACGCCCTCTAGCTTTCCGTATTGCACTCGAATTTCGCTCATCGGCCAGCTTCCCTCGCCCGCGCCTGATTGAGCGCAAACAGACGCACCAGGGCGTCGTCCTCTGTGATGTCCTCTGGCCAGCCATATGCACGGGCCACGGCGGCGTCGAGCGTTGCGTGGGCGTTGGCGAGCCAGGCCGGGCGGGCGTTGTAGAGCTTGGTGAGGGTGCGTTTCTTCAGTTCGGTCTCGGCCGCCGCGTTGACGGGGACGAGCCGGTCGGGGAAGCCCGGCACAACCTCTGGCT
>JBCCCX010000218.1:0-5790 GCA_039033275.1 Pseudomonadota bacterium | reverse complement strand
GGCGCGCGTCGCGTCTTTCGGGCAGGTCCCGCCCCATTAGCCGGTCGATCAGACCCATGTTAAGCCTCCGTCATGAACCGTGGCGGACGCTTGCGCGCCTTACGCTGCTCGAATAGGGCTGCGCGATATTCGGGTGCCCATTAGGTGAGAGACGGGTCATGCGCAATTCGGTTGCCACCACATTGATGATTGCGACTTTGGGTCTCGGTAGCGCTTCGCTGGGTGGGTGCAATCCGATCCTGCGCACGCATGGCTACGTCCCGACCGAAGACGCCAAGCCGCAGGAGATCAACCCGAATTCCGATACGAAGGCGACCGTCTTGGCCGCGCTAGGCAGCCCGTCCGTCGAAGGCACGTTCGACGAGGAGGTGGACAGCGACACCTGGTACTACATCAACCAGGTGCGGGAGCGTTACGCCTACCTTCGCCCCCAGATCCAGGAACAGTCCGTCACGGCCATCACCTTCAACGCGGACGGCCAGGTCACGCAGGTCGCCGAATACGGCATCGAGGACCGACGCATCGTGAACTACGAAAACCGCGAGACCCCGACACGCGGTCGCGAACTGTCCGTGCTCGAGCAGGTCTTCGGTACGATCGGCCGCATCCCGACGGACCGGCTCGGCAACCCGCAGGACAATGTCCCTGGCGGCGCGGGCGGTCCGCGCTAGGCGCCGCCCACCCCGTGCTGGTAGCCGCCCGGCTCGACTGGGCGGCCTTCGCACCAGACCCCCTCGCCTTCCTTTACCGTGCCACACCAAGTGACCGGAACGCCGGCCATTCTCGCGTCGGCCTGCATCTCCACGTCGCGTCCGGGGTGGGACGTGAATAAGAGCTCGTAGTCGTCGCCGAACGCGCCTGCTTCGAGCGCTTCGCGCGTGACCTCCAGCCGTACGCCCGACGCAATCGCAAGGTTGTGGGCGTCACGCGAAAACCCGTCCGTCAGGTCAAGAGCTGCTGACGCGTAGTTGCGCAGCACACGGCGGAACAGAAAGCGCGGCTCGGGCCGTAAATATGCGGTCTCGGCCGCGTGGAACTCGTCTGGCGACAGATCGACCGATTTGCCGTTGATGATACGCAGGCCGAGCGCGGCACGCCCTAAAGTCCCCGTATGCCAGAGCGTGTCACCAGGCCGGGCACCGTAGCGGAATATCATGCGCCCCTCCGGCACGGTGCCGTAGACGGTCGCGCTTGCCACCAGCGGGCCTGTGGTCGAGACCGTATCCCCGCCGAGAAGCGGGCAGTCGAAGGCCGCCTGTACGTCTGCCAATCCGCGGACGAAACCGGACGCCCAGCGGTCGTCGACGCTCTCCGGCCACGCCACATTGAGTGTGTAGCCTATGGCCCGCGCCCCCTTGGCGGCCAAATCGGAAAGCGCGGTGCGCAGCAAGCGTTCGGAAAAGCCGCCGCCATAGCGCCCGGCCGGGAAGTGGACGCCTTCCACGAAACTATCGGTCGACACAACGAGTTCGCGGCCCGGCATGGGCAGGAACTGCGCTGCGTCGTCTCTCAGGTCGAGGCCGCCGGGACCGGCGAGCGGGCGAAGCAGGGCGATGAAGTCGTCTTCCCTCACGGCGCCCGCCTCACGTCCCGGCGAGCTTGGCCCCCGCCTCCGCACCGGGCAGGCCGAACTCGGCGGCCCGCACCGACTTGGCGATCTTGTCGAGAACCGCATTGACCATGCCCGGCTCCTTGCCGTCGAAGAAATCGCCCGCAATGGCGACATATTCGTCAATCAAGACTCGTGCCGGAACGTCTGGGCGTTTCAGCGCCTCGAACACTCCCGCGCGGAGCAAGGCGCGCAAGGTCATGTCGAGACGCCGCAGCGGCCAATTATCTGGAAGTTGCGTGTCGAGCCTCTTGTCGATCGCGTCCTGCTCCCGAACCACGCCTTCGACCAGTTCCTCGAAAAACGTCTCGTCCGCAGCGACCATGCCCTCTTCGTCTTCGAAGCCGAAGCGGTGGTTGAGGAACTCGTAGACCACCGGTTTCGACGTCGCGCCGGTCAGGTCCATCTGGTAAAGCGCCTGCACGGCCGACAGGCGAGCCTGTCGGCGGAGCTTCGGGGTCGCGCCGCTCACGATTGGACTCGCAGCGCGTCGCGAAGGCCGACCATCGTCATCGCTGCGCGGGCCGCGAAGCCGCCCTTGTCCTTGCGGGCAATATCGGCACGGGCCAGCGCCTGGTCCTCATTCTCCACCGTGATGATACCGTTGCCGATCGCGAGATGGCGCGTCACGGCAAGGTCCATGATGGCCCGCGCGCTTTCCTGGCAGACATAGTCGTAATGGGTGGTTTCCCCTCGGATCACGCAGCCCAGGGCGACATAGGCGTCATAGCCCGTAGCCGCCTGATCCGCGAACGCGATGACATGCGGGATCTCCAGCGCGCCTGGCACGGTCAGCACGGTTACGTCCACTCCTTCGGCCTCAAGCGCCGCCTTGGCCCCCTCCAACAGCATGTCGGAGATGTGCTCGTAGAAGCGCGCTTCGATGACGAGAATCTTCATGCGCGTTAGGTCCGGGTGTTGTCGAGTGGGTGGAGGCCGACGATTTCGAGATCGTAGGCATCGAGGCCGATGAGTTTCGGCATCGTGTTGGACAGAAGCGTCATTTGGCTAACGCCGAGATGGGTTAGGATCTGCGCCCCGACGCCGTATTCGCGCACCGTCTGTTCCTTGCGGTCCACCGTCGACTTGTGCGCGCCCAGCCGTTCCAACAACGAGTCGATCGAGCCTTCGCGGATCAGGACCAGCACGGCGTGGCCGTCATGGTCGGCCAAGACCTTCATCGCATCCCAGATGAGACCGGCACGCGGGCTGTCTTCGGACAGGATGTCGCCGGCAAAGTCTATCTTATGAACCCGGACCAAGCTCGGTTCGCCTGCCTTCGCCTGCCCGCGAGATAGGGCAACATGCTCCTTGCCGTCGAGCAGGTTGCGGTAGACGTGGATCTTGAAGGCGTTGCCTCGCTGCGATGTGAAGTCGGAGCTAGCAACATGCTTGACGAAATGGTCTCGTTCGAGCCGATGTGCCACCAGGCTCTCGATCGTGCCGATCTTCAACCCGTGGAACTGCGCGAATTTCACCAAATCGTCGAGCCGCGCCATCGTGCCGTCATCGTTCATGATTTCGCAGATCACGGCGGACGGGTTGAGCCCTGCCAAACGGGAAATGTCCACGGACGCCTCCGTATGGCCTGTGCGGACGAGCACCCCGCCCTCCTTGGCGATGATGGGGAACATGTGTCCGGGCGACACGATATCGTCTGCGCGGCTGTCCGGGTCGATGGCGACCTGGATGGTACGCGCCCGGTCTCCGGCACTGATGCCGGTCGTAACGCCTTCGCGGGCCTCGATGGATTGGGTGAAGGCCGTCTCGAACCGGGACGCATTGTCCGCGCTCATATTCTTCAGGCCCAGCTCCTCGGCTCTCTGCTTCTCAAGGGCGAGGCAGATCAGCCCGCGCCCGTGCTTGGCCATGAAGTTGATCGCATCGGGCGTGGCGAACTGCGCCGGGACGATCAGATCGCCCTCATTCTCGCGGTCCTCGGCATCGACGAGAATATACATGCGGCCATTGCGGGCGTCGTCAATGATCTCTTCGGGCGTGGCGAGATTATAGACGTCTTGAAAGGTCGCTTCGTTCAGCTGGGTCAAACCCACTCCTTGCCTAACCGGCTTTCATGTGCGCGAGGTAGCGGGCGACATAGCGGGCGATGACGTCGATTTCCAGATTTACCTCGTCGCCGGGCTGTAATGTCCCGAGGGTTGTGACCTCGGCCGTATGAGGGATGATGTTGAGCATGAAAGCGCCGTCTTCAACGTCGTTGACGGTCAGCGACACACCGTCCACCGTCACGGAGCCTTTCGGCGCGATGGCGAAAGCGAGCGCCTCCGGGACCTCGATATGAAAACGGGTCGATCCGGCGATCGCCTCGCGGCGCAGGCACCGGGCAGTCAGGTCGACATGGCCCGTGACGATATGGCCGCCCAGTTCGTCCGCGCCGGTCAGGGCGCGTTCCAGATTGATGCGGTGTCCAGGCTTCCAATCTCCAATCGTGGTCTTGTCGAGGCTCTCGTCGGAAACGTCGAAGGCGTACCATCCCGGCCCCTTCTCCACGACGGTCATGCAGGCTCCGGAATGGGCGATGGAGGCTCCTATATCAATTGTGTCCGTGTCGTAGTTCGTCTCCACGACCATGCGCGTATCTCCCCACTCGGAGCGTCCTTTCGCGCGCGTGACCTCTCGGAGCCGCCCCAAATCCGTAATGATGCCGGTGAACATGTCAGTCCGGGTCGCTTAGCTTTTCCGACTCGATGAACTGTCCGAAGTCCTCGGTCGCGCGGAAATCGCGGTAAACGCTGGCGTAGCGGACATAGCCGATCTTATCGAGTTCGGAGAGACCTTCCATCACAAGCTCGCCGATCTCTTTGGAGGTCACGTCGGCTTGTCCGGATGATTCCAGGCGCCGCACGATGCCGGAGACCATCTGTTCGATCCGGTCCTCCTCCACCGGGCGCTTCTGCAAAGCGATCCGGACCGACTGCATCAGCTTGTCCCGGTTGAAGGGCGCGCGCTTGCCGGAGTTCTTCAGCACTTGGAGATCACGGAGCTGCACCCGTTCGAAGGTCGTGAACCGGCCACCGCATTTCACGCAAAGCCTCCGGCGGCGAACGGCGTTACCGTCCTCCGCCTGACGCGAGTCTTTCACTTGCGTGTCTTCGCCTGAGCAGAACGGGCAGCGCATGAGCTGTACATAGGCGATGGCTCGCACTTATGCAAAAACGCAAACGGATGCGTTCTATAGATAGAACGGTGATTTGTGTTTGTCCAAACGGGTATAAGTTGCGCTTATGAGGCATGCCTGCAGGCGCGGCAAATGCGCATGGCTCGATGAAAGTCATTTATTTACAGTGACTTCAAGCTTTCAATTTTGCGGTGCCAGGGCGGAGGGCCGGCCCGGGGAAGAAAAAAGTGTTCTTGTTGCGGAACGTATTGGCATCACTCATCAGAGACGCCGTCCCCGGCATTTATTGCCGGGGCCTGCTATCAGTTGGCTCCACAAGGCGAGCAGTTTGGATCGCCCTCCTCTTGTGGTGAAGGAGGAGGCCAGACCCCGGCAATGAATGCCGGGGACGGGGCTCCATAGAGGCGGAGGGAGAGCACTCATCTGATTGCTTTCAACTGACGTCGACAGCATGGACCCACGTCGCTGCACTGCAACGGTTAGGGAAAGGCTTTGAAAGAAACTCTACAGCGGCGCGTCATCCGTCCGGCTTCCGCCACGGCGAATGTTTTGGTCGGTCATGCCGGGAACATTGTGTCGCTCTGCCCCTCGAGGACCGCAGTGCCAAGGCGTTGCCGTAATGCAGAAGCCAGTTCAGCCAAAACTAGGATGCGGGTGAGTATTCAGGCCTATACAGCATGACAGAGCATGCTGAACCCCCTGCCCACAAACCTATGCGGATAGTCCCTAAGCCGAAACCGAGTCGTAAATCGGGAACTTTGCCGTTAGCGCCTTGACGCGTTCGCGCACGCTGGCTTCGACCTCGGCGTTGCCTTTGGGGCTTTCGACCAGCGCATCCAGCACTTCCGCCATCAGCTGCCCGACTTCGCGGAACTCCGCCGGTCCGAAGCCGCGCGTCGTGCCGGCTGGCGAGCCGACCCGGATGCCCGACGTGACGGTGAACTTCTCCGGATCGTTGGGAATGCCGTTCTTGTTGCAGGTGATATAGGCGCGCCCCAAAGCTTTCTCCGCCGCATTGCCCTTCACGCCTTTCGGCGACAGG
>JBCCCX010000217.1:0-5800 GCA_039033275.1 Pseudomonadota bacterium | reverse complement strand
GAAGACCGGGATCCGACCCGCGGGCGAATCGTTACGGCTGCTTCGTTCCCGACCTGACCGGGTTGGCGACAGCCCACGTCCGGGCCGATCTTCCGGGGCTGCATATGGCCGGACCTTCCAGGACTGGCAAGATGGCGGCGCATAAAAACCCCGCCCCGGACCAACCGGAGCGAGGGATAGATGATAGGCGCGGGTTAGAACTTCCGGACATAGGAGACGGAATAGACATCGGATCCGAATTCTCCGAAGTCGGTTCCGGCCACGCTGATGTCCTCGATATTGTCGACATCCTGGAAGGTGTATTCCAGCCGGATCCCGTTGAGCGGGTCGACCATCATCTGGATGCCTGCCCCAGCCGCGAAGCCGTCGAAATCGACATTGTCTTCCGTCCCGACGATGGTCGTGGGCGTGCCCGCCGTCGTCACGGTGAAGTTGGACGCATCCACGCCGACCTGTGTGAAGTGATAGCCACCGCGTGCGAACAGTTCGACCCGGTCGGTGACGGGAAATTTCAGCCGGGCGAAAGCGGCGAAGCTGCTGTCGATCTCCGTTTTCAGACTGCCCTGAACCTGGGAACCCTGGACGATCTGGTCGAAGAACGCCTCGTCGTCGCCCCCGATCCCGAAGCCGCCCTGCCCTTCGACACCGAAGTAGGAATTGAAGTTGTAGCCGACTTTTCCCGACAATGTGTAGGCATCGAACTCGTACGCATCGACGCCCGCATTGATGTAGACATTGCTGTCCTGTGCAAAAGCGGTTGTGCTTGTGAGGGCGATGGCACTCGCCGACACGATGACTGCTGAGAGTCTCATCTCGTTCTCCTTGAAGTTATGCGCAAAAGGCGCATGGGCGGAGATCGACGCTCCGGCGCAAAAGGGCCAGAGCTTCAAATCATGTTACAAACGCACTGTGGTGTCGGCGCAACACATTGTTATAATTGGGTAATATGACGTCATTGTCATGGCCCGGCAAACTCCGTATCGCGGATGGATGAGCACGCCCTACAGTCCCGATTGTCCGATCCCCTTCGCCGGGTCGCAGGTCGACTTCGCGGAGATGGAGCGCACGGACGAAGCCCTCGCCCGCCTGCGCGGCCACCCGAAGGCGACAGCGCTGCTGCTGCACAAGGGACAGGTCGCGAGCGACGGGCCCGCCTTGCTGCGAGCCGCGCCGCAAGCGGTCTCTGACCTGCCCCTGGCCGATCCGGGCCTGATCTTTCTGGGTCTCGAAGGCGACGGTGATCCGGTCTTCGCCGCCTCGCTGCGATCGGACGACAGGCTGCCGCCGGACGCGCTGCTGGATTTGCGCCTGCAGGGCGGGCGGTTGGCGCCAGACGCGCTGGCCCTGGCCGGGCGGGCGCGGTCCATCTTCGACTGGCACCGGACCCATCCTTTCTGCGCCCAGTGCGGGCACGCCACGGAGTCTGCCGAAGGCGGAGCGAAGCGCATCTGTCCGGCTTGCGGCACGGAGCATTTCCCGCGCGTCAATCCGGTGGTGATCTTCCTGATCGAGCACGAGGATGCGGTCCTGCTGGGGCGCGGGCCGGGCTGGCCGCCGGGCTTTTACTCCGCGCTGGCCGGTTTCGTGTCGCCCGGCGAGACGATCGAGGAAGCCGCGACCCGCGAGGGGATGGAGGAAGTGGGCGCGACGCTATCCAACCACCGCTACATGTTCTGCCAACCCTGGCCGTTTCCGTCGCAGCTGATGATCGGCCTGTTCAGCCAGGCGGCCGACCGCACGGTGAAGGTCGACCCCAAGGAGCTAGAAGATGCGCGCTGGTTCACGCGCGCCGAGGTCGAGGCCGTGTTCGACAAGACCGGCGAGGCCTTCATGCGCCCGCCCCGCACGACCATCGCCCACCAGCTGCTGCGGGCCTGGCTGGGCAGACCGTAATCAGTCGCCCAGCAGCGCCGGCCAGCTGGCGTCGGCGGCATCGATGAATTCGTCGCGCAGCGCGTCCCAGCGCTTCTTCACCCGCACCGAATAGTTCAAGTAGAGCTTGCCGTCCTCCACATGCCAATGGTCGGGCTTGCCCGGGGCGAGCTTGCCGTTGGCGACGGCCCAGGCGCAATAACCACCATATTGCGGCGCGAAGGCGGACGGGTTCATCTCGAACAGTTGCAGATTGGCCTGCGTGTCGAAGCGCCAGGTGGCGTTCTTGTAATCGGTCTCGAATTCCGTGCGGCCGCGCACGGGCCGGCCGGCATGGAAGCTCACCGCATCGTAGCCACCCAAGGCCAGATCGTTGCGCCAGGAGGTGTAGACCTCGGACTTCCCAGCCTCTGCCGCCGCTCCAGGAATGGGAGCCGAGCAGGCGGACAGGCCGATCATCAAGGTGGCGAGGACGCGTTTCATGCCGGACAGGTAGGGCTGGGCAGTGCAGGGAACAAGCGCGGCACGTTCAGCCCTGCGCGCGGCGCAGCGGGTCGGCAGGATAGGTCCCCAGATGGCGCACATCCTCCGAGAAGAAATCCAGTTCTTCGCGCGCGTGGCGCATGGCGGCACTGTCCGGATGGCCTTCCACATCGACATAGAACTGCACGGCCGTGAAGCCGCCGCCCACCATGTAACTCTCCAGCTTGGTCATGTTCAGGCCGTTGGTCGCAAACCCGCCCAGCGCCTTATAGAGCGCGCTAGGGACGGACCGCGTGCGAAAGACGTAGGACGACACGACCGGTCCCGATTGCATATCCGGGATCCGCGCTTCGCGCGACAGCACCACGAAGCGTGTCGTATTGCTCTCGGAATCCTCGATATCTTCGGCCAGGATCTCCAGCCCGTATTCGGAGGCGGCGACGCGGCTGGCGACCGCGACGACGCCCTTGTCGCCGCGCTCAGAGACCTTGCGCGCCGCGGCGGCCGTGTCTACATCCGCGACTCCGGCAATGCCAAGGCGCTTCAGGCTTTCGCGCACCTGGCCGAGGGCCATGGGATGGGAGCGCGCCGTGTGGACGTCCTCCAGCCGTGTGCCAGGTAGGCCCAGCAGCTGGTGGTGGATGGGTTGATAGCGTTCCGCCACGATGCTCAAGCCTCCCTCGGGCAGAAGGTGGTAGATATCGCTGACCCGGCCGGCGACCGTGTTCTCGACCGGAATCATGGCCAGCGCCGCCTCGCCCGACCGAACGCGGGAGAAAGCTTGCGCAAAGGACTGGCACGCCCAGGGCTCCAGGTCCGGATAGTGTTCGCGGCAGGCGAGATGCGAAAAGGCACCGGGTTCACCCTGATAGACGATGCGGCCTTTCGCCTTGGCCCGCATTTCTGTCTGTGTGGCTGTATTCGTCATGGACGATCTTTCCTTGGTGGCCCGGCCGGTCCGCCGCGTCCCGTTTCGAGCATGGCCGCGAAAGCCGGTTAAAGCCCCTTGCGACCCTGCGCCGCAAGGGGTTTTCCAATTGCGGACGCGCCCCAAATCCGTATTAGGCGGGCACAAGGGAACGTCCCGGTCCGCCGGAACGTGGAACGACCAGAATAACAGGGACTCCGATACGATGGATCCGCTTGGCAACAACAAGATTTTCGGCGCCGTCCTGGCCGCCGCGCTGGCCTTCATGGTGATCCGCATGCTGCCGGAGATCTTCCTGCACACCGAAACGCCCAAGGTCCCGGCCTATATTGTCGGCGAGTTGGAGGCCGGCGGCGGCGAGGAAGAGATCGAGCTTCCCTTCCCGCAGGCCGAATGGGTCGCGGCCATGGATGCCGAGCGCGGCGCGCGCGTCTTCCGCAACTGCACCTCCTGCCATGTCATCGAGAAGGGTGGCCCCAACGGCACCGGGCCGGGCCTGTGGAACGTGGTTGGCGCGACCAAGGGCACACATGCCGGCTTCGCCTATTCCGAAGCCATGGCCTCTCGCGGCACGCCTTGGACCTTCGAGGATCTGGACGGCTATCTGGAAAACCCTAAAAAGTGGCTGCCAGGCACGAAGATGAACTTCATCGGCATCCGCAAGGAAAGCGACCGCGCCGCCGTGATCGAATATCTGCGCTTGGCCCACGACAACCCGCCGCCGCAGCCCGAGCCTGCCCCGGCGCTCGTCGAACTGACGGCCGAAGCCGAGGACGCGACCATCGAGGCGGACGGCATTCAGAACCAGGATCCGACGCTCGACCCGTCCGAGAGCGACGGCGACAATGTCGCCGAACAGGAAGCGCCCACCACCGACCAAGCCCCCGTCGAGGGCGAGATGGGCGAGCCTGGCGGAAACGAGGAAGGCCAGCCCGGTAACGAGGACGAGAACCCGCTGGTCGTCGACGAAATCGACTGATCCTTTCGAGCGGATCTCCCCTTGCGAGCGGGTTTTCCTAAGACCCGCTAGAGGCGTTTGACCGAACGGAGCGGATAACCCGCCCGCGCGATGCGCCGCAGCGCCGCTCCGACCGGTTCTTCCACCACGGACATATGCGTCGCGTTGGCATGCAATAGCCGCGTCCGCGTCGCCATGATGCCGACATGCCCGGCCCAGAAAAGCAGGTCGCCGCGCACTCTCGGCGCATCCAGGGCGACAGGCTCACCCAGGACCGCTTCCTGCATGTCCGCGTCGCGGGGCGCATCCACACCGCACGCATCCAAACTCATCTGCACGAGGCCGGAACAGTCCAGCCCGCGCGCACCCGTCCCACCCCAGACATAGGGCTGGCCGAGATAACGCCGTGCGACCGCGATGAAATCGGCTTCGGGATCGTCCAGCGCGCGCAAGTGTAACCGGCTCATCCAGGCGCCCGCCCCGATCTGGAGGTAGCCCCCCGCCTCGGCCATGACGGCGATACGTGCGCCCAGCGGCAGCGACATGACGATGGGCGACTTCAGGTC
The DNA here is from genome assembly GCA_039033275.1 of Pseudomonadota bacterium. Taxonomy (GTDB): domain Bacteria; phylum Pseudomonadota; class Alphaproteobacteria; order Caulobacterales; family Maricaulaceae; genus Litorimonas. The sequence continues at coordinate 993 of JBCCCX010000217.1, read as the reverse complement.
GGCGCGGCTGAAGACGGGGGCGGTCACTACGGATACGGCGTGGGTGGGCTCCGGTCCGGGCGCGCCCAACGCCTTCGTCGGGACCCAGCCGACATAGGCCCGGCGCGCACTGCCGCACTGCAGCGGCGCGGCGCGGCCGTAGACGTATCTCCCCTGCTCGGCATGGACGTCGAAGCCCTGTCCGTGGAGGAGTTCCGTTTCCTGCGCTTGGCGCGGCCCGGGCTTGAAGGAAAGCGGGGCGAAGGGGGCGACGACGCGGCGTTCCGCGATGCGCGGGCCTGTACCGTCCGTCAGCGTCGTTTGGCGGTCAGGCTGGGCCTGGGACAACGGGGCGGCGCGTCAGTAGGAGGGCGTCGGCAGAAGGCCGTCCGGCATCTCGCTCTGCATGATCTTGGCGAACGCGCGCAGGTAGTTGATGCCTTCCGGCGTGCGGCGCAGCACGATGGAGCGCCTGTCGCGCGGATCGTCCGCCCGCGTAATGTAATTGTAGGAATGGAGCCGGTCGATGGCCCGGCTGATCACGGCTTTCGTCACGTTCAGCCTCTTGGCGAGCGAGCGCACCGTGTGCATGCCGGGTTCGAGGTAAACTACCATCAGCACGGCCGTCTGGCGGGCCGAAAGGTCCGGCATGTCGCTGGAGACGGACGCGATGGTCACGTCTTTCCACAATGCGAGTGTGAGCGTGGACGACAGGCGGGACAGGCGAACCTTGCGGTCGTCGCGCGACATGGGCGCTGCGGGTCGCGAAAGTTCCAGGGAGGCGAGATCCGGGTCTACGGATTTTTTACGGTCGGATCGCGTCGGTCCGACCGATGTTGCAGGCTGTGCCGGTTTCACAGAATGCGCCTTGTCCGACATAAACCCCGGTCCCCGAAAGTAACTGAATCACTTGCCCCGTACCCGGAGTCGCACGGTCGGGATTCCATGGTCAAGCGCAAGCCGGGCTTGCATCGCCGCGAATCAGTCAAGTGATTCAAAACCCTGCCAACTTTT
>JBCCCX010000216.1:0-5806 GCA_039033275.1 Pseudomonadota bacterium | reverse complement strand
GGTCCCCACGGCCCTTGTCCGGAAAAAGGCGGCACGCTCTGACAGGCGGACCGCCCGCTGGACCCGGCATCGCCGCAGGTCGCACACCTCATGGGACGACGCCGAGAGGTTCGTCCTTAATACATGCGCCACATGTCGCGTAACATGTCTTGTGGACCTGCGGGCACAGCCCCCGACCCATCCACCCGCGCCGATCCCGCCGGACCCCAGATGGCCGGCCAACGGAAAGGCGTGGGCGAGCGACAAACACTCAACGCCACATCAGAAAGGAAACGGCCCGCCTCGAGGAGGCGGGCCGTTTGGAGACGTCTTCGGGTGTTCTTTCCTGTGCGATGGCTTCGCTATGGACGTTCGGCCGATCGCAAAGGGCGCACTGGCGTGGTCCTGTGCGGTGGCTCCACTAAATTCGATTGGCAATCGAATTTTCCGGGGCGCAAGCGCCCCGGATCGTTACGCCACATTCGCGAACTGGTTCATTGTGTTGTGCGCGCCGCCCGCTTTCAGCGCGCGATCGCCGCCGGTCATTTCCTTGAACGTGTCGCCCAGGTCGGAGCCGACTTCGTGCTGGTGCTTGACCGCACTGACGCCGCCGCGGATTTCCGCGCGCTGAATGCCCCGCACATAGGCCAGCATCTTCTCGTCGCCATAATAGCCTTCGGACAGGCGATCCATTCCGAGCGCGTCCATATGGAAGGTCGGCAGGGTGATCAGGTTGTGGAATACGCCGGCCTCCCGCGCAATATCGGTTTGGAAAGCCTGCAGGCGGGCGTCGGCCTCGAGACCCAGCGGGTCCTGGTCGAAGCGGGCACTCATCAATTCCGCTTCCGGATAGCTGCTTTCGTGGATCTTGCCTTCGGCGATCCAATCCTCGCGCACCTGCTTGCGCAGGTTCAGCGTCCAGTTGAAGGACGGCGAATTGTTGTAGGTCAGCTTGGCGTGGGGCGCGTCCTCGCGGATGCGGTTCACCATGCCCGCGATCTGCGCGACGTTGGGCGTCGCGGTCTCGATCCAGAGCAGATCCGCGCCGCCGTCATTGAGCGCTGCGATGCAGTCCTCGACAACACGGTCTTCGCCCGTATCCGGCTTGAACTTGTAAAGACCATTGGGCAGGCGCGTCGGCTTCACCAACTGGTCGCCCAGGCGGATGGCGACATCGCCGTCTTCCAGATCGGTCAGGCTTTCGACCGGCGTGGCGTCGAGCCATTTGGTATATTCCGCCGCATGGTCGCCCGCTTCGCGGGAGACGGGAATCTTCTGCGTCAGGCCTGCGCCGAGCGAATCCGTGCGGGCGACGATCACGCCGTCATGCACGCCGAGTTCCTCGAATGCCATGCGCACGGCGCGCAGCTTTTCGATGAAGTCCTCGCGCGGGACCGTGACCTTGCCGTCCTGGTGGCCGCACTGCTTGGCGTCCGAGACCTGGTTTTCGATCTGGATGCAGCACGCGCCCGCCTTGATCAGCTCTTTCGCCAGCAGATAGGTCGCGTGGACATTGCCGAAGCCCGCATCGAAGACGGCGATGATGGGCCGGACGTAGGACTCGAACCCGTCGATCTTGGCGATCACGGCCTGGCGCGCCACGTCGCCTTCGGCGGCCTTCAGCTCGGCGAAAAGATCGTTCAGATCGACTTCGTCGGCCTGGCGCAGCGACGTGTAGATCTCGTTGATAAGGTCGGTCACGGCCGTTTTTTCGTGCATGGACTGGTCGGGCAAGTGGCCAAAGCTATTGCGCAGACCCGCCACCATCCAGCCGGAGAGGTAGACATAGGCGCGGTCCAGCGTGCCTTTCTGGCGCTTGATGGCGCGCATCATCTGCATGGCGTGGAAGCCGGACCAGCAGCCAAGGCTTTGCGTGAATTGCGACGTGTCCGCATCGTAGCGGGCCATGTCCTGGCGCATCAATGTCGCCATCGCCTTGGCGATGTCCAGATGCGTCTCATACGTGTTCTGGATCTTCAGCTGAGCGATATCCTCGACATCGATCCCGCCCGGCACGCCGTTCGGGTAGCGGGCCGTGATTTCGTTGATTGTGTCCGTGTAGCTCATCTTATGTCTCCAATATGTCGTAGGCGGGGATCGTCAGGAATTCGGGCAGGTCCGCAGACGTGGCCGTTTGAGTGAAAAGCTTGGCAGCTTCGGGGAAGCGCTGCGCAGTGTAGGCGTCACCGAGTTCGGCCTGCAGCGCCGCATCCACTTCGTCGAACACGCGCTGGTAGAGCTTGCTGCTCATGCGTTCCGTCGTGCCGTCCTCCAGCTGCACCTCCGCGCCGTGGCGAAGCCATTGCCAGACCTGCGCGCGGCTGATCTCGGCGGTCGCGGCGTCTTCCATCAGCCCGTGGATCGGGACGGCGCCGCGACCCGAGAGCCAGGCCGCGATGTAGCGGATGCCGACTTCTATATTCGTGCGCAGGCCGCTTTCCGTGATGGTGCCGTCATGCGGCTCCAACATGGCGTCGTCGCTGATCTTGCGCGGCTGGCGCTTCACCTTGATCTGGTGCTTGCCCGGCATGTGGGCGTCGAAGGCCTCGCGCGCCGTGGCCACCATGGCCGGATGCGCGACCCAGGTGCCGTCGTGACCGGCGCGGGCTTCGCGTTCCTTGTCGGCTTTTATCTTTGCGAAGGCTGCCTCGTTAGCGGCATCGTCGTTCTTGACCGGGATCTGCGCCGCCATCCCGCCCATGGCGTGCGCGCCGCGGCGGTGGCAGGTGTCGATCAGGCGGAGCGAATAGGCCCGCAGGAAATCCCGGTCCATGCCGACCTGCGCGCGGTCCGGAAGAGTGAAGCGCTTATGGTTTCGAAGCGTCTTGATGTAGGAAAAAATGTAGTCCCAGCGCCCGCAATTCAGACCGGTGATATGGCGGCGCAGGACGTAGAGGATCTCCTCCATCTGGAAGGCGGCGGGCAGCGTCTCGATCAGGACGGTCGCCTTGATCGTGCCGTTCTCCACGCCCAGCGCGGCTTGCGCGAAATTGAACACATCGTTCCACAGGCGCGCTTCCTGGTAGCTCTCCATCTTGGGCAGGTAGAAGAACGGGCCGCGGCCACTCTCGGCCAGAGCCACGCCATTGTGGAAGAAGAACAGGCCGAAGTCGAACAGGCTCGCGCTCATCGGCGCGCCGTCGACGGTCACGTTCTTCTCTTCGAGATGCCATCCGCGCGGCCGGACCAGAAGAGTCGCCGGATCGTCGCCCACCGCATAGGTCTTCTTCTCGGTTGTCAGTGTGAGACTGCCGGCGGTGTAGTCGATCATGTTCGCCTGGCCCTCGACCATGTTGGCGAAGGTGGGCGAGCTGGCGTCCTCGAAGTCGGCCATAAAATGGGTCGCGCCGCTATTCAGCGCGTTGATCATCATCTTGCGGTCGACGGGGCCGGTGATCTCGACCCGGCGATCAACCAGCGCGGCGGGGGCCGGATCGACTTCCCATGCGCCGTTGCGGATATGCTGCGTCTCGATCGGCCGCATTGGCAACTCGCCATCGTCGAACCGGTCCTGGCGCAGCTGGCGGTCCGAGAGCAAGATCTTGCGCTGCGGCCCGAAGCGGCGCTCCAGATCGGCCAGGAACAGTAGCGCGTCGGGCGTCAGCACGCGGTCCGCGCCGTCCACTTCGGGTCCAACCACCTTGGCAAGCACGCGGTGGCGCGGAATGGGCTGGCTGTCTGTCTGGGCGGGTGCGTTCACGACGCTCTCCTCGGCTGGGGTGAGCGTTCCGGTTAGCGAAGGAATTTGTGCGTGTCTGTAAAACACGGGTTGCCTTGTTAGGTTTGTAAAGTCAAAATGAGTCAATCGGATAAGATTGAAAGCCCGAAAAGAAAGGCCCACTGCCAGCCATGGCCAAGACCGAAAAGCTCCTTATCGGCCCGCGCTTGCGCCGCCTGCGCACGCAGCTCGGCCTGACGCAATCGCGCATGGCCGAAGACCTCGGCATTAGCGGTTCCTACCTGAACCTGATGGAACGCAATCAGCGCGCCATGAGCGCGAAGGTTCTGTTGAAACTATCGGAGACTTACGACATCGATCTGTCCGACCTGACGTCCGGCACGGACCGGCAGCTGGTGGGCGAGCTGTTCGACGCGCTGCGGGACCCGGCGCTGGGTCGCGACCGCGTGCCCAAGTCGGAAGTGGAGGACGTGGTCGGAGCCAGCCCCGCCACGGCGCGCGCGCTTGTGCGTCTGCACGAACGCTACACAGAGCTGACCCGGCGCATGGTGCGCGAGGACGAGATGGACGGCGTGATGGAAGCGATGGAGCAGGCCGTGCCCGCCCGCGATCTGGTACGCGAGGCCCTGCAGCGGTCGCGCAACCATTTCGACGCGCTCGACCAGGCGGCGGAGGAGCTGGCCGCAGAGCTGAAATTCAGGCGCGGCGAACCGATGGCGATGTTGCGCGAGAGGCTGGAGGACCGCCACAATGTCGCCGTTCGCATCCTGCCCTACGACCTGCTGCCCGGCATGCTGCGCTACTATGACCGGCACAGCGGTCGGCTGAACCTGTCCGAACTGCTGCCCGACCCGTCGCGCCGTTTCCAGGTCGCGGCACGCCTCGGCCTGTTGGAGCATCGCTCGCTGATCGACCGCATTATCGCGGATTTCGACTTTGGCAGCCCGGACGCCGACCGGTTGATGCGCACCACATTGGCCAACTATTTCGCCGCCGCCCTTTTGATGCCCTATGGCGACATGCTGAAGGCGGCCGAGGAGCTGCGCTACGACATCGACGCGTTGGCGCACCGGTTCGGCACGTCCGCGGAACAGGTCGCCCACCGTCTGACCACGCTCAACCGCCCGGACGCGCGCGGCGTACCATTCTTCTTCGTACGCATCGACATTGCCGGGAACATGTCCAAACGGCTCAGCCAGGGCCGATTCCTGTTCCCGCGCTTTGGCGGCGTCTGCCCGCGCTGGCACGTGCACGAAGCCTTCGCCCATGCCGACCGCACCCTCGTCCAAGCCATCGAAATGCCTGACGGCCAAACCTATCTGACCATCGCCAAGCGCGTGACACGATCCGGCGGCACGACGCAGGCCCCGGCGCAGAGCTTCGCCATATCGGTGGGCTGCGACATCGCCCATGCCGGACGGCTCGTCTATGGCGACGAACTGCGCGGAGACCCGATGCCCATCGGACCCAATTGCTATCTCTGCGACCGCGATGCCTGCCCGCAGCGCGCCCACCCGCCGCTCGGCCGGGACGTGACCTACGATGAGCGCGCCCGTAGCTTTGGCCAGGTCAGCGTTGCGCCTGAAAGCTAGCTGTTTCGTCACGGACCGTGCGTGCGACAGCGCGGCCTGAAAAACAGTCTTCCCTGATTGTTTGTTGCCCGCTAAGCCCGCAAGACAGGGGTCCGGCGCCAGCAAGGCGCAGGTGGAAGGGAGAGAGCGATGGACAGCGTACGCACGACCAATAGGAACCTCCGCGACGATGGCGGCCTCTACGAACGCTGCCCGGGCCAGAGCTGGGACGACATTCTCGACGAGGATGCGCTGACCCATCCCGTGCCGGACTTCCTGCGCGAGGAGTCGTTGCGCGACCTGGGCAGCGACCCGATCCCGGCCGACAGCTACACATCGCGCGAATGGTTCGAGTTGGAACGCACGCGCATGTGGCCGCATGTCTGGCAGTTCGCCGCGCGCGCCGAGGACCTGCCCGGTCCGGGCGACTTCGTCGTCTATGAGAATGCCGGCAAGTCCTTCATCCTGTCACGTCAGGACGACGGGTCGATCCGCGCCTACTACAATGTCTGCCTGCACCGGGGCCGAAAGCTGAAGACCGAAGGCGGGAATGCGAAGACCTTTGTCTGCCCCTTCC
>JBCCCX010000215.1:0-5824 GCA_039033275.1 Pseudomonadota bacterium | reverse complement strand
CCAGTTCGGGCAGCTCATAGAGGCCCGCACTGTCCGGGGAAAGCCGCCAGACCCGATCGATATCGCCGCGCTCCAGTAGGCCGTAGAGATGCGGGAAAAGAGTGCCGCCGCGCGCCGCTTCCCAGCGCACCTCCCGGCCCCGTAGCGCGGATAGCGGCACGCGCGCCAGTACCAGCTCGCCCGCGCTTCTGAAATGCAAGGCCAGCGTTTCGGCCAGCTGGGCATCCGTGGAGAAATGCAGGAAGCCGTCCGTCCGGTCGAGCGCGCTGCCCCGCGTCGTACCGTCCCGCTCCAGCGCGTCCCAATCGGCCGGGGTAAATATCTTGAAGATCGCCTTGTGGGGCGCAGGATCGGTCGGAGCGGGCATGGCTACGCCTATCCTCCATGCACAGCGACAGGGCAAGTCGGGCCGCACGCCGCACAAATCTTGCCCTTGCCGCCGCAAACCCCGGGAGAGTCCGGTCACGACCCTCGCGGCCCCGCCTCATTTCGGGTCCGTTCGGAGGCGTGAAAATGGAGGGATACGCATGCGACGCATGACGGTTGGCCGAACAGGTTTGGAAACGGCAAGGCAGGGGAGCACGGGCTTCGGAACGGGGGGCAGGATCGGGAGCGGGCGCATCGCCGCGGTTGCGGGGCTCACCGCCCTCGCCGCGGTGTGGCCGACGGCGGCATTCGCGCAGGACGCAGTCACGGTCGTCGAGGCCGCCAACTCCACCCAGTTCGTCTTCAACACGCTGCTCTTCCTCATCGGCGGCTTCCTCGTCATGTGGATGGCAGCGGGCTTCGCCATGCTGGAAGCTGGCTTCGTGCGGACCAAGAACGTGTCCATGCAGTGCCTGAAGAATATCATGCTCTACAGCCTCGCCGGCTTGATGTTCTGGTTCTTCGGCTACGACGTGCTCTATGCGGGCGTGAGCGACTATGTGAACTTCGGCGCGCTGTTCGGGCCTGGATCGACCATCGAGCCGGTCGGGCTGGCCGGGGTGGACGACGCGGCCAGCGCAGCCGTTCAAGCGGCGGCGCTGGATACGGGCTACTCGCTCGCCTCCGACTGGTTCTTCCAGATGGTGTTCTGCGCCACCACCGCCTCCATCGTGTCCGGCACGGTGGCCGAACGCATCAAGTTCTGGCCCTTCTTCATCTTCGTGGCCGTCCTGACCGCCTTTATCTATCCGGTCGTGGCGAGCTGGGAGTGGGGCGGTGGCTTCCTCGACGATATGGGCTTCTCCGACTTCGCCGGTTCCACCCTGGTGCACAGCACGGGCGGTTGGGCGGCCCTGGTCGGCGCCATCATTATCGGCCCGCGCCTGGGCAAATATGTGGGCGGCAAGGTCGTGCCGATCCCGGCGTCCAACATCCCGCTGGTCACGCTCGGCACCTTCATCCTGTGGCTGGGCTGGTTCGGCTTCAATGGCGGGTCGCAGCTGGCGGCCGGCACCATTGGCGACGTGTCCGACGTGTCGCGCATCTTCGTCAACACCAACATGGCCGCGGCCGGGGGCGTGATCGCCGCCATCGTCTACACCCAGCTGCGCTACGGCAAGATCGACGTGACGCTGGCGCTCAACGGCGCGCTGGCGGGACTCGTCGCCATCACGGCCGAGCCGCTGGCCCCCAGCGTGGAGCTTTCCATCCTGATCGGCGCCATCGGTTCTATCCTGGCCTGCCTGACTGTGCCGCTGCTCGACAAGCTGAAGATCGACGACGTGGTCGGCGCGATCCCGGTCCACCTCGTCGCGGGCATCTTCGGTACGCTGGCGGTCGCCATCAGCTATCCCGAAACATTGGTCGCGCAGATCGTCGGCGTCGTCGCGACGGGCATATTCGTCTCGGTCGTGTCCGCCATCGTCTGGTTCGCCCTGAAGCTGACCATCGGCCTGCGCCCCTCCGAAGAGGACGAGATCGCCGGGCTCGACCAGTCCGAGATCGGCGTTCCGGCCTATTCGGAGTTCGTCACGGGCTAGGCCCCCACGCTTTCCCCCCGCGACACCCGCCGATTATCATGGGGCGGTGTCGCACACTCTTCCCCGCCCTGCGCCTGGCGCAGCGGCGGGGTTTTTTTGTTGGGGGCGGATCGGACGCGGTTGACTCGGAGCCGCCGGGCGCGAAGGAGATGCGCGCATGAGACGACTGGACGGCAAGACGGCGATTGTGACCGGTGCGGCGCGCGGCATCGGCGAAGGGATCGCCCGCGCCTTCGCCGCCGAGGGCGCGCGGGTCGTCGTGACGGACGTGGACCGCGACCGCAGCGAGGCCCTAGCGCGCGAAATCGGCGGACGGTTCCACGCGCTTAATGTGCGGCACGAAGCCGACTGGGACGCGCTGGCCCAGGCGCATCCGCAGATCGACATACTGGTCAACAATGCCGGCGTGACGGGGTTCGAGCAGGCCAGTGGCCCCCACGATCCCGAACACGCTTCGCTCGAGGACTGGCGCGCCGTCCATGCGGTCAACACGGACGGGACGTTCCTGGGCTGCCGCTACGCCATCCGGGCCATGCGGCCGCGCAAGGCTGGGGCCATCGTGAACATCTCGTCGCGCTCCGGCCTGGTCGGCATTCCGGGTGCGGCCGCCTACGCCGCCTCCAAGGCCGCGATCCGCAACCATACCAAGACGGTGGCGCTCTACTGCGCCCAGGCCGGGCTCGACATACGCTGCAACTCCGTCCACCCGGCCGCCATCCTGACGCCCATGTGGGAGCCGATGCTGGGTGAAGGCGAAATGCGCGAGGCGAACATGGCCGCTCTCGTCAAGGAGACGCCGATGCAGCGTTTCGGCACGGTGGAGGAAGTCGCCGCGTTGGTCGTGCTGCTGGCGTCGGATGAGGCGCGCTACATTACGGGCGCGGAGATGAATATAGACGGCGGGCTTCTGGCCGGGTCGGCGGCGACGCCGGGCTGATCGAGCCGCGACGAGGCAGCCGAGGACCCACCGAAGCTTAACCGGAGCGCCTTGACGGCATAGGCATATCTTCCTAACAGACTTAACCTATGTTCTCCCACACCGATATCTGGAACGCGCTCGACCGGCTGGCGCAGAACCTCTCCACCAGCCCGTCGGGGCTGGCGCGCCGGGCGGGGCTCGATCCGACCACTTTCAACAAGTCCAAACGGCAGAGCCCATCCGGCAAGGACCGCTGGCCGTCCACCGAGAGCCTGGCCAAGGTGCTCGGCACGGTGGAGATGACGTTCGAGGATTTCGCCCGGTTTGCGGACAATAGCCACGCTCGCGGGCCCAGCGTGCCCCTGATCGGCCACGCCCAGGCGGGCGATAGCGGCTTTTTCGACGATAGCGGCTTTCCAGTCGGATCCGGCTGGGACGATGTGCGCGTGCCCGGCGTGGCCGATCCGGGCACTTACTGCCTGCAGATTTCCGGCGACAGCATGTCGCCCGTCATGCGCGCGGGCGACCGCGTCGTGGTCAGTCCTAACGAGCCGGTCCGCCGCGGCGACCGCGTCGTGGTCAAGACGGTCGAGGGCGAGGTGATGGCCAAGGAACTCCACCGCATGAGCGACACGCAGGTAGAGCTCATTAGCGTCAATCCCGACTATGACGACCGGGTGATCCCGAGACGGCAAGTGGCGTGGATCGCGCGGATCGTGTGGATTGGGACGTAGGGACAAACCTCAACTCCGGCTCCAAAGCTCTCCCACAGCGAAAACGCCGCTCTGAGCGCAGCGAAGGGCGGTAGGCGTTTTCGCTAGCGTCGCGAAGCGACCGGCGAACGCAGTTCGCAAGCCGCCGACGGCGGGCTTTCGCCCTTATCCCGTGCTCACCAAGATCAGTAGGAAAACAGCGCCCTCCGGGACGCGTGTCTTCGCTATAGGCGGGCTTCCGGGCTAGTGTCGCGGACAATGCTCTGTCAGCCACTTCGCCAGATCGTCCGTGACCGCATCCACGAAATCGGCTTGGCGCACCGTGCCGGAGGTGCGCTTGACCGTGGGCGGTCGGCCCCAATCCGGTTCCTCGCCGACCAGCACGGTCGTCATTCCCATCTGCTTCGGCACTTCGAGATTGCGCACCGTGTCCTCGAAGAAAATCGACGCGGCCGGATCGATGTCGAACACGGCGTTGAACGTCTCATAGGCGGCGCGCTTGGGCTTGGGGACGTAATGGGCATCCTCGATGGCGAAGCCGCCCTCGAACAGGTCCATCAGGCCCAGATGTGTGGCGACATTGCGGATATGCCCGCGCGAGCCGTTGGTGAAGATCAGCTTGCGCCCCGGCAGGTTCTGGATCGCGGCCCGGAGCGCCGGATTCGGGTCCAGCACGGACAGGTCGACATCGTGGACATAGTCGAGGAACTCGGCCGGATCCATGCCGTGAATATCCATCATGCCGGACAGGGTCGCGCCGTAATCGTTGAAATATTCCTCCTGCAGCAGCCGCGCGGCCTCGGGCTGCATCGCCAGGTAGCGGGAGATGAAACGCGTCATCTTCTCGCCGATATCGGCAAAGAAGCTCACATCCGCGCGGTAGAGCGTATTGTCCAGATCAAAGATCCAGGTGCGGATATGGGATAGATCCAAGCCGGAAAGCCCTCAGCGCCGCAGGCCGCCGGGGCGCTGCTCGGCGAAATCCGCATCGGTCAGGCGGACGCTGGCGCGCGCGCCGTCCGCCGCCACGGGCCGGAAGGAAGCGACGCTATATCCCTGGTCGACGCACATGTCGCGGCCCAGCGCGTCGAATTCGGACTCGGCGATGCAGAACTGGGCCGGAGTGGTCGAAACCGTGCGCATCCACAGATCGCCCCCTTCGCCGTCATCCTGCAGGGCGAACAGGTGTACGTCGGTGCCCGACAGCGGCACGTCGAGCGGCTGCGTGCATTCTTCGGGCTGCGCTTTCCACCATCCGCGCGAGCGCCAGCGCCCGTCTTCGCGCAGGGCGATGGCGGTCCAGACGGTGGCGCTGCTGCGGTTGCACACTTCCAGCCCGGCGCGGGCCTGGACGATGCGCGCGGCCTCGATCAAGGCGCGCATCAGCGGCTCGCCCGTGACGGACGCCTCCAGCCCGTTGTCACGCCGGAAGTTGCGCAACAGGCGCGACGTGCGTCGGCCGGCGATGCCGTCGATCCGGCTGACGTCGTAGCCTGCATCGCGCAGGAGACGCTGCTGCGCGGCCACTACTGCCTTGTCGCGGCCATAGTCGGACGGCTCGACCAGGCGCGTGACCGGCTCGCCAGGACGCACGGCGAAATAGTCCCGCTCCGTCCGGTTGGCGAGGCGACAATCCTGAGTGGCTTCGGACGCGAAGTCGGCGGCCTCGTCGACGCAGAGCGGCGTCGTGCCCTTCCACTCGCGCACGCCGCCCCGGTGGGCGTCGATGCTCTGCGCGTAGAGGAAGCGCGGGCCGCTGGCCGGCGTGGTCAGGCGGATGCAGGCGCCCGGCAGGATCTCGTCCCAGCCCTTGGCCGCCATGCCCGCGCCGCGCATGAAGGCGCTGGCGGTCCGCAGGACATAGGATGTCTCGTTGCAAATGCGCCACCGCGTCGTCTGCCCGACCAGCGTGGGATCGGCCGGAACGACCCGGTCGGGCGTGCCGGTCTGCGCGGCTGCAGGCGCGACAGGGAGTGTCGCGGGCACGAGCGCCAGCGCGAAGAGAGCGGTGGCGATCCGGTCGCCCAATCGCCGTCTGTGTCCGAAGACCTCAGGCACGGATCAGCGTTCCTGCGCCTTCGTCGGTGAACAGCTCCACCAGAAGGCCGTGGGCGCGCCGCCCATCCAGCACCACCACGGCACCCACGCCGCCCGCGACCGCGTCCATGGCGGTCTGCAGCTTGGGGATCATGCCGCCTTGCGCCGTGCCGTCCGCGATCAGGGCT
>JBCCCX010000214.1:0-5832 GCA_039033275.1 Pseudomonadota bacterium | reverse complement strand
TTCAATACTCCGCCGCCCTCGGCTCCTAACAAAACCCCGTCCCCGGCATTTATTGCCGGGGTCTGCTGTCGGGACCGCCCACAAGACGATCTGTCCCGCCCGTCCTCCTCTTGTGGTGAAGCACGAGACCAGACCCCGGCAATAAATGCCGGGGACGATGCGTGAGATGAAATGGCTGGGATGAATGGGATGGCTGGGATGGCTGGGATGAATGGGATGTGAGGGGAGGACATCGTCTACGTCCTTCCTTGTCTCCGTCCTTTCTCCTTCCACCCACACGCCCTCCTGCGACCGGACGCGCAGACCGGCACCACCCTTGAAGGTGTCTCGCCTATTCGCCGAGGGCGGCACGAGGCGCGGGCTTTCCGCCCCGTGACCGGGGCAAAACAAAAGAGTACCGTTTCGTCACAGGGGGAAGCCCGCGCGAAGGCGGATCATGCCGGTGCACGCGCGGGCCAGGCGGGCGGGGGCTGTATGCCGGCTAGAACGGTCTCCGCGCGGCCGGGCAACGCACGCCCGGTCGCGCCTCCAAGGCGCGCGCTCCGCCGACGGATCGCCTCCGTCCGCTATGGCCGCGGTGCACGACCGGGAGGGGATGCGGCGAACCTGACACCGCATCCTCTTCCGCCCGGCGGCGTCGCCGGTCCACCGCGGGCCGGAACTCCCCCGGACACCGCACGGACCGGCCGGGCCGTTCACCCCGCCGCCAAGCCATGCTCCACCGTCCGCGACGCCAAGGGACAGGTTCCTCCTCGTGCCTGCCGCGAACGAAACGAGTATGGACCGGGAGGAGGTGGGGGCGGATCGATTTTTGCAGGAAAGTTGCAAAGCCGAAGCGAAACAGCGCGTTGGCCGGCAGAGTTAAGCTGCATGAACGCGGATTGATTGGGGTAGGTTGAAGGCCATGCCTAGATTCTCTTCTCCCCGCGGCGCGGGGGGAAGTGGGCTGGGCATCGCGCCAGCGATGACCAGGTCGATGGGGGGCTGCTCTCGGCGAGCCCGTTTGGCCGGAGTGCGTGCCTGGGGGCCGTGCAAGGTGGAACCGTTGGTGGTCTGAGGAAACGCTGCTTTGGCTCGCAGCCTTCATCCAAGTCAAAGACATTCCCCCCATCCGCCCCTTCGGGGCACCTTCCCCCCGCGCCGCGGGGAGAAGGAAATAAAGCCCGCGCCGCACCGCCCTCGCCCACCGCACCCGCCAGCTTGACCGCCTCCGGCCCCGCTCCTATCTCGTCTCCATGCCTGCCAAAGGAACCATACGCCCCATCCTGACCGTGCCGGACCCGCGGCTGAAGACCGTCAGCGCGCCGGTCGAGGCGGTGACGGACGAGACGCGGGCGCTGATGGACGACATGTTGGCGACCATGTACGACGCGCCGGGCATCGGCTTGGCGGCGATCCAGATTGGCGTGCCGCAGCGCGTTATTGTCATGGATCTGGCCCAGGAGGGCGAGGACCCGCGGCCGAAATATTTCGTCAATCCGGAAATCCTCGACCCGGCGGACACGACTGTCCCCTACCAAGAGGGCTGCCTATCCGTGCCCGACATATACGACGATGTGGACCGGCCGGAAACCTGCCGCGTGACCTATCTGGATTATGACGGCAACCGAGTCACGGAAGATTGCGAGGGCCTCTACGCCGTCTGCATCCAGCACGAGATGGACCACCTCGAAGGCATCGTCTTCCTCGACCACCTGTCACGCCTGAAACGCAGCCGCGCGATCAAGAAGGTCGTGAAGGCGCAGAAGCTGAAGGCGGAAGATTGCTGCGCGACCGGCAGCTGCACGGCGAAGGCGGGTTGAGGGGTTTCTCTCAAGCCAGCGTTTTCCACGCGACTAGACGCTGTCCCGGGCATTCACTTAATGAGCTGTCGTCCCCGGCATTTATTGCCGGGGTCTGGTCTCCTCCTTTTTCACAAGAAGGAGCGGAATACTCGCCCTAATCTTGTGAGCCTACGCGATAGCAGACCCCGGCAATAAATGCCGGGGACGATTAAAAGCTTGATCCTAGAACGGCATCTTCATGCCGGGCGGGAGCGGGATATCGCCCATGGCGGTCTTCATCGTCTCCGCCGCCGCCTGGTCGAGCTTGACCTTGGCGTCCTGGAAGGCCGCGACGATCAGGTCTTCGAGCATTTCGCGGTCGTCGTCGGCCGCGCTGCCCAGCAGGGTCGGGTCCAGGGTCAGGGCTTTCATATTGCCGCCGCCTGCCAGCGTGACCGTGACCAGCCCGCCGCCGGAGCGGCCTGTGGCTTCCAGGTCGCTGACTTCGGCTTGCGCGGCCTGCATCTTGGCCTGCATCTCCTTGGCCTGTTTCATCAGGCCCATCAGGTCCTTCATGGGTCGTCTCCGCTGTTGAAGTCTGCCGCAATGACATTGGGAGCGCGGTCCCTGATCTCAAGGAGCTTGGCGTCTTTGAGCAGCGGATGATCGAAAGCGGGATGCGCCCGGTCCCGGGCGGCCTGTTCGGTCTTGGCGTTGCGGCGCCGTTCCGCGAGCGGCAGGGCACCGGGCGCGTCCACCGGGCTAACCAGCCATTGCTTGCGCGTCAGCTCCTGCAGCGAACGCACCATGCGGCCGACCAGAGCGTTGTGGCGAGGTTCGGTGATGTGGATCTCCGCCTGCCCGTCCGCGAAGCTGACCACGCCGACATAGCGTTCGATATCGGAGCGCAGGCGCAGATCCTCGACCCGCGCCACATAGTCCTCGAAACTGTCGAGGCGGAGTGTGGGCGCTGCGGGCGCGACGGGCTTGGGCGCGGTCATGGCTGCGGTTTGGGCTGCCGTCTGGGCGGCAGTCTGGGCCGCCGGGGTGGTCGTCTGTACCGGAGTGCTCTGCCCCGCGGCCGGTGCCGAGTCTGTCGGCGTCTGCGGGTCGAGCCGCGGCAGCCCCGCCTCGCCCTCGGCTTCCAGCGCCTGGGCTTGGCGGATGATCTGCGCGGCGAGTTCCGGCGGCGGCATCTGTCCGGCGAGCGACAGTTTCAGCAGCGCCATTTCGGCCGCCGCCAGCGGCACGGGGGCCTGGCGCACCTCCGTGTGCGCGCCCATCAATATCTGCCAAGCGCGAGTCAGTTGTCCGGTCGTGAACCGTTCGCCCAGCCCGCGAAGGCGCTCCACTTGGTCGGGCGCGAAGTCGAAGGCCGCGTCCTCGCCCAGCGTCTGCGCGCGGGAAACCTCGTGGCAGATGTCGAGCAGGTCGCCCATCACCACGTCGGGCGCGGCGCCGTCGTCATACTGGGCGCGCATGGCGTTCAGCGAGGCCTTGCTGTCGCCCGCCATGGCATGTTCGAACAGGTCGATCAGGCGCACCCGGTCGGCCAGGCCCAGCATGGTGCGGACCTGCTCAGCCGTGACTTCCTCGCCGGACAGGCCGGCCTGCACGATGGCCTGGTCCAGCAGGGACAGCCCGTCGCGCACCGAGCCTTCGGCGGCGCGGGCGATCAGGGCGAGCCCGTCGTCGGACACGGAAATGCCTTCCTTCTGCGCAATGCCTTTCAGATGGGCGGCAAGCACGTCCGCTTCGACGCGGCGCAGGTCGAAGCGCTGGCAACGCGACAGAACGGTGATCGGCACTTTGCGGATTTCGGTCGTGGCGAAGATGAATTTGGCGTGGTCCGGCGGCTCCTCGAGCGTCTTCAGCAGCGCGTTGAACGCGCCGGCGCTGAGCATGTGGACCTCGTCGATGATGTAGACCTTGTAGCGCGCATCGGCCGGGGCGTAGCGCACCCCGTCTAGCAGCTCGCGCATATTGTCCACGCCCGTCCGGGACGCCGCGTCCATCTCCAGCACGTCCATGTGGGTGGACGCCATGATCGCCTCGCAGTGGCGGCCCGGCGTGGCGAGATCGACCGACGGGTGGTCCACCGTATCGGTTTCGTAATTCAGCGCCCGCGCGAGCAGCCGCGCCGTCGTCGTCTTGCCGATCCCGCGCACGCCCGTCAGCATGAAGGCATGGGCGATACGCCCGGTCTTGAAGGCATTGCGCAAGGTCGTGACCATCGCATCCTGCCCGATCATGTCCTCGAAAGTGGACGGGCGGTATTTACGCGCGAGGACTTGGTAGGTCTCGCCGGAGGGCTGGGTCGAGGCGGAAGGGTCGGACATCGCCTATGTCTATATGCACGGCCGCCCCGCTTGGAAAGCAAGGCTCCGTTATTGCGCACAGTGAAACGGAAGCGCACAGACCCGTCATGGTCCAGATGCGAAAGACCGCCCGCCACGACTACGCCGCCCGCCCCGCCGCGCGCTGGGAAGGCGGGCGGTTCGTGCCTCCGGGGCCGGAGCCGATCGCGGAGTCCGTTGCCGACTGGGACTGGATCGACTGGCTGCGCTACACGCGCGCATCGAGCCGCAACCCGCTGCACGGCATGACGGTGGCGGGGCTGCAAGACTTCGACGAAGTCGCCACCGGCCTGGGCGCGACGTTCTTCACGCCGACCCGTCCCGAGACGATGCGCGAGACGTTCGTCGAGAAATCCGACAGCCTGCGCCATTCGCGCCTGCGCAACGCCATCCTGGTGCCTGCCCTGCGCGAAGGGCTGTTGACGGCCGAAGGCGAGCGCTGGCGTGCCGACCGGCGCGCCCTCGCCCCGCTTTTCACACCGCGCCACGTGGCGGGATATGCGGAAGGGATCAAGACGTCCGCCGCGCCGCACCTGGAACGGCTGTTCGACAGGGCCGAAACCGCGTTCGACGCCGCCATGGTGGACCTGACCTATCAGGTGCTGAGCGACGTCATGTTCTCCGGCGAGCTGGACGGTGGCCGCGCGGCGAACCTGCGCGACATCGACCGGTTCCTCTCCAGCATGGGGCGTCCCGACCCGCTGGATTTCACGCCCCTGCCCGGATGGGTCCCGCGCCCGACCCGGATCGGGCGCATGGGCATCGTCAAACGCCTGCGCCGCCAGGTCAGCGCGCTGGCGCGCTCGCGCCGCGCTCGCATGGCGGCGGGCGAGGCGGTGCCGGACGACCTGCTGGGCCTGATCCTGTCCGTGACCGGCCCGGACGGCGCCCCCTTCACCGACACGAAGGTGGAGGACCAGATGATCACCTTCATCGCGGCGGGGCACGAGACGACAAGCCGGGCGCTGGCCTTCCTTTTCTACCTGATCTCGCAGGACACGGAAGCGCGCGACCGGCTGGAGGCAGAGTGCGACGCGCTCGACACGACGCGGCCCGCAACCCAGTGGGCCGACGCCCTGCCCTTCACCTATGCCTGCTTCGAAGAAGCGATGCGCCTCTATCCGCCCGCGCCCTTTCTGTCGCGCGAACTGGCGCGAGCCGAGACGCTGGGCGGCCACGCACTGCCCAAGGGCACGATCGTGTTCGGAAACCTCTGGATGCTGCACCGGCACAGGAAGCTGTGGACGCAGCCGGACGCCTTCGTGCCGGAACGCTTCCTGCCGGAGGCGCGTGAGGCGATCGGCCGGTTCCAATACCTGCCTTTCGGCCTCGGCCCGCATGTGTGCATCGGCGCGCGCTTCGCCCAGCTGGAGGCGGTCGTGCTGATCGCGTTGATGGCACGGCGGTATCGTTTCACGTTTGTCGGCGACCATCCGTGGCCGATCGCGCGGGTAACGGTGCGGCCGGAAACGCCGTTGGTGATGCGTGTGGAGCGGCGGCCGTAACTGAGGCCCAAAGCAGCCAATTACGCTGCCGGGCTCTCGCTGCCGCTCGGCGCGCTGGAGTCGCGCGCAGCGACAAATGACCAGCTTCGATGGAGTGGAGTAGGTGGAAGACCGGGATCCGACCCGCGGGCGAATCGTTACGTCTGCTTCGTTCCCGACCTGACCGGGTTGGCGACAGCCCACGTCCGGGCCGATCTTCCGGGGCTG
>JBCCCX010000213.1:0-5884 GCA_039033275.1 Pseudomonadota bacterium | reverse complement strand
GTTCCGGATTCAGCTGGACGAAAATACCGGTTTCGTTCTGACCCTGACCATCACAGAAAAAGCCTTGGAGTCATGACTATGACACGCATGTTGGCTCTTGCCTTACTCACGACACTATCCGCCTGTGGCGCGGATGCACCAACCGATATGGCCGACGCGTCGCAGGGCTATGAGGAGGCGGCAGAAGAGGCTTGGCACGCCGATTGGGAAGCAAAGGCAAACCGACCTTATGAGATTCGCATCATCGTCGAGGGCGCTGAATGGGACCGAACGCAAGCGACCAACCCAGCCGAAACCGTGGAGTTCAGGTTGACGGCCCAATGCATGCGCGTCGATGAAAGCCGGACGGAGATAGACATTCCCGGCGGGGTCCTGGTCGCCAACCCGTTCAACGACACGGACACACTCTCCCGGAGCGGAAATTACCGCGAGATGCAGACAGTGACGCTTCGCCCTGAGACGTGCCAATTGGGCGGGAGCGAGGCCATCCTCGTCATGGCAGAACTGCGTGCTTGGAACGGCGAGGTGTTCGCCCAAACCGGGCCGTGGGACAAGGGCGGCAACCGCGTGCAGATCAACAAAAATGGGCATCCGACGCGCGACGACATCTTCGTCCTGCAACCGCCAGGGCCAGTCACGATCCAAAGCCGGGTTTTGGGGCAGTATACTGTCACCTACCGTGCCGAAGCCAACTGGCGGGACGAGGAATGAACCTTAGAACTTGGCCTGTCATCGCATGCAGCGGTTAAGTTCTCCTATCTAGCTCATCGCAGGAAGCTCATGCCTGAATTATCCCCGTCGCGCTTTCGCGCTCAATAGACATATTCATAGTCACATGTGACGCCATTGGCTTGCAGTGCCTCGGCAAACATTATGGGACTACCCGTCTTGTCAGTGTCGAGGTCCCAAGACGAACCGTTGCGCATCGTCACCTGCCAGACACTATTGCTGCCACGATTGACCCATTCGACGGCTTTCACATCGGATAGGGCGGTCCGGCGTTGGCGTCTGTGGAACCAGCTATGCATGATGCCGTCTTCGATCCGGACGCCGTAGGACGAATTTCTCAGAATGACGGCGGCCACCCCTCCGAAATAGATGACGGGGACGAGTGCGCCCAAAGGCGCCGGTAGGTCACCCGAAGATAATGCCAGAGAGAATATGCCGACCACGCCGGCCAGCATCCAGAAGCGCAAAGTCCCTCGCAGGGTTTTTCGATATTCATAGGTTTGCATTGGCGCTCTCTGGAAGCGCGGCATAAAGGGCCGCGCAAAAAAACCGCGCCCAATTTCGGCGCGGCCGCTCGCAGTTGCGGAACTATTCCGTGATCCGCATTTCCCCATAGACCGTCCAGTGCTGCTTGCCCGAACCGACCAGGTTGCTGGACTTTTTGAAAGGGATGGAAAGGCTTCCCTCGGACGTATAGGTCGCCCCGTCCGTGCTGATATCGTCGAGCCACAATACGGCGCTTTGATATCCGTATTTATAGTCCCCTCTGACCCGGATACGTTCGGACAATGTGCCGGCTATATGCAGTTGAACGCGAGGCCTGGGAGCTTCCAGACATTCCAAAGGAAATTTGTAGCGCCGTGTCCGGTCTATCGTGAGGGATCTTTTCTTGCCAGAGTAAGTCGCACTGAAATGACTTTTACGTGGGATATCGATGATGCGAGCCGTCTGACCTCCACTTGCCGGAATTCCCGTTGCCTGACCTGAGTCCATGCAGTTCAGACGCACGCCAAGCACGCCGTAAAACCCTTCGCCGAGAACATTGTAGGCGGTGGAATGGAATTCGAGCCTATCGATATCGACTTCAAGCCATCTGGGTTGGAATGATTGCGGTGCGTTTCGAAGAACGGTCGGCCGATTGTCTGTTGTGGCACGGCTTGTCTCACCTGTAATCGATGAGGTTCGTGTCGCGAGTTGACTCTCTGATGCGTTCGAAATGGTGCGCGCTTCATTGTCCCGACGTTGGGCAACTTTCTTCAGGTCACGTTGGATTTTTGCGCGGAGGTCGTCGTGGTTGTAGGTTGCAGGATCGATCAGCGTGCGAATGATCGGGTTGTTGCGCGATGGCGTTTCGTCCCATCCCATCCGCCTTGAGAATGCATCGACATAGCGCGCCGTATTGTACTGGTTTTTGTTGCGCTCAAGCAGGTAGAGGAATTCGTGCTGGTTTCCGATCTTGTCATGACTTCCCGCGCCGAAAAAGCCTTTGGAAATCCCCAACCGCTTGTTGATGGGTGTGGATTTGTAGATGGGCTTTCCAGTCTTCGTATCGATTGCGAGCTCCAGGAATCCCGCTTTGCCGTCCAGTTCCTTGCCGGGTTCGAACCAGAACATCCGGGCTTCGGCCAGACCTTGCCTATCCGTTGTGGAGAAACCGAAGATGTAGCGATCCGATGTTTGGCGACTGCTCGAACGACCCGTGACGTTCATCTTGCCGGTGAGCAGACGTGTTTTTGTCGGGCTGAGAAAACCGTAGGGTTCGACACTGTCACTGGATTTTAGGTCGAGCTCGAGAATGCCTCCATCGTAACTGCCGGACTTCAGGTGGACGCTCCAGACACCGCCAAAGGGGTCATCGGCCGACCAGCCTTGGCGGGTCAGCTGTCTTGCCGCTGGCCTAGGACCGACATCTTGCGCCCACATCAGTGTCGCGAATGGATTGGACGGATCGAGCTTCGCCGATGCCTCCATCATCTTGAAGCCACCATGCCCGCGAAACCGGCCCACCGGAACAGGCTTGTTCAATCCGCCTGTCCATTGGCCTGTCCAGTCACCGGGATTGGGCCCAAAGGCCCAATTGCCCTTGAAGGTTTTTCCATCTTTGGACAATTCAAGTTCGAATACCCCGTCATCCTGATCGGCCATCCCAGGATCGACATCCCCAGCATAGACCTTCGTTTCGCGGTCCTGGACTGTGAATATGCCGCGAAGCCTATCTCCGTTCGAGTAACCATAGAAAAACCCGGCTGACCCGTAATAGCCCAGGACTTCCGATCCGTTCTGCCAAAGGCGCAGAGTATCTCCGTTCGGACCGACCCAGACGCCGTCCCATTCCATGTCGACGAATTTCGCATGTGCCGGCGCGCTAAGCGCAAACGCTAGGAATGACGTGCCAATCAAACGGCTGAATGCCTGACCATACCGACCCCCAAAAATTTTCTTTATCATGGTGCTCTTCCTGTTGGTTCCACACCAACGGTAACGACACCATGCGTTGAAAGAGGACACGATTGCTTTTCAAGTTGGGATACGCTCGGCCTGAGATCGGATGCGAAAATGGCCCATCATTCGTCACATTGACCTAACTTCTTAAATGAGGGTCGATGATCGGCGCCAGATGTTTGGCAGCGATTTCTGCCCCTTCGGCCAAGGCGGTGGCAGAGGTCAGGATGGCCTCGACGACGGCCATGGCGGAAACGCCTGATCCGGAGTGCAAACCCTTTCGGCTGGGCGCGCAGAGCAGGTGGTCGCTTGCCTGACCTAGTGCGCCCCCTAATCTATCGGAGATTGATAACACTTCACACCCACGCATCTTGCAGATGGAGGCGACTTCGATCGTTAGGTCTGAAAAGCGTGGGAAAGCGATAGCGATGAGCACGCAAGTGTCGTCCATCTTCAGCAATTTTCGGCCGATACCCTCGATGCCGCTCTCGGCGGCAAGATCCACGACGTCCAGACCTAGGCCTTGCAGGTTGAAGACCAGATAGCCGGCGACGTAGCGGCTGCTGCCTTGCCCGATCACGAAGATGCGCGTCGCGGACATGATGGCCTCCATGGCATCGGAAAACGCCAAAGGGTCCATCCCGTCGATCAGCCGTTGCAGCTGATCCGCATCTGTCAGCAGAGACAGCCGCAATGCCTCCTCCGGGCAATCCGCCTGCAAATTCTCCTCCAATGCCTTGAGCGAGGAAAGTGTGGAGATGTCGTCGCGGAGTGAAGCCAGATAGTGCTGATAGCCGTCGAAACCCAGCTTGTGCGTATATCGGCTCACAGTGGGAGCGGAAGTGTCGCTGGCACGTCCGAGTTCTTCGATCCCCATCACGGCGCAATCGCGGTAATTCTTGAGCGTAAACTCCGCTATCTTTCTCTCGTTGAAGGATAAATTGTCCAACGCGGAGTTGATGGCAGCCTTGACGGATCGCAGCGGTTTCTTCTGTTCTGTCATCCCTCCTCCTTACGTCCAGCA
Organism: Pseudomonadota bacterium; assembly: GCA_039033275.1. Classification (GTDB taxonomy): domain Bacteria; phylum Pseudomonadota; class Alphaproteobacteria; order Caulobacterales; family Maricaulaceae; genus Litorimonas. The sequence continues at coordinate 1,689 of JBCCCX010000213.1, read as the reverse complement.
TCGCACCAAGCTGCAACCAGACCAAATGAAAACATATTTTCAGCCAAAATGCCTTTGTGTCGTATAGTGCTATAGGAGTATCTGGGGCCAAAAGCATTTCGTCCCAAAGTCGCATTGAGCGCACGTGAACGCACGAAACTTCCGTTTAAAGTTGACGGAAAAAAGTTTTCATATACGTCGGAATCCTTAGGTCGAGGTGGGAGGACACGTCATGGGGAACTGTTGGGCAACAAGTATGCGCAAAACGCTTTTGAGCGGAGCGGCTGTGCCGATTCTGATTGGACACTCGGCCATGGCGCAAGTGCAGCCTGTACTTGCTGACGAGATCGTCGTGACAGGCTCGCGTCTCGAAACGGCAGCCAGCGACTCGCCTGCTCCGGTCTCTGTGATCGATCCGGCCGATCTGACGGTGACAACGGGAAGTATTTCAATCGGCGACCAGTTGGCCGAGCTTCCGCAGTTCTCGCCCAGTTCGACGCGCGCCGCGTCCGTGTCGCCGACCGGGGGCAATTCCAGCACGGGTCTGAACCTTCTCGACCTGCGCGGTATCGGGGCGTCGCGCACGCTGGTTCTGCAAAACGGTCGCCGGCATGTATCCAGTTCGCAAGATACGGCGCAACCCGATGTCAACACGATTCCTGCGGCTCTGCTGGAGCGTGTCGAAGTCCTGACGGGTGGCGCGTCATCGGTCTATGGCGCAGATGCCATTGCGGGTGTGGTCAACTTCGTTCTACGCGACGACTTCGAGGGTCTTGAGGTCGCAGGGCGCGGCGGTGTGAGCGACGAGGGCGATGCGGAGACTTTCACGTTCAGCCTGACCGGCGGGCGCAACTTCGACGGCGGTCGTGGCAATGTCGCTGCTAATTTTGAATATTCGACCAGCGAGATCCTGCGTTATTCCGAGCGGGACTTCGCCGCGCGCGAGACGACGATCCAGATCCCCAACCCGGCCGATACGGATGTGCCGGGCGGCGCGCCGGACGGCATTCCGGATTTCATCACGGTCAACGATCTACGGCGTGCCAACATCTCCAATGGCGGCACCATCAACACTGCGGGTGGGTTGCTCCAGTTCGACGATCAGGGCAATCTCGTTCCCGTCGACATCGGCGGAGGTATCCTTCCGGGCTTCGTGACGGATGGGGGCAGCGGCTTGAACGGTATCGAGTCTGAAACGCTCCTGCCGAGTCTTGATCGCGTCGCCTTCAATGTCTTGGCGGACTATGATCTCGATAATGGAAGTCGGCTCTTCTTCGAGGGCAAATTCGTCCAGACGGACACGACCGTCTTCTCCAGTGCGCCCTTCTCGAACCTGCCGGTGTTCCTGGACAACCCCTTTCTGACAGACCAGGCCCGGGCTACCCTGTCTGCGACGACGCCAAGTCCGTTCGGGCCGCCCATATTCCTGTCCGGTCGAGTCAGTCGAGACATCGGCGATCGCGGGCTCGATCTGCGCCGCCAGACCTTTCGCGCCGTGGTGGGTGTCGAGGGGACGTTTGCGGACCGGTTCGACTATGAAGTCTTTTATAATTTCGGCCAGACGGATACGCGTACGGACTATCTTGGCAACGCCATCCTTCCTCGCATCGGCCTTTCGGCCGACGCGACTGTGGATGGGAGCGGCAATCCGATTTGCCGGGCGACCTTGCAAACGGGCGGGGCCACGGGAAATCCTGATATCGATAACTG
>JBCCCX010000212.1:0-5908 GCA_039033275.1 Pseudomonadota bacterium | reverse complement strand
CGAGATCGGCTGGTCACGGGATCGGTCGTCGGGATGGAATTTGGAAGGCGTCGGCGGGCTGAACATGGACGCACAGAACGCCCACGTGGACGGTGACGGGATGTACCATTACCACGGCATTCCTTCGGCTGTGGTCGACGGTCTCGACGATACGCTCTTTGGCTACGCCGCGGACGGGTTCGAAATCCATTATGTGGGCGCCGAGGCGCAATCGTCCTGGCAACTGAAGAATGGTGAGCGCCCATCCGGTCCTGGCGGTGCATATGACGGCACGTATGTGCAGGACTACGAATTCGTCGAAGGGTCCGGCACGCTGGACGAATGCAACGGGGCCATGCTCGACGGGCAGTACGTCTATTTCGCGACCGACACGTATCCGTTCTTTCCGCGCTGTTTCAAAGGCACGGTGTCGGAGGACTTCTTCGGCGGGCGCGGTGATCGGTCCCCGGGGGACGGCGATAGACCCCCGCGAGGGGATGACGGCTGAGATAGGGCGTAAAACGGGACGTCGCGGTCAATGACGACCGCCCGAGCCGGGGGTATCATGTCTTTTCACGGGTGGAACAGGTCGGTCAAACGCACCCAGAGGCGGGCCCAACGGGTGACCTGGCGGAGTGTTGAGAGGCCAAGACGCGACCGTTCCAGGGAACGGCGGTCGGGGTCGTTTCGGCACGTCCATTCGGGGGTTTCGCTTGAAAGCCGGCATTGGCGGAACCGCGGCGAGTTCGCACTTCGCCCCCCTTAACCGATCCTGCGATCGGTATGGATGAATGTATTGGTGATAGAACTGCAGAAAAGCCACTCCGATAGCTCCTAGCCTCTCGTTCGAGAACGTCTTATCTACTCGATCGCCCGTCTGAGGCGACGTCAAAGACGGTCCCCTGGCCGTGCCGTTCAGGTGCATTCTGCAAGGCCATGGACAGTATTGGGATATGTACCCTTCAGGCCACCAGGCGCCCATCATGGCACTCAACCCTACCTCTAACCGTCCAAGTGCATTAGTCTGGCGCGGATCGTAGAGCGTCAGTGCTTGGACGTGAGGAGTTGGCGTTGCCAAATAGGCTTGACGGATACGAGCTTTTACTTGTCGAAGACGAGTTTCTTATTCTGCTCGATCTACAATACGCGTTCGAGCAAGAAGGCGCAGTCGTTGTGACCGCGACGACCGTGGAGGAAGGGTTGGAAGCAGCGCGGGACAGCTACGCAGTCGCCGTCCTGGACGTACGGCTGCCCGATGGGGAGATCTACCCCGTCGCCGATCAGTTGGCCACGCTGGGCGTTCCGCTCGTCTTCCATTCCGGTCATGCGCAACAGGAATTGCTGGAAGAGCAATTTCCCGGAGCGACCGCATTATCGAAGCCGGCACCGGAGACGATGTTGATCGAAGCCGTCGCGCGTCAGGCGGCGACATGAACGAGAACGAGCCGATGAAAGCGATCGACGGGACGGCGACGAGCGAGATGGATCGGCTTGAAAGCCGGCTCGCGCATTACGATGACAAACAAGCACCGCTGCGCGCCATGCTCGCGTTGGACGCAGGCCGTATGGGGTCGTGGCGCTGGGATATCTCCGGCGGCACGGTGACGGGCGACCCGTTCGTCGCAGATCTTCTGAACATGGATTTCGCTGCCCAGCCCTGGCCCGTGGGTGACGTCTTCGCATCGATGCATCCCGACGACCTTCCCCACGTGCAGGCCAAGGTCGACGAAGCGCTGGCGGGCGCGGATATCTACGAAGTCGAGTTCCGAGATACCGTGATAGACCCGGACACCGGAACGGAAGGCTTGCGTTGGCTGGGTGCGCGCGGGCGCGTAACCAATCGCTCGGAGACGGGCCAGCCGCTGGAGATGATCGGCGTAAACTGGGACGCGACCCAGCAGAAAATGCATGAGGAACGGCTCGCCATGTTGGCTGGCGAGATGGACCACCGGGTCAAGAATGCGTTCGCGGTCATCCGGGCGCTGATCAATCTCGGTGAACGGACGGACGGTGACAAGAAAGGCTTTGCCCAAACGTTGCGTGCCCAGGTGCAGGCCATGGCGGACGCGCACGCCATCTCCGCCAAACTCGCGCGTCAGACCCAGGCCCCCTCGGCCCCCGTAGCGGTCGCCGAAGTCGTGCGAACGGCCCTTGCGCCCTGGCTCGAAGTCGAAGGCGGTGCGACCCGTTCTGACGTGACCGTCACGGTACAGGCCGACGACATGGTGAAGGTCGCGCCACGCAACGTGTCGGCCCTAGCCATGCTCGTCTACGAATTTGCAACCAATGCGACCAAGTACGGTCCGCTCGGAGAGCTGGGCGGTTCCCTCAACGTCGAGGTTGCGCGTGAGGAAGACGGCATTGCCCTGATGCGCTGGAGCGAGACGAGTGAAAACGAGCACCTAAGGCAAAGCGCAGAACAAGAAGCGCGGGACGGCATTGCATCCGGCTTCGGCTCGATGCTGATCCAGCATTGCGTCGGCACGCTACGCGCCAGGGTAAAGCGCGAGTTGACCGAAACGGGCCTGCACTGCGAGATCCACCTTCCCGTCATCGCCAAGGGGCATGCCAACTAGAGCACCAGGGATCTAACATCCGTTTGAGCATAGCCGTCCATGCGGTACCGAGCTCTCCGCCTAGCTGCGCTTCTATGTAACGTCTTCAAGATTTGCGCATACATCCTGGACGATCCATCTGAGCCAGGCCAATCCAGGATCGCCATCGTTGTGGCGATGCCAAAGCATCGTTTCGATATAAGGCTCCCATGGGACTGGCGCCGTTAGGCGGCGCAGTTCCGGATGGCAGACGCGGTCGGCGATCCGCGCGGCGATGGTGACGATCATGTCCGTCTCTGCGACGATCGTCGGCACGGCGAGGTTGTAGGGGAGGGCGAGGCCGATGTGCCGCATATGGCCCTGCTCGGCCAGCAAACGATCGACAAAGCCCCAGGTGTCGCCCGCCATCTTCACCAGGATGTGGGGATACTTGAGGTAGAGTGCGAGCGGCAGCGCCTCGCCGTCTGTCCCTCCGATCTCGGGGTGGTTTGCAGCCACGAGGCAGACGAACGTTTCCTCGAACAGATCGGCGGCGCGGATCGCGGGCGGTGCATCGGGCAGAATCGTCATGGCGAGATCAAGATCGCCATCGGTCAAGGCGCCTGCGACGTCGAGGCGGTTCTCGAACCGGACCGACAGTGTAACACTTGGAGCAACGCGGCCGAGTTCGGCCATCAGCGGCGGCAACAGGACCGCCGCGATGTGGTCGGTCGTCGCTACGCGGAATATGCGCTCCGCCCGTTCAGGGCGGAAGGCCCGGTGCCCATCCAGGGCGGCTTCCAGCGTCGCGAGGGAGGCGCGCACTGGCTCGGCGAGTTCAATCGCCCGCTCCGTGGGGCGCACGCCCGTCCCGTCCGGGTGAAGAGCTCGCCGCGCAGGAGAACCCGCATGGCAGCGAGCCGCTTGCTCATCGCATGTCCGTCGTCAGGTATTTTGAGACAGATGGCGGCCTGACGTAAGGAGGGACTGGCTCATCTAGTCTTCAGTTATGCAGCCGATTGGGCGTGCTGCAATCGCCTTTGTTTCATGGTCCTCCTTTTGATCTTTTCTCGCTCGAGCAGGATGGTTTGGCCGCGCCCGGTGTAAACGTCGGGGGTGAGGTTTTTCAGGCTCTCATGGTAGCGCCGGTGATTGTAGTGACCGACGAACGCGTCGATCTGAGCCTCGAGGTCTCCCGGCAGGACGTAGTTTTCCAGCAGGATCCGGGTCTTGAGCGTCTGGTGCCAGCGCTCGATTTTGTCCTGTGTCTGCGGATGATAAGGCGCGCCACGCGTGTGCGTCATGCCTTTGTCTTCGAGGTGCTCAGCCAGATCGCCGGAGATGTAGGACGGTCCGTTATCGGAGAGCAGACGCGGGCGATGGACGACCCGCGCCTGTTCGAGCCCTGAGGCTTCCAGCGCCAGGTCGAGCGTGTCACTCGACCATTGTTCTTGAACCAATGGCGAACAGGGTCTCGTCATCGCAGGCGGCCATACCTGTGCAGAGTTTCCAGGCAATGATGTAGCGCGAGAAGTCGTCGAGCACGGTCAAAAGATAGAACCAGCCCCAGCCGATCACCTTGAGATAGGTGAAATCGGTCTGCCAGAGCTGGTTCGGCGCGGTGGTTTTGTCCGTGAACTCTTCCGTTGCCCGGCAGGCGATTGCAAAGCAATCTGCCGAGAGGGGGCGGCTGACATGACGATGTAGGCGGGGCTGGGGATCAGGTCGTTCGCCATTGTGCTTGAACCAATGGCGCATCAATGGCTCACCCTTCAAAAACCTGTAAACACTGGCTTCAGAGACGAAGTAACGGTGCTCATCGGTGAACTTTGTGGCCAGTTCCCTTGGCGACAGCTCCGCGTCATCAAGGGCCATCTCGATCACCTGCTCGCGGACCTCTTCCGGAATGCGGTTCCAAACCCGGCCTGGGCCGCCGTGCCTGTCTTGCAGGCCGCTTTCGCCGAACCGGCGGTAGAGGTCATACCATCGGTAAAAGGTCGGCCGCGACACGCCGATCTGTTCCAGCGTGCGCTTGACCGACTGGTGCGAGCCTTCGACCAGTCGGATGATTTCGAGCTTTTCGGAGGCCGGATATCTCATTCGGTATCCTCGTCGCCAATGGTCGCTCGGACCAGTGGCGCAACCAATGGCGACCCCCTGTCACGCTTTTTTTCAGAACGCGGTTCTCCAGGGTGAGGTCACCAACGACCTCTTTCAGATCGCGCATCTCACGCTTCAGGCCAGTAACCTCGCCGGTTGTCGCCTGGCGTTCCGTGTCGCCCGAGAGCCGCCGTTTGCCGTTCGGCGTGGCCTCGAACCCGTGGCGGCGCACGCCTCACCCAGGAACTCCTTCGACCAAGTGTAGTAGAGCCCCTGGGCGATGCCCTCACGTCGGCACAGCTCAGCGATGGAATACTCGCCGCGCAGACCCTCCAGCACGATGCGTATCTTCTCTTCGGCGGAGAACTTCCGGCGCGTGCGCCCCTTGATCTCCTTCACATGTTTTTCGGCCGTCTCATGCGGCCCGGATTTCTTGCTCATCTTCACTCCTTGGCGGTTACGATGAGCCAGAAATCCTCCCTAAACGAAACAACCAATCTGTCTCACGGTCACTGACGGGGAACAGACCCCTACGAGACCTATCTGCGCGAGCGTGTCCTACCTTCCCCGATCTCAGCGGTGCCCGGCTGCTGCGAGAGATCCGGGACATGGGCTACGAAGGCGGCTAGACGGCTGTTACCGATTTCCTTCGCGACGTCCGCCCGCCGGCGCGCGCACCGTTCGAGCGCCGCTCCGAGACGCCGCCGGGCCGGCAGGCGCACGTGGACTTCGCCGAGTTCAACGTCTCGTTCACCGACGAACCCGGCATCACCCACAAGGTCTGGCTGTTCCCGATCGTCCTGGGTCATAGCCCCCTTTCGGGACATTGCTTCGCAATGCCCTACCGGGCAAAGATCGAGCGACGGGTCAGCCATGACGGCATGATCTCGGTCGACGGCAATTCCTACAGCGTCCCAGATACGACCCGGAGACGTGTCGTGGAGGTCCAGAACCATACAGACGAGGTTCGGCTCTTCGAGGAGGGCGTGCTGATCGCCCGACATCCAGTTCTCGAGGGAAAGAACCAGCGCTGGATCGATCCGGCACATCGCAAGGCGCCGCCGGCCCGGCAGCTCACCCCTCGTGCGCCGGGTGTCCTGCTCAGACCTCTGTCCTTCTATGACGCCGTGGGCAAATGCCTCGCCGCCGAGGGTGCGCGGTTCTGACCGAGCTTCTCAATAGGGTCCGTGGTGCACTGGTCGGTCTGGAACAGGTCCCGGAGAATGGCACCGCCGGCGTCCACATAGGCATCGAGCCCCACGAACTGCGCCCGCCGGTCCGAGGCCCGGACCGTG
>JBCCCX010000211.1:0-5922 GCA_039033275.1 Pseudomonadota bacterium | reverse complement strand
TATGCGCGGATCCGTGACGTCAAAGGGCAGACCGTCACGCTCTGCGATATTGCGTGGAGCTGTGAGGCCCGCGAACAGCAAGCTGCGCCGCTTGCCTAAGCCTTCGGGCGACGCAAGCGGAACGCCCTTGTATTCCTCACCCCAAATTGTACCGGCGTCGCCATGGTCCGCCCAATCCCGCCTCGAAGCCGCCTACGAAGCCATGAAGGCTGAAAACCCGCGCATCAATGCGGTCATCGACGCCTATAACGACCTCGCAATCCCCGAAATGGCCGATAGCGACATGCGGGCCGAGGACGGCAAAACTTTATCGCCCATCGACGGCATGCCGATCGGCGTGAAGGCGAACATCGCCGTCGCAGGCAAATTCTGGCACGCCGGTATCAAGGCTTACGCCTCGCGCAAGGCGGACGAGGACGCATTGGTCGTGGAGCGCCTCAAGGCAGCCGGTGCGTTGCTGGTCGGCACGTTGAACATGGAGGAGGGCGCGCTGGGCGCGCAGACCGACAATCCGTGGTTCGGCAAGACGATGAACCCATTGTTGGACGGCTATACGCCAGGCGGCTCCTCCGGCGGATCGGCCGCGGCCGTGGCCGCAGGATTTTGCGAGGCGGCGCTGGGCACGGACACGATGGGCAGCGTGCGCATCCCGTCCGCCTATTGCGGTCTGTGGGGTTTCAAGCCGAGCCATTCCGAAGACATGCTGCAAGGCGTGGTGCCTCTGTCGCCCACGCTCGACACGGTCGGCGTCCACGCGCCGTCCTTGGACGCTTGCGTCGAGGTCATGCAGATCATCATGGACCGGGACCTGTCGGGCGGGACGGCTGGAGAGGTGATCGCACTCGATTGGGGCGATGCGGTCGAGGTCGAGCCATTTGTTGCGGATGAATTTGCAGAAGTGGCGGATGGCCTGCCGACGGCGACGCTAGACCCATACGCCTATGGCCGGTCGCGCCGCGCCGGGTTGACCCTGTCCGAAGTGGAAGGCTACGCCGCGCATGAAAGGCGGTTGAAGAGCAAGCCGGAGGGCTTCTCCGACTTCTTCCGCGGCATGCTGGAATATGGTCGCGATCTCCCGCAGGCGCGTATCGACGCGGCCTACGCCCATATCCAGACGCTGCGCGAGGCCGACTTCCCCGACTTCGTACTCATGCCCACGGCACCCCAGACGGCGTTCCGCTTCGGCAATCCCGTACCCGCCAACCAGGCCGACTTCACCGCTTTCGCCAACCTCGCGGATCGTCCTGCCATCGCGTTCCCGTTGGGACGGGACCGCCGCGGCCTGCCGGCCAGTGCGCAAATCGTCGGGCCAAGAGGGCGTGAAGCGGACCTTGTGGCGACGGTGAGGGCGTTCACCTCGAAATTGTCCTGAGCCCCGGGATGAGCGTCTGAATTCTGATGATGGCCGACGTGCGCGTTGAGGCTGAGTTCGGGGCGCGGACCTAGCCCCTCTTGATCGAAGCGACCTCAACGCGTTCCGAAATGTTCTTTCAACGCGTCTGTGACCCTGTCCTGGCACGGATCCGACGGGTCGTTGGCGAAGCAGGCGATGGCGACCCGCTCCGATGGCACAGCGATCATGTAGCTCGACGCGTCGATGTCTCCCCCGGCGTACCAGAGCGTGTCCCGTTCCCCGATGCGCCCGTGAACCAGGCCGAACGCATCATTGGTTTTGTCGTGATCGAAGCTCTGGGTTCGCTCCATCAGCGCCCAGAAATCCTGGCCGAATGTCTTGCGCGTCAGCATCTCCTCCAGCCAGAGCGCCCAGTCGGCCATGCTGGTCATCACGCCGCTGCCGCCATAGTGCGGCGCGTTGCGGCGGATTTGTACCAGCCCTTCGCCGTCCCGCGCTTGTATCGCCGCGCCGTCACGCAAGGCGCGCAGCGTGTCGGCGCTGCGGGCGATATAGGCATTGGCACGGTCGGGGACGATCTGCGTGACATCGTCGTGGATGAGCGACGCCTTCATGCCTAGCGGTGCAAAGAGCTTGTCCTCGACGGTATCGGCGAAGGCCCGGCCGTAGGCCGCTTCCACGATCTTCGCGATCAGCATGTAATTGGTGTTGGAATAGTCCCAAGACGTTCCCGGCTGGAACTTCAGCGCATCGACCGAAAGGCTCGCCTTGAGCGCGTCGTCCACTGTGAAATAATGAAACGTCACCCAAGGCTGCCCGCCTTTGCGCGGCACGGCCGTATATTCCGTCAGCCCGCTAGTCATGTAGATGAGATGGGCGACGGTGAGTGCGTCACCATATTTGGCCGTTTCGGGCACATGTTTGGAGACGGGGTCGTCCAGCGAAACGTGGCCTTCGAGAATGGCATGGGCCAGCGCGGCAGCCGTGATCTGCTTCGACAGCGAGGCGATGTGGAAAACCGTGTCGGGTGTGATTGGGCGACCCTGTTCGATGTCCGCCGCGCCAGCGATGCTGACGACGTCCAGCCCGTCCTCGCTCACGAAGCCGACGATATGGCCGGGGCGTTCGAGATCGTGCGTTGCGGCGGGCACATCGGAAGCCACGCTTTCGCCGCAAGCCGTCAGCAGAATGGCCGCGAACAGGCCGCTTGCGAGTCGTTGCATCTCTGTCTCCCCTTTTCATGGCGAATGTGCCGGATGCAAAGAGGTCGGGCAAGACCGCTGCGCCTTCGCGTCGTCAGACAGGAGGAACCGGGCGGCACAGCAACCGTTCGCTTTCCATGCGATATCTGATCCCGCTTTCTGCCCTTGCGCTCATGGCCTGTACGAGTTCTGTGGATCGTCCTGCCCCGAGTGATCTGCCCATGCCCCCGGCTGAGGCGGAACTGCCAGTGCCAAACCCGGCGTCCGATCCCTTGGAAGCCGCCATGCCCGACCCCGCGCCAGACGTGGTAACGGCCAATACGCGGCTTGGCGCGGCCCTGTTGTCGGAATTGTCACGCGGTCATTCCGGCAATGTCTTCATCTCCCCGTTGAGCCTCTCCACGGCGATGGGAATGCTCTACGCCGGAGCGGATGGTAAGACGCGCGACAGTATCGCGCGCGTGTTCCACTATCCCGAAGGGGATGTGCATGCCGATCTGGCACGGTTGGCCGAAGATGCGAACCGCACCTTGGAGGACCCGAACGCACAGCACATGCCCGACCATGCCGCCGATCCGCAAATACTGGCGGTCAACAACAGCCTCTGGGTGGACGAGACGTTCGAGCTCAAGCCCGACTATCTGGCGACGGTCGAACGCCATTACGGCGCCGCGCCGTCGCGTCTGGACTTCGAGGCCGATCCGGCAGGGTCGCGCGAAACCATCAATGGCTGGGTGGAGGCGCGGACCCGCGATCGCATCCGGGACCTGTTGGGCGAAAGCGACGTTACGCCGGACACGGCCGCCGTGCTCGTCAACACTGTGTATATGATGGCCCATTGGCGCGACATCTTCTCCGAAAGTGACACGCAGCCGCGCGACTTCCGGGTTGCTGGCAAGCGCACCGAGCCGCGCGCCATGATGCAGCGCGTCGGACGTTACGCGCTGGCTCGCACCGAGACCGGAGTAGGCGGAGCTGGCGCACTGCGCATTCCCTACGCCAACGATATGTCCATGATCGTCATATTGCCCGATGAGGCGGATGGCCTGGCTGGACTGGACCGCGAAATGGACGCAGCGCGCATTGAAGCGCATCTGGAAGCGTTGGAGGCAGCCGAGCCGGTCCGCGTCGATCTTCGCCTGCCGAAATTCTCGCTGGAGGCGCGCTACAGGCTCGCCGAGCCGCTGGAAGCCATCGGCCTGTCAGATGTCATCCTGCCCGCACGCGCCGACCTATCGCGTATGACGGATGACCGCCGCGCGGCCGTGTCCCGCATCATCCAGCAGGTCTTCCTCGACGTGAACGAAAGAGGCACGGAAGCGGCGGCTGCGACTGCCATCGTTATCGTCAGGACGAGCGCGAGTCCGCCTCAACCCAAACCCCTGCCATTCCACATCGACCGGCCCTTCCTGATGCTGCTGCGCGACGACGTGACCGGGGCCATCGTCTTCATGGGCCGCATCACCGATCCAGTTGCACCAGAAAACTAAGGGATCAGAACTCCGGCGCGCGCTTTTCCAGGAATGCCGTATAACCTTCCTTGAAGTCGTCGCTGGCGAAGCCTTCGAGAAACCAGCGCACCGTTTCCTCATCGTCCTGGCGCTGTCCTTGGGTAAATTCGCGGAACATCTTTTTCATCACGCGGGCGCTCTGGCCTGACTGGTCGGCGATCGCGTGAGCGCGCTCCAGCACGAAATCGTCCAGATGATCCTCGAACAGATGAGCCAGTCCCATGGATTGCGCTTCTACCGCGCCAACCAGACGTGCGGAAAAGAGCAGATCCTTGGCATTCATCGTCCCGACCGCGTCGATCAGCCGGACCACGTCCGCGAAAGGGTAGACGAGGCCGAGCTTGGCCGGGGTGATGGCGAATTTGGCGCTCGTGTCGCAAAAGCGCAGGTCGCAGCACAGCGCCAACCCGAGGCCGCCGCCAACACAGGCCCCTTGGATGCGCGCAATGGTCGGAACGGGGAACGTGGCCAGTGCGGCCATGGCGCTGGAAATGTCCGTGCTGATCGCTGCGCTGCTGTCCGGCGTGGAGTAGAGCGTCTCGAATTCCGAAATGTCTGCGCCGGATGCGAAATGGTCTCCGGCGCCGGTGACGATCAGGACCTTCGGGTCGGTCTTGCGGATGTCGGCCAGCACGTCCGGCAGGGCGGCCCACATGGCGGCGTTGACCGCGTTGCGTCGCGACGGCTGCGACAAGGTCAGCTGGACGATGTCGTGGGCGAGGCGTTTGACAGGAAGGTTGTCCATCATGCGTTTTCCGAAAAGTCCTGAATGGTCAGCGGGCAGACCGTATTGGCGATGTAGCTCTTCTGGCGGAAGAAGCGACGGAAGCCGTCCGCGCCCATGCGAGAACCGCCGAGGCCCGACGCCTTGAAGCTCTGCTTGGGCGCTTCGAAATACTGTCCGGTCAACGCGCCGTCCATCAGGCTTATCGCGCCCGCCTCGATATGCTGGCCGATCTCATGCGCCTCCTCGATAGAGCCCGCGAAGACCGCCCCGGACAGACCGAACGCCGTGTCGTTGGTTAGCGCGATCGCCTCGCCTACCGTGTCGTAGGCCATGACGGGAATGACCGGCCCGAACGTCTCCTCGCGCATGATGTCCATCGCGTGCGTGACGTCGCGTATGACCGTCGGGGCCATCCAGAAGCCCCCGCCATGGCGCTCCACGACGCCACCGGTCAGCACGGTCGCACCTTTGGCTTTCGCGTCCTCGATCTGGCCCGCGACGATGTCGGCTTGCTTGGAAAAGATGAAAGGCCCGATATCACCTAAACTTATATCGGGAAAATTGAGACTTATATCTTTCGCTTTATCAGTGAGTTGCGCGACAAAGCTATCGTAGTCGTTTCGCGGAGCATAGATGCGCTCGATGCTCTGGCAGGCCTGCCCCGTCGCCAGTACGGAGGCCCGCAAAGCGAGCGTCGTCGCCTTGTCCATGTCCGCCGAAGCGGTCACGATCATGGGGTCCTTCCCTCCGAGTTCGAGGTTCGCGGGGATCAGGTTCTCGGCCGCCGCGACGGCCACCTTGCGTCCGGTCGCCACGCTGCCGGTAAAGCAGACGCAGTCCACGTTCGGCATGATCGCCGCGCCCGTCGCGCCGTCTCCCTGGGTGAAGGCGATGATGTCCGACAGGTCGGCGTCCGCGATGACGGGAGCGAGCGCGTCTGCGAAACGTGGCGTCACTTCGCTCGGCTTGATGAGCACGCACGACCCGGCCATGAGCGCCTGGACGGCGTCGATGAAGGACAGGGTGATCGGAAAGTTCCACGGGCTGATCACGCCGACGAGCGCGTAGGGAACGTAATCGGTCAGGTGCTTGAAGTTCGGCTTGGCCCGTCCCGGCACCCAGTCCGGT